>BQJI01000271.1 GCA_021604625.1 Hyphobacterium sp. | reverse complement strand
GTGCCAATCAGTCCAATTATCAGAATTTTCCTTTGCATTTCATTCCCACTCTGATCACGGGAATAACTATACAAGAAACAGTTTTTCGCGAAGCCGGGCCGTTTCACCTTTCGCTAACCACGTATCGCAACTGAATCTTTTCGTTATTCGGGCATTATCGCTTTCTGATGAATTCGATCGGAGGCGGTCATCATGAACAAACGCCAGCTGGATGCCGGCCCACTATCGCCGGCCAATGATGTGTCACCCGGTTTTGCGGCTTTGGAGGCCGGTCGCGGTCGCACAGGCGCTATTGAAATGGCACGCGCGTCAGTGACCCCGCCTACGAACAGGATCGACCGTTCAACGCTTCGCCATACGTTGCAATTGCTGGATCTCGGCATCATGGCGAGTCTGGCCAGCGCCGCTTTTGTTTCATTCGGCGCGAATTTCTGGCCAATTCTCGTTTTTCTGGGCACCGCATTCGCCTGCTTCCGTATGACCGGGCTTTACACCATTCGCGCTCGCAAGCCGGTCTGGCGCCACGTTTCAACGGCCATTATCGGGCTGGGACTAGCGGGCATCGCCAGCATATTTCTGGTTCGCTTCTCGGATCCCATGCTTTCGCAAACCGTCGCGCAACAGGCCGGCATTGCCGCAGCGTCGCTCCTGATTGTGCATACAGCCTATGCATTCTTCGTCGAATACTGGGCCAGCTCGGGTCGGCTTGCCTCGAACGTCGTCGTCGTTGGCGCAACGGCAAATGCCCGGCGTCTGATTGATGCAAACCAGCGCAACAAGCTCGTGAATATTCTTGGTGTTTTCGATGATCGAATCTCGCGCAGTCCTTCAGCGCTGGCTGGTGCGCCCTATCTGGGCACCCTGCAGGACCTTAATCGGTGGCCGTACCTTCACGAAGTTGACCGGATCATCGTGACCGTAACACCGCATGCCGTCGAGCGTGTTCATGCCTTGCTTGCGCAATTATCAGGCCTGCCTCAACCGGTTTGCCTGTTGCTGGATTTCGAGCACTTCAATCCGAAAAAACAATCGCTGGAAGAAATTGCCAATGCGCCGGCAGCACGGTTGTCTGGCAATCCCGCAACGCCGGGGTGGGTCATCACAAAGCGCCTCGAAGACCTCGTCATCGGTTCGCTGATGTTCATCGCAGCCCTGCCCGTCATGGGCCTGTTGTCGATACTCATCAAACTCGATTCTCCGGGTCCGGTTTTCTTCCGCCAGACACGGGAAGGCATCAATGGCAAGCCCATCAATGTTTTCAAATTCCGGTCCATGCGAAACGACCCTGCGCCCGCGGACGGCAGCGTGCGTCAGGTCGAGCGCGATGACCCGCGTGTAACCCGTATCGGAAAATTTATCCGCAAGACAAGCCTCGATGAATTGCCGCAATTGTGGAATGTATTGAAAGGCGAAATGTCCCTTGTCGGCCCTCGCCCGCACGCGCCGGGCATGAAAACCGGCGCTGCGCTGACATCGAGCCTCGTCGGCGAATACGCCCACCGTCACCGGGTCAAACCCGGCCTGACGGGTTGGGCGCAGGTCAATGGTTCACGCGGTCCTCTGCATTCGCCTGAGGCCGCCCGTGAGCGCATCCGCTACGATGTTGAATACATCACCAAGGCCAGCCTGTGGTTTGATCTGTGGATCATGCTAAGAACCGGCCCGGCGCTACTCGGCGATAAAATCAACGTACGCTAGGCCCGCACAGTGTTTCGCGACCAATATTGGGCAAGAACATCGACAATCGGAGTTGTCGCGGATCGACGGCTTGCCGCGGCGTCGGAACCAAAAAACGGATTCCAGCCATTTTCAACGGCTTCATAATTTTCCCATCCGGACGGCCAGTGGAAGAAAGTCGAATTCGCACCCTGCTGCTCCATCGATTGCAGCCGCAAATCGAGGTAACGCGCTGCATTCGCGGCCCATCTACGCACACCGAATTCACCCACCATCCAGCGCGGATAATCTGGCGCTGAAACACGTGCTTCGGCATCAGAAAAGCTGGCCGCACTCACCGGATCACCATGCGTATAGGCAAAAGGCGAATAATCGTGAATCGCCATTACAAGATTGGAAATATCTGTCAAATCGAGTTGCTTGGCATTCACAGCATTTGCATAGCCGTCCGGACTGATCAGCACCGGCAAATCTGCATCAACAGCACGAATTTCCATTGCGAGATGTCGGGCAAACTCTGGCCAGGTCGACCGGGACACAACATGGCTGCCATTAGGTTCGACCATCGGAAGAAACCCGGCAACCGATGCGTGATTGCGAAATTGCCGCGCAGTATGTCGACACATCTCGACCCATGCCGCTTGCGCTTCACCCGATGACCAGACGTGTTCGTCAATCATTGAATTGGGAAACCAGCTTCCGCCATCGTCTCTGTGAAACGTGAATTCAGAACGGCCGGGCCCCGAACGAAATGCAATTACCGTGAAGAGCCCATGGCGCGCGCAGCACGCGATCAGCTCAGCCAGGTGGTCCTCAATCGCCGCATCGAG
>BQJI01000270.1 GCA_021604625.1 Hyphobacterium sp. | reverse complement strand
CCTCTCGGCGCGCCTCTCTGATGCGCGGCATTTCTGGGATAATGATCGCAAGACGCCGCTCTCGGATATGGCAGCGCAGCTGGACAAGGTGACCTTCCACCAGAAGCTGGGCAGTGTCGCCGACAAGGTGGAGCGCGTGGCGGCGCTGGCGCGCAAGCTTGCGCCTGCGGTCGGAGCTGATCCGGATCTGGCAGAAAAAGCAGCGCGCCTGTCCAAGGCCGATCTGGTGTCGGAAATGGTCTATGAATTCCCTGAGCTTCAAGGCGCGATGGGCCGGTATTACGCGCTGGAACAGGGCGAGCCGGCTGAAGTCGCCGATGCGATCCGCGATCATTACAAGCCGCAGGGCCCGTCCGATGATGTGCCGACCGCGCCGGTCAGTGCCGCCGTCGCGCTCGCCGACAAGCTGGATACGCTCGTCGGCTTCTGGGCGATTGACGAAAAACCGACGGGGTCGAAAGACCCGTTTGCGTTGAGACGGGCAGCGTTGGGCGTGGTCCGGATGCTTCTGGAAAATCAGCTGAGGCTACCGCTGAAAGAGACGCTTAGTGATCCAATCGACGATCTATGGGGCTACAATGCCACCGAGGAAACCTTCAAGAAATACGATGCTGCGATCCAAGCATTGCATGACGCTTCTTTAGAAAAACAAGCGTCGGAACTCACTGCAGCAATCGCTGATAATTTGCCTTCTTACTTTGATCCCGAAACCGTTTCATTGCGATCTGCACTCATCAACGACCTCCTCGCCTTCTTTGCCGACCGCCTCAAAGTCCACTTGAAGGATGACGGCATTTCGCATGATGTGATTGATGCGGTGTTTGCCCTCGGCGATGATGATCTGGTGCGCGTCACCCATCGCGCCCGCGCCTTGCAGGGCTTCCTCGACACCGAGGACGGCAAGGCCTTGCTGGCGGGATACAAGCGCGCGGTGAATATTCTGAAAGCCGAGGAAAAGTCGGACGGCGAAGGTGCGTTCGACGGTGATCTGGACAGCGACTATTCGCCTCAGGACACCGAAGAAAAAGCGCTGATTGATGCCCTGAACACCGTGCGTCCCGCGACCGAAAAGGCTGTTGCTGCCGAGGATTTCGAGGGGGCGATGACCGCGCTGTCGCAATTGCGCGGGCCGGTGGATGCGTTTTTTGACAAAGTCACCGTGAACGATAAAGACGACATGCTGCGCCGCAACAGATTGCGCCTTCTGGCGTCGATCCGGGCGGCGGCGCACACCGTGGCCGATTTCGGCCGCATCGAAGGTTAAAGGGACAACGCGATGAGCGTGACAAAGTGGGTCTATGCATTCGGTGGCGGCTCCAGCGAGGGCGATGCCAGCCAGCGCGAATTGCTGGGCGGCAAGGGCGCGAACCTAGCGGAGATGGCCAGGCTGGGCCTACCGGTACCACCGGGCTTTACCCTCACCACCTCTGTCTGCGTGGCCTATTATGAAAACAACAAGGCCTATCCCGCCGAACTGGATGGCCAAATGGACGCGGCGCTGAAGAATCTGGAAAGCGTGACCGGCAAGGCGTTTGGCGATCCGGCCAATCCGCTGCTGGTGTCGGTGCGTTCCGGTGCGCGCGCCTCCATGCCGGGGATGATGGATACGGTTCTCAATCTGGGCCTGAATGATGAAACCGCTGAAGGTCTGGCGAAACTCTCCGGCGACAAGCGTTTTGCCTATGACAGTTATCGCCGCTTCATCCAGATGTATTCAGACGTTGTTCTGGGGCTCGATCATTCGATTTTTGAAGAGATCCTTGAGACGTTCAAGGAAGAGCGCGATTATTCGCTCGATACCGAATTGTCTGCCGAGGACTGGGTGGACATCGTCGAGGATTACAAGCGCGCGGCGGCAGGAGAGCTGGGCCGCGATTTCCCGACCGACCCGCGCGAGCAATTACAGGGGGCGATTGGCGCGGTCTTCGATAGCTGGATGACGGCGCGCGCGATCAAGTATCGCGAGCTGCACGACATTCCCGAAAGCTGGGGCACGGCGGTGAATGTGCAGGCCATGGTGTTCGGCAATATGGGCGATACCTCGGCCACCGGTGTGGCCTTCACCCGCGATCCATCCACGGGGCGCAATGCCTATTATGGCGAGTTTCTGATCAATGCGCAGGGCGAGGATGTGGTGGCCGGTATCCGCACGCCGCAATGCCTGACGCAGGACATGCGCGAGGAAATGGGCGATACCCAGCCTTCCATGCAGGAAGCCCTGCCGGAGAGCTATGCCGAGCTGGCGGCGGTGTTTGATGTGCTGGAGCGCCATTATCGCGACATGCAGGACATTGAATTTACGGTTGAACGTGGGCGTCTGTGGATGCTTCAGACCCGCAATGGCAAGCGCACCGCCAAGGCGGCGTTGAAAATTGCCGTGGATATGGCCGAATCCGGCCTGATCACCGAAGAAGAAGCGGTGATGCGCGTTGACCCGGCCCAGCTGGATCAATTGCTGCACCCGACCATTGCCGACAGCGCCGTGCGCGACGTGCTGGCGACCGGCCTGCCGGC
>BQJI01000269.1 GCA_021604625.1 Hyphobacterium sp. | reverse complement strand
GTGAATCCGCCGGAAGATTTCAACATGATCGTCGAAGTGCCGCTTGGCGGCGATCCGGTCAAATACGAAATGGACAAGGCGTCGGGCGCGGTTTTTGTTGATCGCTTCCTGCACACGCCAATGCGTTACCCCTGCAATTACGGCTTCATTCCGCACACGCTGTCCGATGATGGCGATCCGATTGACGTTCTGTGCCTCGGTTCCACAACGTTGATGCCCGGCTGTGTTGTGCGCTCGCGGCCCATCGGCGTGTTGCTGATGGAAGATGAGAGCGGGCTGGACGAAAAAATCCTTGCCGCCCCGCATCACAGCCTGACGCCCTATTATGATGATGTGAAAGACTTTTCCGACATCCTGCCGGCCCAACTGGCGCGGATCACCCACTTCTTCGAGCACTACAAGGATCTGGAACCCAATAAATGGGTGAAGGTGCAAGGCTGGGAGGGCGCGGCGAAAGCCCGCGAGCTCATCACCAAGGCGATTGAAGCGGTGAAATAGCCGCAACGCTTGCCACTCCCCCTCGCGTCGTTTTTCGCGTATCGATGAGACGAACGTCATTCATCGGGAGGATACGCGTTGAAAAAAGCCGATTATATCTGGATGGATGGCGAAATGCGCCGCTGGGAAGACTGCACGGTTCACGTGATGAGCCATGCGCTGCATTACGGCTCGTCTGTTTTCGAGGGCATCCGGGTCTACGAGACGCCCGATGGCCCGGCGATTTTTCGCCTTGAAGACCATATCAAACGGCTTTTCCGCTCGGCGCGCATGTACCGGCTGGAGATTCCGTATGATGCCGAAACTCTGTGCGAAGCCTGTTGTGCGGCGGTGCGCGACAACAAGCTGACCGCCGGATATATTCGCCCGCTGGTTTTTCGCGGCGCAGGATCGGTCGGTGTGACGGCGCGTGACATGCCGATCCATACCATGATCGCGGCTTTCCCCTGGGGCACCTATCTGGGTGAGGACGCGCTGACCAAAGGCGTCGATGTCGCCGTTTCCAGCTGGAACCGCCTGGCGCCCAACACCATTCCGCCGGGCATGAAGGCGGGCGGAAACTATCTTTCCTCCATTCTGATTGGCTATGAGGCCAAGGATCGCGGTGTCGCCGAAGGCATCGGCCTTGGCACGGACGGGCTGTTGTCGGAAGGCTCGGGCGAAAACCTGTTCCTGATCGAAGACGACGTCATTCGCACCCCGCCGGGCGCGGCCTCGATCCTGAAAGGCATTACCCGCGATACGGTGATCAAACTGCTCGCTGATATGGGCCATAACGTCATTGAACAGACGATGCCGCGTGAGGCGCTCTACACGGCCGACGAGATATTTTTCACCGGCACCGCTGTCGAAGTGACGCCGGTCAAAATGGTTGACGGGTTTGATGTCGGAACCGGCGATTATCCGTTGACCCGAAAGGTTCAGGACGGTTTCTTCGGCCTGTTTTCAGGCCAGACAAAAGATACGCACGGCTGGTTGCGCCATGTGGGGAGCTAGACGATGAGCGTTCAATCCTATCTGGACATGGTCGGAAAGACTTTCACCTCGGACTGGTTCGACATGACACAGGACCGGGTCAACCAGTTTGCCGATCTCACCATCGACCATAATTTCATTCATGTGGATGTTGAGCGATCAAAAGCGGAAACGCCCTTTGGCGGCACGATTGCGCACGGCTATTTCACGCTCTCCATGCTGTCTCATCTGGGCGAAACCTGCCTGCCGCCCATGCCACCGGACGCAATCCCGATCAATTACGGTTTCGAGAAGTTGCGCTTTACGGCGCCGACGCCCGTCGGACAGCGTATCCGCGCGCATTTCAAACTGGCGCAGGTCGAGGAACGCAAGCCGGGCCAGTGGATCAGTCATTGGGATGTGTCGGTCGAGGTCGAGGATCAGGACCAGCCGGCGGTTCGCGCGCAATGGCTGACGCTGTTCATGCTCTCCGCCTAGTCGTCGGCGAGGTCGTCAGCGCGGCGTTCCAGCTTGGCCAGTAATTGCATCAATTGATCGATTTCGGTTCTCGAAAACCCGTCCAGCAATTCAGCCTCCTGGCGAATGGCGTCCGGTGCGATCTCGGTATAAACGCTGCGCCCGGACGGGGTGAGTTCAAGCAAGGCTGAACGGCCATCCCGGTCATGTTTCTTGCGGTCTACATGACCGCTTTCGAGCAGGCCACGCACGGCGCGCGACACCGTCACCTTGTCCATCGCCGTTGCGGTTGCGACGTCCTGCGCGGTCAGTTTGTCGGCACCTCCGAGCACGGCGATCACCCGCCATTGCCAGATCGACAGGCCGAAGCGGGTCTCATAGGAGCGCGCCACCCATCGGCTGGCGCGATTGGACGCCACAGACAGGCGGTAAGGCAGGTAGGCCTCTAGCCGGAGTGCCGCGTCCTTTGGCATAAGACCTAGGCCAGCACGCCGCGGCGTTGCTGATCGAGCTCGATGGATTCGAACAGCGCCTTGAAATTGCCCTCGCCGAAGCCCTCATTGCCCTTGCGCTGGATGATCTCGAAGAAAACCGGGCCGATGACGG
>BQJI01000268.1 GCA_021604625.1 Hyphobacterium sp. | reverse complement strand
GCGAATGGGCCATTGCCGATGATGCGGCGCTGACGAAGCGGCTCAACGATCTGCACAATCAGGACGACGGCTCATATGCCCGCGATGAGCTGGCAGAAGCCCGGCGATTGTTTGCCCGCGCGCTGGAAACGCCGGGCGGGCTGGCCGTGCAGACCATTCATGCTTTTTGCCAGTCCCTATTGCAACGCTTCCCGCTGGAAGCCGGATTGCCGCCCGGATTTGATATTGCCGACGATGCGGATAATCGGGCCATTGCCGCCGAAGCCCGTCGCGGTCTCCTGCTGGCCGCGCGGACGGATGCAGACCTGCACGATGCGCTGGCGGCCTTGAATGCGCGCGGTACGGACAGTTTTGATCTGATTGTACGTCTCGCGACGGGTAAGCGGCTGGCGTTTTCCAGCCTGCTGCAGACCAAAGGCGAAGCGGGATTGCGCGCCGCCCTTCGCACCGAGCTGGGCCTGTCGGATAATGAGAGCGCCGCCGGATTAATCGAACATGGCTGGCGCGATGCTCCGCGAGAGGCGCTCGAATCAGCCGCTCTCCAACTAATGGAAAGTTCTGCAAACGATCAAAAACAAGCCAGGGCTATTAAATCCGCGCTCGCTGCCAATGACTCGGCTTCTGCTTGGCGTGAATATCAATTCGTCTTCTTCAAGATTGACAACAAACGTCCGGTCGGAGACCGAAAAAACGACCTTGTCACAAAAACTTTTTCAAAGTCATTTCCAGCGATTTTGGACTTACTAGAAAACGAGCACGAGAGGGTTGAAGAGCTTCGTTGGAAAGTTGTTGCCGCCGACACTGCTGAGGCCTCCGAAGCCGCGACCCGCGTCAGTGCGGATTATATTCGACGCTATGAAGCGGCTCTGCGCGCGCGCCGTCGACTGGATTATTCCGATCTGATCGCCTTTGCAGTAAAGCTCCTTGAAAATTCCGATGACCAGGACTGGATTCGTTACAAACTCGATGCCGGGATAGATCATGTGCTGGTCGATGAAGCGCAGGATAATGCGCCGGACCAGTGGCAGGTCATTGGTGCGCTGGTCGAGGATTATTTTTCCGGCAGCGGCATTGAACGCGCAACGCCGAAAACCGTTTTCACCGTCGGAGATGAGAAGCAGTCCATCTATTCCTTTCAGGGGGCCGAACCGAAACAGTTTCTGGCCTGGGGCCAGCGCGTACGATCCGACGCCCTTGCGGCCGGGCAAAAATTCGAAACGCCCTCGCTCTCTGTCTCATTCCGCTCGGCATCTATAATTCTGTCGGCTGTGGATCAGGCCTTTGAGCCCGAACGCCTTCTCGGCGAAATGAAGGCGGTGACCGCCGCCCCGGAAACCAAATTTGTTGCACCCGATGGCGAAAGCGACGTTATCAGCGCAGGCTATGCGCCATCCAGGCAGGCGTTTGAGCGGTATCAGACGCATCAGGCCGCATGGGCGGATCGCCCCGGACTGGTGGAGTTATGGCCCGCCCTTCCCCGGGAGAAACAATCAGATGCCCCGGACCCGGCTAAACCGGTGGACCGGGAAAGTCAGGCCAGTGCCAGCCACAGGCTGGCGGGGCTGGTGGCGACCGAGATTCGACGCATCCTGGATGATGGCGATGCTGTCCATGGCGATGGCACCGACGTTCTGAGACCGGCGGAACCGAAGGATATTCTGGTGCTGGTCAGCACACGCAGCGGGTTTTTCCGCGAACTGATCCGGCGATTGAAGCAATTGGCGGTGCCCGTGGCTGGGGCCGACCGGATGGTGCTGACTGAGGAGTTGGCGGTTCAGGATCTGATCAATCTGGCCGAGATTGCGCTCAATCCGCTGGATGATCTGAAGCTGGCGGAAATTCTGAAAACGCCCTTCTTTCACCCTGTCGGTGCGCCGCTCTCCATTGACGATGAAACACTGTTTGATCTGGCGCACGGGCGAAAAGGGTCGCTCTGGCGGGCCTTGCGCGACAGTGGTGAGCCGGCACTGGCTGAGGCGCGCGAGGCGCTGGTCCGGGCGCGCAACCGGATTGAGACGGCAGGGGTTTACGGGTTTTTTGCGGATTTCCTGAATGAGCGGTCGCCAACTGGCGAAACCCGGCAGAAACGCCTTTTTGCGCGACTAGGCGAAGAGGCGCGCGATCCGGTCGAGGAATTTCTGGCCCGTGCCTTAGGCTATGAACAACAGAATACGGCCTCCCTTCCCGGCTTCATTGCCGATCTGAAGGCCGGTGAAGGCCAGATCAAACGCGAAATGGACCAGGGGCGCGGCGAAGTGCGGGTGATGACGGTGCATGGATCAAAAGGTCTGGAAGCGCCGATTGTGATCCTGCCGGACACGACACAGAAGCCCCGCGCGCGCGCCGACCGCAGCCTTTTCTTCACCGATGATTTCGGTCTGGTGTGGGGCGCTAGCGGCAAGATCAAGCCGCCATTGGTCGAAGCGTTGGCGGAGGCGGATACCGAAAGCTCGGATGGCGAGAGCGCGCGCTTGCTTTACGTAGCGTTGACGCGGGCGAGTGACCGGTTGCTGGTGTGTGGCTGGAAACGTTTTGCTGCACCGGGGCGCGTTGAGGAGCGTAGCTGGTATGAACGCCTGGAGACGTTGTGGGCGGGTGAAAACTGGAC
>BQJI01000267.1 GCA_021604625.1 Hyphobacterium sp. | reverse complement strand
TCTCGAAACGCTGCCCTTCGCGGTCGGACTCAGTCGTGCGACCAGCCGGATTATTCGTCAGAACCTCTGGGTAAGCCTGGGAATTGTTGCGATCCTGATTCCTTCGACGCTCTTGGGGCTTGGCATCGGACCGGCTGTTTTGGTGCATGAGGGATCGACGCTCATTGTCGTCGCTAATGCGTTACGATTGTTGGCGTACAACGAACCAAAAAAGACGACATATCTGATTGGCGATCTAGGATCCGTGGAGCAGTCGGTGAACTGATTTTATCGCTAAACCGGGAATACTCCCCTGACAGCCGCGTCCCGATGACAAGTAATTTGGGGGTGAGGCGAGAGTATAACCGAAGGCTTGAACCTCCAGCAGCTGGAGCATTTATAATACGTATCTGTGAGATGCTATTGAGCAAGATTTGAACACTGGAAGTCAATTTTAGGGATGAATTTGTTGTTAGCGCGGCTGTGAATTTTAGCCAGCGCCATCGGAGGCGTTTGATATGAGTGACGATGACTGTTGCGCCGTTGATAACGATTTAGTTCGGTCGCCCGGTTACCGGCGGGCGTTATGGATCGTCGTCGGATTGAATGTAGCATATGGGCTCGTGGAAATTGTCGGCGGGTTCCTGGCGAATTCACAAGCCTTGAAAGCTGATGCGCTCGATTTTCTCGGCGATGGGTCGATTACGTTTTTGGGATTGCTCGCGATCAGCTGGTCGATCGCATGGCGCGCTCGATCAGCGCTTATTCAAGGACTCTTTCTCGGTCTGCTCGGCTTCTGGGTGTTGACCAGCACGATTGCAAGGTTTTTCGGCGATACGCCGGTCGAGGCCGGCTTGATGGGCACCTTTGCCGTCATCGCTTTGATCGTCAATGTCGTTGCCGTCATTCCGCTTCTACCTTATCGGGGCGGCGATGCGAATATGCGAGCTGTCTGGCTCTTTTCGAGGAACGACGCAATAGGAAATGTTGCAGTCATCGTCGCAGCTGGATTTGTGGCGGTGACAAGATCACCGCTTCCGGATCTAATCGTCGCAATATTGATCGCGGGTTTGTTTCTGCATTCAGCGTGGAACATTGTTGACCACGCTCTAAAAGATTTGCGCGCCGCCAATGCAGCAGAACGGATGCCTACCGGCGCAGGTGACTCGTCAAAATGACGGATGAACCCAGCAAAAGCTCCGACGTGACGATTATACGGCCGCTCCGGCCTGCCGCTGTGATATTCGGGCTCGCGACCGCGGTCGCTGTTTTCACGTTGGACTTCGTCATTAAACAACAAATAACGGCAATATTGGCAAATATCGGGGGCCCCATTGAAATAACGCAATTTTTCAGTCTGGTCCTCGGTTTCAACCGCGGCGTGAGCTTCGGCCTGTTCAGTTCGGACAGGGCATGGGCGCCATGGGTGTTGTCGGCAGTCGCGGTTGCTATTGCAGCCTGGCTCGCTTTGCGCCTAACCAAAACAGTTAGGATCGCAGAAGCGATGGGCCTGGGCCTAATTATAGGCGGCGCATTAGCAAATTCTGTCGATCGCATAGCTGACGGATCGGTTACAGACTATCTCGATTTTTACATAGGCGATCTTCATTGGCCTGCGTTCAATCTCGCGGACGCCGCAATTGTGTGCGGCGTTGCGATGTTTGCATATTTCATGGCGGGGGCGAGGAGTAAACCCTCTTGCTTCTGATGGTGCATATCGCCGCCAATTTGGCGCCCGTAGCTTCCTATAGCGATTATCAGACTTGGTTCGTACCGACCGGCGACAATTTTACATTCTCAGAATTGATTTCAATTTGTCGCTTTGTTGTTGATGCTTGTCTGGATTGTCCGTCATCAATTTTTTCAGGTTTAAAACTTTCCACTTTATCGCCGGCAGGTCAGCCGCTTGCGGCAATCCGATAAGCGTGAAATCCGGTTCGCCCGATTGCAGGCCGATCAGGAAATTGGCAGCGGGCCCATTGAGGCGCGCCTGCACGTTGTCGATCAATCGTTTGCGTGCTGCGAGAAGATCATCGAGGTCGACCGGTTCGACGGTCATGCCGGCGAATTCCCGTGCGAAGTCCTCAGCTATGTCTCGTTCATTCGGCGCGAGCAGTTCGTGCGTGGGGCGGTTGGAGCAGGCGGCGTAGACAAGAAAGGTGCGGAAGAGATCGTCGGTGAGCCCCTCGTTTTCATAGAGAAGTTTGACGTCGAACAAATCGCGCGGATGCTGGCGGTCGAGCGCGGCGTGTAGCTTGCCAGCATAAAGGTCTTCAAAAGCGAGGACACTCGTCGCAACGAAGCCGAAGGCGTCTTCGACAGCATCGGTCGTTCGCATCAGACGCGGTTTGCCGACGGCGCCGCGCATCACGGGCGACGTTTCGATTTTAACCGTAATGCCGTCTGCACTTGCGAGTAGGCGCGTGTCGCCGCCACCGCCGCCGGCGATGCGTTGGGCGTTGACGCCGGGCAGTTTGTTGACCTGCGCCGTGATCCGGTCGAACGCAGCGTCGATGGCGTTCAATGACGTTGCGCGATCTGCAATCGGCAGATAGGCGAGATCGATATCGACCGAGAGACGCGGCATATCGCGATGAAAAAGGTTTATCGCGGTCCCGCCCTTGAGGGCG
>BQJI01000266.1 GCA_021604625.1 Hyphobacterium sp. | reverse complement strand
CGTATTTTCGCCGCCGATCGACTGGACGCCATCATGCGGATGGGTGGGCTGAAAGAAGGCGAAGCCATTCAGCACCCGTGGATGTCGAAAGCCATCGAGACCTCGCAGAAAAAAGTCGAGCAGCGTAATTTCGACATCCGCAAGGATGTCCTGAAATACGATGATGTGATGAATGATCAGCGCAAGGCGATCTTCGAACAGCGCATCGAGTTTATGACCGATGACGATGTTTCCGACGTGATCAAGGATATGCGCGAAGAAACCGCTGAAACCATTGTCGCGCGTTTCATTCCGCCCAAAGCCCTGCCGGATCAATGGGATGTCGACGGGTTGCACGAAGCGGTCATCGAGTATTTCAACATTGACCTTCCGGTCAAAGACTGGGCCGAGGAAGAAGGCATTGCAGACGAGGAAATCGTCGAACGGCTCAAAGACACGGCGGACAAGACTTATGCCGTCAAGGCGTCTGAAACCGGTTCCGAATTGATGCGCCGGGTTGAAAAGCAGATTTTGCTGGAAACCATTGACCGCGGCTGGCGTGAACACCTTCAACGTCTGGAATCACTGCGCTCTATCATCGGGCTGCGCGGATATGGCCAGCGCAATCCGCTCGACGAATACAAAACCGAGGCCTTCTCGCTGTTTGACCATCTGCTGAGCAGTCTTCGCGAAGACGTCACCAGGGTAATGATGAAAATCCGCGTTCAGGCAACGCCGCCGCAACCTGCGCCGCTTCCCGAGATGAAGGCCACACATATTGATCCGCGCACGGGGCGTAACGAAATGGATGGTCCGGATGCCGGCCCCGTAGCAACGCGAACGTCGCCGACACAACGCCGCGCCACAACGTCCGGCAATCCAAATGACCCTGCCAGCTGGGGCAAGGTTCAGCGCAATGCGCCTTGCCCGTGCGGATCCGGCAAAAAATTCAAGCAATGTCATGGCGCGATCGGTGGCCCCACCGTCTCGACCTGACCCCCTGCGCATTCGCAATGCGCGCCTTGAGGAATGCGAAGCGCTGTCCGCGCTTTGCCTGAGATCAAAGGCGCATTGGGGCTATGACGCCGCCTTCGTCGCGGCCTGCGCACCCTATCTGAGGGTCGAACCGCATTGCGTTGACGCCGGGCATGCCTTTGTCGCGCTGAATCACGAAAACCGGATATGCGGCGTCGGTCAGATCGACCCGGGCGGTGCTGCCGGAAATCTGGACCTGCTCTTTATCGAACCGAGCGTTATCGGAAGCGGCGCGGGCCGCGTGCTGTTTCAGGAAGCGGCGCAGCGCCTTCGTGAAGCGGGCGTGACTGTGATGACGATCCTATCCGACCCCGATGCGCGCGGATTTTATGAAAAAATGGGAGCCGTTTTTATCGAGGACAGGCCGTCGGACGTGTTTGAAGGCCGTCGGCTTCCCTGGCTGGAATGCCGGCTCTAGGCTTCGCTGGCTTCCATACGCCCGATGGCGAGGAAGCGTTCGCGGCGGCGGGCGCGCAAATCGCTAGCGCGCAGGCCTTCCAGACCGGCGAGAACCGAATCGACTTTCTCGCCAATCTGACGGATCGTGTCGTCCGGCGCGCGATGGGCACCGCCAACCGGCTCCTTGACGATGTGGTCGATGATTTTCAGTTCTTGCAGATCCTGTGCGGTGATTTTCATGGCAATGGCCGCATCGCGGGCGCGCGTCGAATCCTTCCACAGGATGGATGCGCAGCCTTCTGGAGAGATCACGGAATAGATTGAATGCTGCAGCATGATGATGGAGTTGGCGCTGGCCAGCGCTACAGCGCCGCCTGAACCGCCCTCACCGGCGATGACCGAAATCAGCGGCACACCCAGCGACAGGCAGCGCTCGGTCGAGCGTGCAATCGCTTCCGCCTGGCCGCGTTCTTCTGCGCCAACACCGGGATAGGCCCCGGCTGTGTCAACAAAAGTCAGAACCGGCATGTTGAATTTATCGGCCATATCCATCAGGCGAATCGCCTTGCGATAGCCTTCGGGCCTGGCCATGCCGAAATTATGCTTGAGGCGCGATTGGGTGTCGCGGCCTTTTTCGTGGCCCATGACAACGACCGAGCGCCCGTGAAAACGGCCAATGCCACCAACGATGGCCGGGTCTTCGGAGAAGCGGCGATCTCCACACAGCTCTTCGAAATCCTCGATCAGAAGGCGGCGATAATCGCGAAAATGCGGACGTTCGGGATGCCGCGCGACCTGGGTTTTGCGCCAGGGATCCAGCTTCTCGTACAGGTTGGCGAGCTGGTCAGCGGATTTCTGCCGCAGTTTTGCAATCTCGTCGGCCACATCTGGCACATCGGTCGTATTGGATGCCGCCAGCGTTTCCAATTCCTCGATTTTGGCATCGAGTTCGGCAACGGGGCGTTCAAAATCGAGATAGGTCCGGGTCGGGTCTGACATCTAGCCTGTCTTGTTATGCATCCGGTTGCGGAAGCGCTCTGCAACCTAACTATCCCCCATGCAAGGAACAAGCCGTGTCTGCGGTTGAATTCAGCGCTTCGCGAGCGGATGCGCGGTCTCGACCAGGGTTCGCAAGCGTTCTTCGAGAACATGGGTGTAGATTTGTGTAGTCGAAATATCCGCATGTCCAAGCAGGGTCTGGACGCTGCGCAAATCTGCACCATTG
>BQJI01000265.1 GCA_021604625.1 Hyphobacterium sp. | reverse complement strand
ATCGGCGGATAAATCCACGACAACGGTCTGTTCGGCAATATGCGGCAGATAGGATTGCGATATACCATTCGGCAACGCCAGAATAATGGCATCGAGATCCAGCGCGCCCAGTTGCGCCGGCTCTAGCGATTCAAACAGCAGTTCGGTGCCAATCTCCGGCGCCGTATCGCGGACGGGTTTCCCTTCCAGCTCACGCGAGGAGGCCACGACCAGCTCCATATCGTCGCGCTTTGCGAGCAAACGCAGAATTTCACGGCCTGTATAGCCGCGCCCTCCGATGAGGCCGATACGCGCGGTCAATTTGTCGCCTGCAACGTCTCGGGCAATCCGGCAATCCGGCCGACCATGTCCGGCACCCGGGCCAGATCGTATTCACCACGCCAGAACACCGTCCAGTCACCGACCCGAACCGACCCGTCGCACTCCTGAAAATAGAATGCGTTCACCGGATTCGAGCTCCGGGATCGCCAGTATAGTCGCGGTGAATACTCCACCATTTCCTGCCAGACAGCCCGCGCCAGACCTTCGCCCCGCGCTTCTTCCAGAACTGCAAACTTGTCCAGATAGGCCACATCATCCAACCGGCTGACAAGCGCGGCGGCGCGATAATTTTCCGTCACAAACAAGCGATCAAACGCGAAATGTTCCCAATATCCCTGTACGGGCGTTCGCCCGAAAGCCGTCGTGATCAGAGCTTCAAGCCGCGGCCAGTCAACATCCGTCTTGGCCGCGTTGGTGATAAGGTTTTCACCGCGCCGGATCAGCGTTCCCGCGCCGGCATGCGTGAATAATTCCTGGCTCAACCCTTCCGGAGAGGTGATAGATACAGAACTGGTCAGCGGCAGAGAGTCCAGAAGCGCCTGAATCTGATCTATTTTCACGCGCATGCCACCCTTGATCCAGTCCGCCGACATCAACCGGTCGCGATCGCTGGCAAGATTCAGGGTGGAAATCACGTCGCCATTTTCATCCAGTAATCCGCCGGTTTCAGTGAGGAAGATGATCTTGTAAGGCTGGAGCGTATTGACCAATGCCGCGACGGCATGATCCGCATTGATGTTCACAAGCCGCCCGTCATCGGTTTCACCGAGGCAAGCGAGGACGGGAATTTCGCCGCCGCGCACGGCAGCATCGACAAGGTCAAGATTGACCCCGACCGGCTCACCGACACGGCCATATTTCACCTCGTCCAGCAAGCGCGACTCGAATACGCCCGTAGGCACGCTCGCGGCGCGACCGCCACTTTCGCGAATGGCGTCAACCATCGCAATATTGACCACGCCCAAAGCTTTTCGAATGACGGGGATGGCGTCAGCTGGCGTGACCCGCAGCCCGTCAATACGTGTGGTGTCGAAACCAGCCTCGGCCAGTGCCGAATCCAGCTGCGGACCGCCGCCATGGACGATGATCGGTGACAGACCGACCGTCTGCAGGAATGCCAGAGCCGCCGCCAGGCCTTCCAGATCATCGCGGATAACCGCGCCGCCCACCTTGACCACCGCGAAACGCGACTGATCGATCTCGGAAAACCGGTTGAGATAATCTCGCACTTCCTTGCCATCACGCATGTGGGAAAGCAGCCGGACAATCGTTGTACGTGTTGCTGATTCACTCATGCGTGGCTGTCCATATTTCGCGCCAGTGCTTCAAGCATGGCTTTCTGGACGTGAAGCCTGTTTTCGGCCTCGCTTATGCCCAGAAAAGCCGCTGAATCCACGACGCTGTCGGCGATTTTCACATTCCGCCGCATCGGAAGACAATGGCTGACAACGGCATTATTGGTTCTCGCCATTTTCGCATCGTCAATCATGAAACCATCACCTTTGGCACGATACGCCGCCTCTTCGCCCCAGTTTCCGTAGAATGGCAATGCGCCCCAGCTTTTTGCATAAACCGCATCCGCGCCTGAATAGGCCGTGTCGACATCCGTCATCACGTCAAACGATGTGCCGTGAGCCGCGCAATTGGTGGCGGCCGCCGACATGTAGCGCTCGTCCAGGCGATAGACATCATCGGGCACGAGCATGCGAATATTCATGCCAAACTTGGAGGCGATGAGAAGGGCCGAGTTGGCGACGGCCGTGTTCAGGGGTTTGGGATGCGGAACCCAGCTCAAAAGGAATGTTTTCTGTTCAACGCGGCCCAGTTTTTCCTGCAGCGACATCATCAGTGCCAATTCCTGACAGGGATGCACGATCGTTTCCATATTGATGATCGGCACACTCGCGTGTCGGGCGAAGGCGGTAATCAGGGGGTCTTGCCGCTCGGCGTCCCAATTTTCGAATTTCGGAAAACATCGAATGGCAATCATGTCGACATAGCGCGACAGGACTTTCGCCGCTTCGATAACGTGTTCTTCGGCGTCGCCATTCATAACGGCGCCCGGTTCAAACTCCATCGGCCATGTGCCCGCGCGGGCGTCCAGAACCACGCCCTGCCCGCCGAGCTGCGCAATGCCGACATCAAATGAGGTGCGGGTGCGCAGCGACGGGTTGAAAAACACCAGCGCAACGGATTTACCCGCCAGCGCCGAACTGGACGCGCCCGCTTTCAACGCCTTTGCCCGGTCCAGAATGGATTGCAATTCATCCTGTTTCCAGTCTTCCGTCGTTAAAAAATGGCGCATCATATTCACTGTCCCATAGCAAAAGCCCGGC
>BQJI01000264.1 GCA_021604625.1 Hyphobacterium sp. | reverse complement strand
ACGTGACGTCTTGCTGGCGGCCATTGAAACCGGCACCGCATTGGGGCTGGAAGCTGCTGCGGTCGAGCGCCTGTATCAAATGCTGATCGAGCTTTCACTCAGCGGTCAGCGCGCAGAGCTGGATGGGCGCGCCATCAAGGCCGATGGCGAGGCACGTGTCGCTTATCTCGGTGGGCCGGGCACATACTCCCATTTTGCAGCGCTGGCGCATTTCTCGGGGCGTCACGCGGCGATGGCGCCTGTCGTGCGTCGGGATTTCCCGTCCATCGTCAAGGCCGTGGAGGATGGCGAGGCCGACTATGCTTTTCTGCCGATTGAAAACACCACGACCGGCAGCATCAACGAAGTCTATGACCTGTTATTGGACACGCCGCTGGAAATCGCCGGAGAGCATCATTACCGGGTTCGTCATTGCGTCGTCGGTCGCGGAAAATCGCTGAGCGGAATTTCTACGATTTACGGACACCCGCAGGCTTTGGCGCAATGCCGCCGGTTCCTGTCGGGCCTTGAAGGTGTCACCCAGCGCTTTGCCAGCTCATCCACCCGTGCCCTCGAACACGCCATGGAGGAGGGCGGTCAGACCGCGGCCATTGCAGGCGCCGATGCCGCGCGCCTGTTTGGTCTGAATGTCATCGATGATCAGGCCAGCGATGCGGGCGAGAATTACACGCGTTTTGTGTCCCTCGCGAAATCGCCAACACCTCCGGCTGCCGGTTTGCCCTGCAAGACCACCATCGTCTTCGCAACACGGCATACACCGGGTGCATTGGTGGATGGTCTCGCCGCGTTTCGCGATGAAGGAATCAATCTTGCCCGCCTGGAAAGCAGGCCCGTACCGGGTGCGCCATGGGAAGAAATGTTCATTCTGGATATTGAAGCCAACAAGGATTCAATGGCCTGCAAAAAGGCGCTGACTGCATTGGAAAAATGCGCTTCACGCCCTAGAATACTGGGATGTTATGGCGCAGACCGGCTCGCACCGTCATCGGTACTTCACGAAACGGAATAAAGAGTCTATCTAGCGATCAACCGGGCGGTTAGCTCAGCTGGGAGAGCATCTCGTTTACACCGAGAGGGTCGGGGGTTCGAGCCCCTCACCGCCCACCATTCCAAGACGGTCTGCCGTGGCAGAAAATTTGATCCGGGGGATCAAATTTAGGCGCGGAATGCCCCGGCAGGGGCCTTCGCTCGCTGGCGCGAGCTTCGGCTGGGCAAGCCAGCGCAATAGCGAAGGCTGTCTCGCCGTAGCGGAAGCGGACCGGAATGATTGACCCGGAATCCGCCTACATCAGAGCGTGTCTGGGCGTGACCAGCCAAACTGCACAATCGGTCTGCACAACGCCGCGAAACCCGCTTGACCACCGGCGCTCGCTTGCGTAGACAACGCGCCTTCCCGCAAGGGTAGGAATGGCCAAGCGGGTGTAGCTCAGTTGGTTAGAGCGCCGGCCTGTCACGCCGGAGGCCGCGGGTTCGAGTCCCGTCACTCGCGCCATTTCCATAAAAAAAGCCGCCCCTTGAGGCGGCTTTTTCTATTTAGATCGAAACCGGCGTCAGTCGCTGAGGTTTATGCGTTCTGCGGTCATGAAGTAGGTGTTTTCATACCATGTTTCGCCGTCTGCGGAGTAATCCACCCGAACCGAAAAAGAATTTTCTGTAACGTCAAGATAGACGAATCGGGTTTGTCCGTCGACATCTCCGAAAAGCTCGCCAGTCTTTATCCAGACAAGATTTCCATCAACAATGCTGACCTCGATCCATTTGCGGTTTCCAAGACTGTTATGTCCAATCCCGCGCCACGTTTGAGTTTCGCCATGCAGAACGAACATTTCGCTGGATTCAAACTGAACCAGACCAAATGCACTGTCGCCGGGGTCTGCCAATGGTAATTGACGCGTTTCAACCGTGAAACCACGAGATCCTGTTTCGGAAAACAGCGGATAGACTAACATGGTTCCGAGAGATTCAGGCGCATCGGGTCGATTGACCTGTCCGACGGTTTCCCACTCGCCCACCATGAAATCAAATGCGTCTTCAAGCGGTGGGTTTTCGGTGTTTTGGGCGGTCGAATTTGAGGAAAGTAACACCATCGCGGTGGCGAGGACGACAAAAAATCGGGGAGAATTCATTATGCTACCACTCCTGAATTATAAGGACCTCCATCCAAATTTGCTATGGGCGAATTTCAAGCTGTTTGTGATCAGTGGTCGCACCCGATGTGCAAACGGCGGCTTTTGACGAGTTTAGCGTCCCACCCAACGTTCATGTGATCTAATGGTCGGGCATCATGTGGTATAGGAAGTCATGATAGAAACTTGGCATCCGAATTTTGTATTGAGGAAAGCTGACTTGCGGAACCGGTTCCTGATCGCTTTGCTGGTATGGGCCTGCGTCGTAATTACCTATGCCGGCATGTCAGGTGCCCAGCAAGCGCTGGATGGCCAATTTCCGGTGGTAATTGAACATATCGAGATGTCGGCAATTTCTTTTGGCGGGTGGCTGATATTTGCCCCGGCGATAATGATTGTCGGCGTTCCGTGGTTGTTGAAGCCCGCCACTAAAATGACTTTGTTGGTCAGGTTTTTAGCGCTTTGCGTGATCATACTCACGCTCGACATCGCCTATTACATTGTTGCTTTGCCACAGTTCTTTAATTTGCCAGCCAG
>BQJI01000263.1 GCA_021604625.1 Hyphobacterium sp. | reverse complement strand
CCTGTATTATCGCGCCGATGCGCGCGGGCAGTTTGATCATTGCCGGATTGCGATCAGTGGCAGCCGGACGCGCGCCGCATGGTATCAGCCAAAAGCCGGCGACCGGCAGATCGGATTGCGACTCTATCCGGAACTGGCGGGCGAAAGCGCGGCTATTTGCCCGCGTGAATTTCAGGATTACAGCGGCGAGGCACCGCGCGCCATCCATGACGCCTTTGGGCGGCTTGCGGACAGGTCCGTGAAATTGGCGCCGCGCGATATTGCGCAATGTCTGGCTAATGTATTTCTGCATCATGTCCGTGATGTGGATGATCGCGTGGAACATTGCGCCGCAAGGCTGATCCGGCAAAGCGGTGGCAGATTTTCGATTGCGGCGCTGGCGGACAAGATCGGGAAAAGCGAACGCCAGATCCGGCGGCGATTTGACGACGCCATGGGCATCACACCGAAAGCCTATGCGCGTCTGATCCGCCATTTGAACGTCATGAAACAAGCTGACGCGGCCGACCATCCGGACTGGGCGGACATTGCATTATCGGCGGGATATTTCGATCAGAGTCATATGATACGAGAAGTGCGAGCGCTGACCGGCGCCAGCCCGGCGCGCCTGCATGCGGAACGCCGCGCAGAGTCCGAAATATCCAATACCTGACAATTGAACTCCGACAGATTGGCTCTGGAACTAACCAGAAGGGCTCAATCCATGCGAATTTTGTTTGCGGCCGCACTTGTTGCAGCCAGTCTCTCTCCTGCGCCTGCGCAAGACCTCCCCACGCTCACCCATGACGGCCAGGACTGGTCTGTTCAGGGTACAGCGGAGAACCGGAACTTTCTGGGACGCGATGCGATCTATGTGTCCCGCGGCGTGGCCTGGCGCGGCGATCTCGATCTCGGCGACCTCGTTATCGAATATGATTATGCCTCAACCCATGCATCCGGCTTCATAGGTGTGAATTTTCGGCTCGACGAAGCCGCCGCCAGCATGGAACAATTCTATACCCGGCCGCACCAGAGCGGTCAGGATGACGCCACCCAATACATGGTGATGATCAATGGCGGCGCGACCTGGCAGCTTCATGCCGGACCCAATGAGGCAACCGCTGTGGACCTGCCGGCACGCGAATGGGTGCGCGTGCGGATCGTGGCGATTGGCGACCGGGCCGACATCTATGTCGGCGACATGGAAACGCCGCTGATGCATGTTCCCGATCTGCGGTTTGACGGCGGACATGGGCCCGTCGGCCTCTATGCCAGCGATCGTCCCTGGATAACGGATAGCGGCGCTTATTTTTCAAATATCACCATCCGGCCGGCCAATGAGGACGATCAAATCATCGGCTCCCCGCGCGAAGTGGATCCTCTGCCGGCCGGTCACATCTCATCTTTTCATGTCTCTTCCACTTTTCCGGAAGCCGACGTGGAAACCGCTCATTGGCTGGGCAGCGAAGCTCTGGACAGGTTCGACTGGACCGTGTTGCCAACAGAAGATGATGGTGTGGCCAATATCAGCCGGACGACGCGGCTGATGGACGGCAATAATACCGTTTTCGTGCGAATGCAGATTCAGGCCGATGAAGCGACATCGCGGGTCATGCGGTTTGGTTATTCAGATCGCGTCCGCCTTTATGTAAACGGCGACCAGCTCTTCTACGGCAATTCCGGCTGGCGGGCGCGGGACCACCGTTTTCTTGGCACCATTTCCTACGAGGACGCGCTCATTCTTCACCTTGATGAAGGCGAGAATGAAATCGTCGCAGCCGTCTCGGAATCTTTCGGTGGCTGGGGATTTCAGGCGGCCATTGCAGATCAGACCGGTCTTTCGATCGACTGACCGATTTCCGGCTCACGCATCATCCACGAGCCCGATGTCTGAACCGGAAAGAGAAAGGGCGCCCGATGGGCGCCCTTTCGAATGACTCAAGCACCCTGCGGCGCTGGCCCTCCGGATGGTTTCGGCTTTTTCGGTTTGATGTCTGCCTCATCTTCATCGGTCACAGGGACAGCGCCGGTTGGCGTATCGTTTTTCGACGGAGGTTCATCGGACTCGCGCACCGGTGGATTGCCTTTCAGTAATTCGTCAATCTCCGAACCTGAAAGCGTTTCATATTCCAGCAAGCCTTCCGCGAGCGTTTCCCAGTCCTTTTTCTTTTCGGTCAGGACTTTCCGGGCTGTCGTGTTGGCTTCGTCTATCAACCTGCGGACTTCTTCCTCGATCACACGTGCCGTTTCGCTGGAAATTGACTTTGATCGCGTCAACTCCTGACCCAGAAAAACGTTCTGACCGTCGCCATCGGAATAATCGATGGTGCCGAGTTTATCGGAAAACCCCCACTGGGTGATCATGGCGCGCGCAACACGCGTTGCCTGCTGGATATCGGACGACGCACCGGAGGTGATCTTGTCCTTGCCGAATTTCAATTCCTCGGCCACACGACCGCCCATGGCAATCGCCAGGTGCGATGTCATCTGGGTGAAGTTTTCAGACAGCTTGTCAGCTTCCGGCAGGCGCATCACCATGCCAAGCGCCCGCCCGCGCGGAATGATCGTGGCTTTGTGCACCGGGTCGGTATCCGGCACGTTCAATGCCACAATGGCGTGACCGGCTTCGTGCCAGGCTGTCAGTTCCTTTTCCTTGTCCGACATGACCATCGAACGCCGTTCCGGCCCC
>BQJI01000262.1 GCA_021604625.1 Hyphobacterium sp. | reverse complement strand
GAATGCCGGCACGAGATAAACACCGCTTTCCGGGTCTGCTGAGGCGGCCAGCGCCTCGATCTGTGCCGCATCGGAAAACAGGCCCAACCCGTCGCGCAGCCATTGCACCGTAGCGCCAGCCGAAAGGATGGACCCTTCAAGGGCAAATACCGTCTCGCCATTCAAACGCCAGCCAATGGTCGAGAGCAGCCGGTTTTCCGACATCGCCATTTCCTTGCCGGTATTCATGATCAGAAATGCGCCGGTGCCATAGGTGGATTTTACCTCCCCCGGCGCAAAACAGGCCTGACCGATAGCCGCGGATTGCTGGTCGCCCGCCATGCCGGTGACAGGAAGCGCTTCGCCTATGGTAGATTTGAGACTGGTGCCAAACGCGTCGGCATTGTCGCAGACCTTCGGAAGGCCCGACATCGGCACATTGAAAAGACGGCACAGTTCGGCGTCCCACTGCCCTGCCTTGAGATCAAACAGGGAGGTGCGGCTGGCATTGGTCGCGTCGGTTTTATGTGCAGCGCCGCCGGTCAATCGCCAGAGCAAGAAGGCATCAACCGTACCAAAGGCCAGCTCGCCATTTGCAGCGCGTTCGCGGGCACCGTCGACCTCGTCCAGAATCCAGGCGAATTTTGTGGCCGAAAAATACGGATCCATAACGAGGCCGGTTTTCTCGCGAACGGTTTGCGGGTGCCCGACCGTCGCCAATTCCCGGCAAACGGCCGAGGTGCGCCGATCTTGCCAGACAATGGCGTTGTGGATTGGATTGCCGGTTTCCCGGTCCCAGATAATCGCGGTCTCGCGCTGATTTGTGATACCGACACAGGCGGGTTTCCAACCCTTGGCCCGCGCCTCCTTCAGGGCCTTGCGAGCGGTTGCAATCACCGTCGCCCAGATCACTTCAGGATCATGTTCCACCCAACCGGGTTTGGGATAAATCTGCGCAAATTCCTGTTGCGCCATCGAGATCACATCGCCTTTTTTCGAGAAAACTATGGCGCGCGAGGACGTCGTGCCCTGATCAATTGCCAATATGGCCGTCTTGTCCTGAAACATGCCGTCTCCCCGATTCCCTGATTTTCAGACTATAACTTGGCTGGCGCACGCGAACAGGGCGCGATAGCGTTGGCGCGAAAAAGGGGATGGTCATGACATTTGAAACGCGAACGCTGGAAAGCCCGACAGGCGCCCAGCTTGCCATTTATGAGCGCGCTGCGAATGGCGACGCCCGGGGCGTGCTGCATGTCAATCACGGGCTGGCCGAACATGCCGCACGATATGAGCGATTTGCGGATGCTCTGGCCATCGCGGGGTGGACGGTTGTTGCGCACGATCATCGCGGGCATGGCGCGACCACAGCCGCCGATGGCGGACCCCGGCGCTATGCCGATGAAGATGGCTGGTCCAAGGTGATGGATGATGTTGCCGCGGTGAACGCCGATATCCGGAACCGAAATCCCGGATTGCCGATCATCGTGTTCGGACATTCCATGGGCGGCACAATCGCGATGAATTATGCTATGCGCCATCCCGACACGATATCCGGTTGCGCGGTCTGGAACGCCAACATCGACAAGGGTGCCGCCGGTCTGATCAGATTCGTGACCGGGCTGGGCCTGACCTTCTCAAAACCGGACAAGCCTGCCGGCCTGATCGATTCCCTGACCTTCAAGGCCTGGGACAAACGCTTCAAATCCGACCGCGCCGAATCCGGCTGGCTGAGCCGCGATCTGGATGAAGTCGACAAATATGTTGCCGATCCATTGTGCGGGTGGACGGCGAGCTGGTCGCTATGGAGCGACTTTGCCGAAGGTATCAACTACGCCGCCGATGATGCTCACCTGAAAGCCATTCCCAAAAGCCTGCCCGTCCATCTGATGGGCGGTACGGATGATCCGGCCACAAATGGCGGCAAGGCCATGACCGCGCTTCGCAAACGCCTGAAGCGGCGGAAGTTCAAAAACGTTACATGCGAAGTCCTGACCGGCTTCCGGCACGAAACCATAAATGAAATCGGCCGCGAAGCGGTGATCGAACGCTTCGCGGCCTGGCTTTCAAAGCACAGCTAGACGCCTATTCCCAGAAATAGGCCTCACGCTGGCTATCGCCGGTAACGGTCTCGTTCAGCGTTTCCGCATCATAGAGACGGCCATTGAGCATGATCATGTCGATCTGATCGGAATTCTCGATATCGGCGAGAATATCACCATCAAGGATCACCATATCGGCGAGCTTGCCGACCTCGATTGAGCCAAGATCATCACCGAATCCAAGATGGATGGCCGGATCGATCGTGGCCGCTCTCAGGGCCTGAACAGGTGTGGCGCCGCCACGACCCAGTGACCAGAGCTCCCAATGCGCAGCAATCCCTTGTTCCTGACCATGCGCGCCAATGGCCATGGTGACGCCGCGATCGGCGAGCATCAGGGCCGTCACTGCGCTGTCATCATCGACATAGTCGTGATCCGGAGCCGTCGGGCGGCGAATAGAGCCCCGCAGATAGTTCGGCGGTGCATGACGCGACAGGATGGGATGCTCCCAGATATTTGTGCGAGAGCGCCAATAGGGATCACCGGCGAGCCCGCCATAGGTCACAACCAGCGTCGGGTTATAGGCAACTTGCGTCTGGGAGAACATTTGCAGGACGTCTTCATAGACCATTTCGACGGGCAGGTTGTGCTCGACCGATGAATTG
>BQJI01000261.1 GCA_021604625.1 Hyphobacterium sp. | reverse complement strand
GTCGAAGGCGCGGGTGCACTGGTTGTGTCAACCGCCATCAAGCCTGACAATTCTGAGCTCGTGGCAGCCAGGGACCGGAAAATTCCGGTTGTACGCCGCGCTGAAATGCTCGCCGAATTGATGCGCCTGAAATATTCGGTCGCGGTCGCCGGAACGCACGGAAAGACCACAACAACTTCGCTCGTTGCGGCGTTGATGGATGCGGCCGGACTGGACCCGACTGTCATCAATGGCGGGATCATTTCCGCCTATGGCTCCAATGCCAAAATGGGTGAAGGCGACTGGATGGCGGTCGAGGCTGATGAAAGCGACGGGTCATTTTTGAAACTCCGCGCCACCATCGGCATCGTCACCAATATCGACCCTGAGCACATGGAGCATTATGGTAGTGTTGAAAAACTCCATGATGCATTCTTTCGCTTTGTCGAAGGCTTGCCGTTTTACGGCTTCACCGTGCTGTGCACGGACCATCCCGATGTCCAAACGCTGGCCTCCAGAATTACGGACCGCCGTATCGTCACCTATGGCTTCAACCCGCAGGCCGATGTGCGTGCCGAAAATCTCGACATGACACCCGCCGGGTCCACCTTCGATGTCGTGTTCCGGGATAATGGCCATTCTGAACGCTGGAATCGGGTTTTCCTCCCGATGATGGGTGAGCATAACGTCCTGAACACGCTGTCCGCGATCGCCGTTGCGCGCGAGCTTGGTGCGAAAGAGGATGCGGCAAAATCCGCGCTGAAAGCCTTCGGCGGCGTGAAGCGTCGTTTCACCAAGACCGGTGAGTGGAAGGGCGCGGACATCATTGATGACTATGGCCACCATCCGGTCGAGATAGCTGCGGTGCTGAAAGCCGCGCGTCAGGCCAGCAAAGGCAAGGTGATCGCCATCGCCCAGCCGCACCGGTATTCGCGACTGCACGACTTGTTTGACGATTTTTGCACCTGTTTCAATGACGCCGATACCGTGCTGATCACACCGGTATTTGAAGCTGGCGAACAACCGATAGACGGCGTCGATGCCGAACATCTTGTTGAAGGTCTGAAAGCGCACGGACATCGCGATGTCCACACCACGACGCGAGAAACCGTCGCCAGGGCTATCGCCGAACGTGCCGACGAAGGTGACGTCATAATCTTCCTGGGTGCGGGCGATATTACCGCCTGGGCTTATGCCCTGCCGGACGAGTTGAAGGAGCTTGGGTGAATGGAAATCGGTAGGCTAAAACCTGTTCCTCTTCGGGAGTTGTGGGAAGGTGAGGCGACGCATTTCACGCCTTGGCTTGCCGAGGAAGAAAATCTCACACTTCTTGGAGAAACGCTTGGCTTGCGACTTGAGCTACGTGGAGTTGAGCAACAAATCGGGTCTTTTATCGCTGATATTGTCGCAGAAGATATCGACCGATCCTCGATCGTGCTCGTTGAAAACCAACTCGCGCCGACTGACCATCGCCATCTTGGACAAATATTGGCTTATGCTGCCGGCATAAATGCAGAGACCATAGTTTGGATCGCAGAAAAGGTTCGAGACGAACACCGCGCTGCGGTCGATTGGTTAAATGAAATTTCCGGTACGCGCTTTCGTTTTTTCGCGATCGAAGTACAGGCATGGACGATCGGCGATAAGATCGCTGCGCCCCAGTTCCAGGTGGTCTCGAAGCCGAATGACTGGTCCAAGCGCGCTTTTACAAGTTCAGAGTCGAATTCGACAGAGCTGTCCGAAAGCCAGAAGCGATGGCGTGAGTACTGGCAGGGCCTGATCGATATCGTTGGCGATAGGATACCAGGAATGTCCAATCGGACGGCCTACAAGGGAAACTGGCAGTGCGGGGACGGCTTGCGCCTTGCATCCGACGTGTACGTCGAGTTCAACGCATCTTGTCCACGGGACGGTCTACGGGCCGAAGCCTACATCGGTGGGCCGCGTGCAAAACTAGTATATCATGCCTTGGCAACCGACAAAGCTGTTATTGAATCTGAGTTCGGTGAGACGCTGAACTGGGAGGAATTAGCTTCAGGCCAGGATTCACGAATTGCGATCTACAAGGGTGGGGAGCGAGCGGTATTCGACGGCGATGCATCCGCCCAATTTGAGTGGCTAGTGACGAAGCTTGCAAAGCTACGGGATGTGTTATCACCGCGACTGCGAGCCATTGATCTCGAAGCTCTGGATAGCGAGGCGGACGAAAACTTAGGTGACGGCGGTTGAGCCTAGCCGTTCGCCTCCCGCCGGTTCGCGGTAAATATCTGCCCGCCGCGCCACTGGCCGATATGACATGGTTGCGCGTTGGTGGCCCGGCGGAAGTGCTTTTCCTGCCTGCCGACGAAGCTGACCTCGCGCGCTTTCTGGCAGAAACACCCGACGAAATTCCGGTTCATATTCTGGGTGCCGGCTCCAATACACTGGTGCGTGATGGCGGTGTGCCGGGCGTGGTTATTCGCCTGACGGCCTCTTTCGGGAAGGTCGAGGCCATCAGCGAGACACGGCTGACGGCCGGAGCCGCGGCGCTGGACAAGAAAGTCGCCCAGATCGCCGCAAAATTCGGCATTGCCGGAATGGAATTCTTCACCGGCGTTCCCGGCGCTATCGGTGGCGCGATCCGCATGAATGCCGGCTGCTATGGCACCGAGACCCAAGACATTCTGGTCGAGGCTGTGGCGCTGGACCGGGCCGGTCGTCGCATCATCGTGTCGCCGGAGGAGTTG
>BQJI01000260.1 GCA_021604625.1 Hyphobacterium sp. | reverse complement strand
CCGGGCTTTCTTAGCATCTGCTTGCCTGCATGAAAGCAGGCGAATTCAGGTCAGTCCAGTCAAGGTTATTGAGGGCTGTCCTGGTAACCTGTCGACTGATTGCGACCAATTGCGTCACGACCTGCCTCCTGAATGGCCGCCCATTGCGCAGCTGTGCGGCAAATACGTTCACGGCGCATTTGACCAGTCACGCGTTCGGCACGGCAAACCATACGATTCGGATCGTCCCGGTTTTCTGCAGTATTGGTTTCGGCGGGTGCTGTCCGTGCTGGAGCCGCCGCCTCCGGCGCGTCATTGCTGGCCATATTGCCAGTATCAGACGTAGTGGCGCACGACGCCAATGCCAGACCTGCAACCATGATCAAAAAAGCTCTCATTAAAAACCCTCCCGCGTACACACGCTTTTCAAAAAAATGCACTTGCGAATTGAATTCATCGCAATTCGACGCGCAAATTGTATCAATCATTACGCCCTGTCAAAGCCTGTAACCTGAATTTTTGGAAAGGTTTGAGGGCTAGTTGATCTAGTACCGTTGGGTGCCAGTCGATTGCCGGTGTCGAAGGCGTTCCTGACCCGCTTCCATGATGGCGTCCCACTCCGCTTGAGTGCGGCAAATCCGTTCGCGCATGCGCGTGCCGGTTGGCGCTTCAATCCGGCAAACGACATCATCCGGCTGTACACGCTGTGCCTCGCTTTGGTCAACGACGCGCGGCGCATCTGCCGATACGGTCATCGCAGTATCTCTTGAAGTCGACTCTGAAGTTGTTGCGCACGCAGAAATCGCGAGCACTGAAAGCAGTAAAACAATAAACCGCATAACCAGCCTCCCCTGCCAATTGATACCCCTGTATTTTTCAGGAAACCGATGCCCGGTTCAAATCAACAAATGTTGATCCGTCGCCCGGATTGCCGCACAACGAACCTTCACTGGCCTGCAGGTATTTATGTCCGTTCTCGCTGTTATTCCCGCCCGCTATGGCTCCACCCGTTTTCCGGGCAAGCCGCTGACCCCGATAAACGGGCGACAAATGATCGAGCGCGTCTGGCGTCACACTTCCGCGGCCGACGGTGTGGATCAGGTCGTCGTGGCGACCGACGACCAGCGAATAGCGGACGCCGTTGAAAGCTTCGGCGGCGAGGCGGTCATGACGCCAAATTCCTGCCGCAACGGCACCGAACGGGCGCTGGCCGCTTACGATGCGCTCGATAGCACCGCCGAGATCATCATAAACGTGCAAGGAGATGCGGTCTTGACCCCGCCCTGGGTGATCGGCGCCGTCCCGGTTTCTATGCGCAAGGATCCATCGATTGAAATGGCGACGCCAGCGGTAAAAATGCCCCCGGAAACCGAGGCCAAATTCCGCGCCTCCAAAGCCGCTGGCGAAGTCGGCGGCACCACCGTCGTGTTCGACCGGAACATGCGGGCTCTGTATTTTTCCAAAACCGTCATCCCGTTTCAACGCAACCCGGAAGCCGGCACACCGACCTGGCAGCATATCGGCCTCTATGGCTATCGCATTGACACTTTACGCCGCCTCGTGGCGTTGGATCCCAGCCCGCTGGAACTGGCCGAAAGTCTGGAACAATTACGCGCGCTGGAAAACGGCATTCCCGTTCGAATTGTCGAAGTGGATTATCGCGGGCGATCCGCATGGTCGGTCGACGCACCTGCCGATGTGGGCGAAGTCGAAGCCATCATCGCCCGTGAAGGAGAGCTGGTCCCGTGAGTCTGCTTATACTGGCGCGCCACGGAAACACGTTCGGCCCCGGCGACCGCATCGTCTGGGTGGGTGCGAAAGAGGATTTGCCGCTCGTGAAATCCGGTGAAGCCCAGGCGGCGCGCCTCGGCGAAAGCCTGCGCGAACACAGCGTTCAGCCTTCCACAATTCTATCCGGTCCATTGAAGCGAACACGCAGAGCGGCCGAAATCATCAAAGCGATCACCGCATCCGACACCGCTATCGAGATAGATACCCGCCTGACCGAGATCGATTACGGTCAATGGGGCGGCAAAAGTGATGACGAGATCACAGCCATTTTTGGCCCCGCCGCCATTTCCAACTGGCGCGAACGGCATCAGCGACCTGAAAAAGCCGACTGGATGCCGGATGAGGCAATTCTTGAAGCCAATGCAAAGTCTGTACTCACAGACATGACGTCAGCGACCGGCACAGCACTCGTCATCACATCGAACGGCATCTTGCGGTATTTTCACGCCGCAATCGGTTTTGCCGGTGATGCCAAGGTCAAAACCGGTCATGTCTGCGCCGCACACTTCGAGAACGGCGTCTGGAAACCCTTATTCTGGAATCGGCCACCAGATGAATTGCCGGTATTGCCATGAGCGGGCCGCTTGAAGGTATTCGCGTGATTGAACTGTCCGGCATCGGGCCCGGGCCTCTGGCGGGACAATTGCTCGCGGACCTCGGCGCGGATGTCATCTGCATCGACCGCAAGGCAGAAACCGTCTCGCCGAACCGGCCCAAAGACGCCAACCGTCGCGGCAAACGGTCCATCGTCGTCAATCTCAAAGCAGACAACGCCAACGAAATTGTTCTGGACCTCTGCAAGACGGCCGACATTCTGATCGAGGGTTTCCGGCCGGGCGTGGTCGAACGCCTCGGACTGGGGCCGGAAGCGGTGCATGCGGTAAAACCAGCGCTGATTTATGGACGTCTGACAGGTTGGGGCCAGTCGGGACCTTTGGCTGACCGCGCCGGACACGATATCAA
>BQJI01000259.1 GCA_021604625.1 Hyphobacterium sp. | reverse complement strand
CCGACGAAATGGACCGGACCGACGCGAATTGGCAATACATTCGAAGGCATGGGCGATCAGTTTCCTTGTTCGAGTGATATCAGCGCGTCCGCAAAAAGCGACGCGGCGTCCGGACGACCGAGTGTGCGCGCGATTGATGCTCGCTCCGCGAGCTCCGCGTAATTGGCCAAACGGACCTCCAGCAATGCCGCCAAAGCTTCGCTTGTAAATTCGCATTCGGGGATTGAATCGGCAGAACCGGCCTCGGTCAGGCCTTCGACATTGGCACTCTGGTGATCGTCTGCCGCAATTGCCAACGGGATAAAAATGGCGGGACGACCGACGCAGGCGATTTCGGAAACGCTGGAGGCCCCCGCACGCGCAATGACAAGATGCGCCGCTTCCAATCGGGTCGCCACATCACCGAAAAACGGTGCGCATTCGGCTTTCACGCCCGCTTGCTGATAGATTTCATTCGCCATTGCCAGCGATTCTTCGCGAGTCTGTTGGGCGACTTCAAGGCGAGATTTGAGCCATTCCGGGAGATCGGCGATAGCCGCCGGGACGGTTTCGGACAATATTCTGGCGCCAAGACTACCGCCCAGCACGAAAATGCGAAGCGGGTCGCTTTCAGGCGGATAAGCAGATTGCCGGGCAGCGACCAGTGCCGCGCGAACCGGATTGCCGGTGATCAGGCGTTTGGCTTTTTTAGGCGCACGGTCCAGTCGTTCGAATCCGGACGCGACGAACCCGGCATCCTTGGCAAATACGCGATTTACCCGGCCCAGAACCGCATTCTGTTCGTGGATGGCAAAGGGAATTTTCTTCTGCCGCGCAGCCATCAGTGCCGGAAAAGCCGGATAGCCCCCAAAGCCTGCCACAATATCAGGCTTCCAGGATTTGATGATTTTCCGGCAGGACATCAGACCGGCCAGCAATTCAATCCAGGCTCTGATCAGCCGAATGAGGTTTTTCGTCGAAGGACTGGCCGCCCGGATCCGGTCGACCGCTTCTGCGGGAAAGCCTTCGGTATGCGTCATACCGCGCGCATCGGTGACCAGCCGGACCTGCCATCCGCGGTCAATCAATGCCTGCGCAGCCGCGCGAGCCGGAAACATATGTCCGCCCGTTCCGCCCGCTGCGATGAGAACCCGTTTTGCAGTTGTCATGCGCGCAAATACGCGCCGGGACGCCGCCGGGTCAATGCCAGCATCAGTCCCGCGCCCAGCGCCAGCGCCACCATTGACGAACCGCCATAGGAGATAAACGGCAAGGTCATGCCTTTGGGCGGAATAAGGTCGAGGTTAACGCTGATATTAATGACCGCCTGAAGGGCGAATTGAAGCCCGAGCCCGGTCACCGCCAATTGCGCGAAATGATCGGTCAACTTCAATGCATTCATCCAGGCGCGGGCAACAAGGATTGCGAACAGGCCGATAATCGCCAACGACGCCATCAATCCGAATTCCTCAGCGGCGACCGAGAAAATGAAATCAGAATGGGAATCCGGCAGCAAACGCTTGATGGTTCCCTCCCCCGGACCGACGCCCATAATGCCGCCGCGCGAGATCGCCGCTATTGCCGTGTCGGTTTGATAGGTTTCACCCGCCTCGGGGTTGAGAAATCGTTCAACGCGGGTGGCCACGTAAGGCAGGAACATCCAGGCCGAAACAACGCCCGCACTGGCGGTCGCCGCGAGCCCGAACATCCAGCGTAAATTCAGGCCGGAGATGAAAAATATCCCGCCAAAAACCAGCGTGATGAGGATGGACTGACCGAAGTCCGGCTGCATCATCAGCAATACGACGCTGGAGAGATAAAGCCCGAACGCGATAACTCGCCCCGGAATCGGCGCACCGTTTCGTGCTTCTGCAAAGAGCCAGGCGGACATTACGATCAGGGCCGGTTTGAGAAATTCTGATGGTTGCAGGGAAAATCCAGCGAACCGCAACCAGCGCGACGCGCCACCGACTTCATGACCAGCAATGACGGTGATGACAATCAACCCCAGCGATCCAACCAGTGTCAGTGCGCACAGACGACGGACATTGCGCTGATCGAGCGAAGATACGACCAGCAAAACGATCAGGCTAACGGATGCAAACAGGCTGTGGCGATAGAGGAAATGAAACGGATCGGAGAAGTTTTCACGAACGGCTGCGGCCGGACTTGCCGCCAGCGAAAGAACGAGCCCGACGCTGATCAGCGCGAGAATGACGAAGAGCAAGGTTCGATCAATGGACCGCCACCAATCCCCGAAATGCCGTGCCTCCAGCGCTATCATCTTCGCCCCTACAATTTCTCAAGCCGGGACAGAACGAGTGTGCGAAACAAATCTCCGCGCTGCTCGAAATCCCTGAATTGATCAAAACTGGCGCAAGCAGGTGAAAGAAGAATGACCGGCGATGCGCCAACGCCGTGGCTCGCATCCTGGCTGGCGAGACTGACGGCGTTTTCCAGAGTTCCAGCGATCTCGTATGGCACCACTGATCCGAGCGTCTGGGCGAATTCCTCCGCTGCTTCTCCAATCAGATAGGCCTTGGCAATACGCGGGAAATAGCGGGCCAGGGAACCGATCCCGCCTTCTTTTTTCCGACCGCCGACGATCCAGTAGATGTTTTCGAAGCTGGCAAGTGCCTTGGCGGTCGCGTCAGCATTCGTTGCTTTCGAGTCGTTGAAATACCGCACCGATTTGTGCTTCCCGACAAGTTCCAGCCGATGATGCAAACCGCCGAAACTGCAAATAGCTGCCGCAATCACCTCGACCGACAATCCGAGATGGCGGACGGCCGCATAGGCGGCAGCG
>BQJI01000258.1 GCA_021604625.1 Hyphobacterium sp. | reverse complement strand
TCCGACCACATAATGGCCGCGCTATAATTCGTGGCGGCGGGATAGCCGGTGCCAGCCTCGCTTACGCCTTGCGCATGCGCGGTCGGGAAGTGGTCATTGTCGACCCGAATGGTCTTGCAGGCGGCGCATCCGGCGCGCCGTCCGGCCTGCTGACGCCGCGTCTTGAAAATGCAGACCGACCGCATGTCAGAGCGACGCTGGCAGCCTTTGAATATGCCCGCGAACTCTATGCCGGGCTGGGGTTTTTCGAAGCCGAAGGGGCACTGCGCCTGCTGGCAAACGACAATGACCGTACGCGATATTCCGCAATCGTAGATGCGATGGGTGAGGGCTATGAAATTCGCGATGATGGCGTGTGGATGGAGAGGGCCGGGCGGTTTGACCCTGCGGCGCTCGTCAAGGTGCTGGCGGGCGATACGCGCATCATCACCGATCCGGAATTGGTTCTGGAGGCAGATCTTGTCATCGATTGTCGCGGCAGTGAGGCTGGATTTTCGGAACTCGCGCCGAGTGCAGGACGCGTGATGGTGATGCATGGAAACCCGCCCCGGCAACCTGTCGTATGGGGCGGTTACGTATCGGCTACACCCGCAGGACAGGTATTGATCGGTGCTACTCATGAAAAAGGCGCGGATGCCGGCGACGCCGAACTGGCAGAACGGTTACTGCGAATGGCGTTGCAAAAGCATGTACCGGAACTGGAAGCGGGTCTGTCGGGCAAAGCCGAACATTGGTTGGGCGTACGCGCAACCACGCCGGACCGACTGCCGATTGCGGGGGTGATCCCGCCATTGCTTTTCGGTCCGCACTGGGCGGAATGGTCACGCGGCGGTCCATTGCCAGAATCCAGTCTGCCACCAGCCGGAACAGACCACATTATACTCAGCGGTTTTGGATCTCGCGGTTTCGCGCATGCGCCGCTTCTGGCAGAAGCGCTGGCATCGGATTTGTGTGGCGAGCCTTCGCCTTTCGAATGTGCGGGTCGCGAAAGTTTTCATCCGGCTCGTTTTGCGATCCGCAATCTCAAACGCGCCATTCTGTATTAACCGCGCATTAACCCTGAAGTCGGCTTTGCGCGCCTTTGGCACAACACGGCGTGTCGCTTGCAATTAACCCTCCCGAACCCGCGCAACTGGCGCGAAACGGGACATGTTGAGCATGACAATACAATTGCCGATCCTGACCGAGACAGAACGCCGTTCCAAACCGCGTCATATCTGGTTTCTGAATTCGGCCTTCGACAATATCGACTTTCCGACTACAGTGATGCGACTGGCTGAGCGCGATGCCGAAGCGCCGTTTGCCTTTGTCGTCACGCCGAATGTTGATCATCTGGTGCGGCTTCGCAAAGACGGCATTCTCGCCCCGCTCTATGCGCAGGCCTGGCTGACGGTCTGCGACAGCCGGGTTTTGGAACTGATTGCATCGCTATCGGGCGAGGACGTTGATGTAACCCCCGGTTCCGATCTGACAAAAACGCTGTTTGACAACGTTGTGCTACGCCACGAACCGGTGACGATAATCGGCGGCTCGAAAGAGGTCGTGGAAAACGTCAAGGCGCGCTATGGCCTGCGAGATGTGCGCTGGCATGAACCCCCGATGGGGCTGCGCAATAATCCCGAAGCGATTGCCGAATGTGCGCAATTTGTCGCCGACAATACATCGCGATTTACTTTCCTCTGTGTCGGTTCGCCCCAGCAGGAAATGATCGCTGAAGCCTGCCTGGATCGCGGTGATTGCACCGGCATTGGACTGTGTGTTGGCGCGTCGCTCGACTTTCTCGGCGGTGCCGCCGATCGTGCGCCGGTCTGGATTCAGAACGCCCGGCTTGAATGGCTACATAGGCTGGCACAGGAGCCGCGCCGGATGTGGAAACGCTATCTGGTTGATGGTCCGAAAATCGCTTTCCTCTGGTGGGAGTGGCGCAAGGCCCGCTCCAAATTACGCGACTTTGAAAAACGACTGGCGCAGGCAGGCCTCTAGGCAAAAAGCGCGACCGGTATTACAAACGGATTCGTACAGGTTCCCGTAAGGGATGAATAGGGAAGTGGGGTGAAATGCCCTCGCTGTGCCCGCAGCCGTAAACGGAGAGCGGTCTCACACCAAGTCACTGGGGTAACCCGGGAAGACGTGGGGCCAGCCTTGATTCGTAAGCCGGAAGACCTGCCTGTGCCGTCGCTCGTCCACCTGTGCGGGGTCACATGGGTCTGGCGCGGATATTTCCGTTTGTAGCGACTCCTTTGAACCCGGTCGGGCGATCGCCTTGCCGAAACAGGAGTTGTGTTTCATGACCTTGATTGGTGTCCTCTGGCGTGGTTTCGCCTTTTCCCTGCTTTTCTCTCCCCTCGTTTTCGCCCAGCAAACGCCGACCGATTCAGCCACAGATACGGTGATTGTTATCGGCGGACGTATCCCCACGCGGGTCGAGGATGTGACCTCTGCCACTTCGTTTCTAGATGTGGACGATATTGAATTGCGTGGCAGTTTGACGCTCGCAGACACATTGCGGTCTGTCCCCGGAATTGCCATTTCCGGCTCCGGCGGAACGGGCGGTTTGACGGATTTACGCGTGCGCGGATCGGAAGCCGATCACGTGCTGGTGCTAATTGATGGAATCGAAGCATCGGTACCGATGACGGGCGGGTTTGACTTTGCTCATGCGCCGGGTTTTGGCGTCGAACGCGTCGAAATTCTTAGGGGAGAGCAATCCGCGCTCTGGGGGTCGGATGCCATTGGCGGTGTTATAAATATTCGCACCACCGGCAGCACGGGCGAGGTCACGCGCTTGGCGC
>BQJI01000257.1 GCA_021604625.1 Hyphobacterium sp. | reverse complement strand
GAAAGGATTTCAACGACTTGCCGACCTTTATCGCCCGCAACAACCAGGCATTTCGCCTCAGCACCTTCCGGCGCAAATGATCGCCCGCACATACGCAATCGACTGGCATGCAACAAAATGTCGCCTTGCCCGTCCTCGACTTCGATAAATCCATAGCCGCGCGAAGGGTCAAACCACTTCACCCTGCCTTCGATAACTGATGCCAGTTCTTCAGAATCAGTAGTGGCTTCCCCCGCCATCGACACACCCCTCGCTACACAACTGTCAGGGGAATTAATGTAATCAATTCGTCATAAAAGGGAACAGAATAAATTAACGAGGTCTTAATGGAGGGGTTGTGAGAGCAATTTTAGCCACTTAACGAAATCGTGGATTCGCCAAACTTGCGGCTCACACGAATAAAAGGTCCGGCTATCAATGGATAAATCGAAATTGACCGGGAAAAGCCGATGGTAGTCCCTAGGGGAATCGAACCCCTCTTTCCAGGTTGAAAACCTGGCGTCCTAACCGATAGACGAAGGGACCACGCGATCGGAGGGCGTGATATATCGACTTCACTGCAGACACGCAAGCATGAGTTTGCAGGCAATTTCAGCCTGCCACAGCAATATCTTCCAAATGAAACTGGACGCGGCGATTTCCCCGCCATTCGTCAAGTTTCAAACGCCCCGCGACATGCCAAGTTTCACCTGATCCACCTAGTAGAGCGTGTCCAATGGGTTGATCTGCTTGGCGAAATACAATTCCATTTACGCGTTGGCCGCTTTCATCGGTCAGGCTGAACCGCACATGATCTGCGCCCACACGCTCCGCATAGGCAACACGCACGTCAAGGAGCGCAAAACGCGGTTCCGCAAAGCCCTGGCCAAATGGCGCCGCCGCCATGATTCGCTCGGCCAGATCCAGCGTGACACCAGCGGGCGACAAGATCGCATCCAGCCGCAGGGACCGGGCGTCATGAGACGCATCCCATTGCGGACGCAGCCGCTCCACGAGAAAGTCCCGCAATGCATCGACACGCCCTTCTTCAACTGTCAGCCCCGCCGCCATCGCATGACCACCGCCTGCAATCAGCAATCCCGCAGCTTTGGCCTCCGCAATCGCACTTCCCAGATCAACACCGGAAACCGAACGGCCCGATCCTTTGCCCAACCCGTTTTCCGTTCCAATCACGATGGTCGGACGCCCGAATTGTTCTTTAAGACGTCCCGCAACAATTCCGATAACGCCGGGGTGCCATCCCGCTCCAGTCGCAATCAGCAAGGGAGCTTCGGTGTCGCCATCTGCGCGCAATTGTGCTTTGGCAGCGTCCTGCACATCTGCCTCGATCTGCTTGCGCTCCGCATTCAAGGCATCAAGTTCGGCGGCGATTTCAACACATTCCGCTGGATCATCGCTCGACAATAATCGTGCGCCCAAATCCGCGCGTCCCACGCGGCCACCGGCATTGATCCTCGGGCCTAGCAGAAACCCGAGATGGTAAGCGGATGGATTGCCAGTCAAACCGCCAACATCAGCCAGTGCTTTCAACCCGGCATGATGCCAGCCACGCATCACTTTCAGGCCTTGCGAGACAATGGCGCGGTTTACATCCCGCAAAGGCACGACATCACACAGCGTACCAAGGGCTGCGAGGTCGGCAAATTTCAGAATATCCGGCTCTGCGGTGTCAGTAAATTTGGCGCGTCGGCGCGCTTCCCGGTTCAAGGCCGCCAATAAGACAAACGTCACACCTGCCGCCGCCATATGCCCGCATCCGGACACATCATCGAGGCGGTTGGGATTTACGATGGCCAATGCCGGCGGCAATTCCGCGCTCATTAGATGATGATCCACCACCACCACGTCCAACCCCATTGTTCGGGCAGCTTCCAGTGGCTCGTGCGCCGCAGCGCCACAATCCACCGTTATTACCAGATCGGCACCCTGAGCTTTCAATTTTTCAAACGCATCCGCCGATGGGCCATAACCTTCATCGATCCGGTCCGGCACATACAGGAGCAGCGAAATTCCAAGCTTACGAAAATACCGGATGAGCTGAGCAGCGGATGTCGCACCGTCAACGTCATAATCTGCAAAAACCGCCAACGTTCTATTCGATTCGACGGCGTCCCAGATCACTGTCGCCGCCTTGTCCATATCCTGAAAGCTGGACGGATCGGGAAAGAAGTGGCGCAATGTGGGGTTCAGAACAGCATCGGCCTCATCAGCCGAAATACCGCGCGCCGCCAACATTCGCGCGACGATTTCGTCAACGCCGACTTTACGGCGGATATCCGAGACGATCTGATCGTCGAGGTCGCGCAGCCGCCAAACTTTGCCGGAGAGTGATTGTTGAACAGAGAAGTTTTCGCCCATGCTCGCGCCTAAGCTGATCGTTCCGTGCGAATATGCCGAACGATTGAGCCGGATGACTGCATGATCAGGGTTTCGGTGCTGATTTTACCGTTAGAACGGCGCACACCGTCCACCAGATCACCATCTGTCACACCGGTCGCAACAAAAAGACATTCACTGGAAGCGAGTTCATTGAGGTCATATTTGCGATCAAGGTCGACAATGCCGGTTTTCGCCGCGCGCGCGCGCTCATCATCATTGCGGAAGAAAAGGCGCGCCTGCATTTGTCCACCTACACATCGCAATGCCGTCGCGGCCAGCACACCTTCCGGTGCTCCGCCCTGCCCGACATACATATCGATACCGGTCGCAGCGATGGTGGTCGAAATCACGCCGTTCACATCGCCATCCGGCAACATCATCACACGAGCGCCAACCGACCGAATATCGGCAACAATGTCCTCATGCCGTTCGCGCTCCAGCACACAAAC
>BQJI01000256.1 GCA_021604625.1 Hyphobacterium sp. | reverse complement strand
GTCGAGGTGATCTCGAACAACATCGCCAACATGAATACCACCGCTTTCCAGCGGCAGCGTGCCGAGTTTCAGGACCTGATCTATCAGAGCGTCGAGCGCATGGGAGCGTCATCGTCGGATGCCGGAACCATCGTCCCGACCGGCGTTCAGGTGGGTTTGGGTGTTCAGGCAGCTTCGGTCTACCGGATCACGGAACAGGGCAGTCTCAATCAGACCGGCAATCGATATGATCTGGCGATTTCCGGCCGGGGGTATTTTCGTATCCAGCTACCTTCCGGTGAGGATGCCTATACCCGTGCGGGAAATTTTGCGGTCAGTCCAGACGGACAGATTGTGACAACGGACGGCTATACTGTCGCGCCCGGTGTGGCCATTCCGCAAGGCACGCGGGATGTGGCGATCAACCAGCAGGGACAGGTTCAGGCCATTATCGATGGCGATCCCAATCCGCAAATTGTCGGTCAGCTGGAATTATCGACTTTCTTCAACGAGGCGGGGCTGGAAGCGCGCGGTGACAATCTTTTCACCGAGACGGCTGCTTCAGGTGCCGCCACCAGCGGTACACCGGGTTCGACCGGATTTGGTGTTGTGCGTCAAGGGTTTGTTGAAAGCTCCAATGTCAATGCGGTGTCCGAAATTACCGCTCTCATCCAGGCCCAGCGGGCCTACGAGATGAATGCGCGGGTGATTTCGGCGTCCGATGAAATGCTGGCCGCCAGCTCCAATCTTCGTTGAGGACTGAGCCATGAAACATATCTTCTTCGCCCTCATCCTGATCTTCGCGCCGCCGCCGCAAATCATCGCTTCGGCCTTCGCCGACGAGGCCGTCATGCTGCGCGACGATATTCGCGTCGCCGACGATGTGGTGACGCTCGGCGATCTGTTCGGCGTGGCCGGCGAGGCTGCCGAGATCGTGGTCGCCCGCGCACCGGAGCCGGGTCGCCGCACATCGCTGGACCCGGATTATATCCGCCAGACGGCGCGCACGCATGGCCTCGCCTGGGCGAACCCCAATCGCCTGCGCCGTGTCACCATCGAGCGGGCCAGCCGGATGATCGACAGTGATCTGGTGATGGAGATGATTTCGGCCGAACTGAATATGCGCGACGGCAATGAATATGACGTTCAGTTGTCGGGTGTTGGTGCGGTGCACATGCCGCTGGATGCGCGCGGCCTGCCGGAAATCTCGACGCTGGATTTTATCGCCCGGACCGGTGTTTTTCAGGCCGAGCTGATTGCCTATGAGGGTGCGACGCCGGTGCGGTTGACGGGCCGGGCCTATGCGACGCTGGATGTGCCTGTTCTGGCGCGTCCGATTGCGGCAGGGCAACGCCTTGACCACAATGATATCGACTGGATGGCGGTTCGCGCTGACCGGGTTCGCGCCGATGCGGTGATGGACCCGGACAATATGGTCGGCATGGAAACCCGCCGGGCATTGCGCCCCGGTGAGCCGATCCGCGCTTTTGATCTGCAAGCCCCGGTCGTGGTGGCGCGCGGTGAGACGGTGAATCTGGTGTTCTCGGTTCCGGGTCTGACGCTGACGGCGCGGGCGCGGGCGCTGGAAGATGCCGGCGAGAATGAAATCATCCGCTTTGTGAATTTGCAGTCCAACCGCACGATTGACGCGATGGTGGAAGGCCCGGGCCGGGCCCGTGTTGTCACCGCCGGACCGTCCTGACGCAAAACCGGAGACCGCGTGGATAAACTCTCCAGTTTTTGCGATTTCGTCTCCTACGACTACTCCTACTACGACGCCGCCGAAGACCAAGAAAACGAATAAAAACAACAGCCCTGGGAAATCTGCCATGATCCGTAACCTGATTGTCCTTTCCGCCGCCCTGAGCCTCGGTGCCTGCGCGACGGCGAGCCGCCTGACGGAAGTCGGCGCCACGCCAGCCCTCTCTCCGATCGAGAATCCGGCGCTCTATGCCAGCAATCCCAACCAGCCATCGGCCAATCACAACGCGCCCGGTCAGTATAGTGGCGGCTATTCGCCCGAGCATTCTTTTGGCGGGCAAGCGCCGCAACAGGCGCAACAACCCCATTATAATGGTGGACAGGCGCCGCAACGCGCCGGTGCGATCACCGCCGCCTATGATGCCTCACCGACCAATTCCCTGTGGACGCCGGGCCGCCAGACCTTCTTTGGTGATCCGCGCGCCGCCTCTCCCGGCGATATCCTGACGGTGAATATCAATATCTCGGATTCGGCCAATGTTCAGAATTCCACCAATCGCGCGCGCACGGCCTCGGAAGATAGTGATCTGACGAATTTCCTCGGCGGCGAAGCGGCGCTCGCGCAATTCTTCAATGATGCGGTGGACCCGACCTCGCTGGCCAGTTTCGGCTCGTCCGGCTCGCACACCGGCACCGGCGCAGTCAGCCGTCAGGAGACGATCAATCTCTCCATTGCCGCCGTCGTCACCGATCGTATGCCGAATGGCAATCTGGCCATCGCCGGACGACAGGAAGTGCGCATAAACAACGAGATCCGGGAGCTTCTGGTCTCGGGCGTTGTGCGCCCGCAGGACATCGCCTCGGACAATACGATCCGCCATACCCAGATTGCCGAAGCCCGTATTTCCTATGGCGGGCGCGGCCATATTTCCGACGTCCAGCGCCCGCGTATGGGCCAGGAAGTCTTCGATATTCTCTGGCCGTTCTAGGCCAGAGCCCGTTCCACCACCCAGTGGCGCACCTTGGCCCCTGCCGTTTCGACGGCAGGGGTTATTTTTGACGCCAAAGGCGTCATCCCGGGGCGCGCGTAGCGTGAACCCGGGATCCGGATATGACACCCTCCCGTCATTCCGGGGCATGCGTCAGCATGAACCCGGAACCCATGCTGCCACCGGGATGTTCCGGCATGGGTCCCGGATCGTCGCAATGCTC
>BQJI01000255.1 GCA_021604625.1 Hyphobacterium sp. | reverse complement strand
TTCGCGTCCGGCCAATGCCGCACGAGATGGTCCAGCACGCCGGAATTTATCACGGCGTCGCCAATGCGTGTGGAGGTGACGAAAAGAATTCGCTTCATCGCTTGCGGCATAAACGATGGCTTGCCTCTTGGCCAGCGGTCGGCTCAATGCCATATGGCGTCCATGACATCTATCACCCACCATTTGACAGACCGCAGCGTAATCGCGATTACTGGCGATGACACCCGCGAATTCTTGCAGCGTGTAATCACGACCGACGTGAAAACCTGCCATGCTGGCACAATAGTGCCAGGTGCGCTGTTGACGCCCCAAGGCAAGATTGTTTGTGATTTTCTTGTTCACGGGCTTGAGGATGGCGTGTGGATTGATGTCTGGTCGGAGGCCGCCGACGCGTTGGTAAAACGCCTTTCACTGTATCGCCTGCGCGCGGATGCCAAGATCGAATTGCGCGGTGACCTGAACGTCATTGTCGGTGAAGGCACCGCCGACCCGCGATCATCTGAATTACCCTGCCGCATGATCACCACAGAGACAGCGGCACAGGACGGTGTAGGCCGACAATCCGCGCTCGAGATCAGGGCAGGTATTCCCGCATTCGGCCGGGATTATCAAACGGCGGAGGTTTTCCCGACCGATGTCAACCTGGATCTGATGGGCGGCATTGGATGGAAAAAAGGCTGTTTCATTGGCCAGGAAGTTCTGTCGCGAATGAAGCGGCGCGGCAATATTCGCAAACGATCCGCTGGTGTATTCGCTGTCGATCAAACACTGGAGCGCGGCCAGTCCATTCTGGTGGACGACAAGCCGGTTGGCACCATCACCTCTGCGGATGGTGCTATCGGCGTTGCGCTACTTCGTCTTGATCGCTTTGCCGTCGCGGATAATCCGGCAACAAACGATGGCGTCAGCCTCACTGTTCAGCTGCCTGCAAACCTTGAAAACTGAAACCCGTCACTCGCCAAGGCCGCGATCCGGGGCTAAAGCGAAAACATGACAACCGCCGAACTCTCCAGATGTCCCTGGGCGCCGGACCATGATCCTCTCTATGCCGCTTACCATGACAGCGAATGGGGCGTGCCGGAATATGATGCCCGGGCGCTGTGGGAAAAACTGGTTCTGGACGGCATGCAGGCTGGCCTCGCCTGGATCACCATCCTCAGAAAGCGGGAATCGATTCGTGCCGCCTTCGATAATTTTGACCCTGAAAAAGTCGCGGCCTATGGCGAGGCCGATATCGAACGCTTGTTGCAGGATGCCGGAATCATCCGGTCGCGACTGAAAATCAATGCCGCAATCGGCGGCGCGCGAATTTTTCTCACCATGGAAGAAAACGGCGAATCCTTTTCCGAGTATCTCTGGACCTTCACCGGCGGCGCCCCCATCCAGAATCAATGGACCACCATGCAGGACGTGCCGGCGAAAACCGGGTTGAGCGAAACCATAGCCAAAGACCTGAAGAAGCGGGGTTTCAAATTTTGTGGACCTGTTATCGTTTACGCCTTCATGCAGGCCGTGGGGATGGTCAACGATCATCTGGTCACCTGCCCTCGCCATACGATTGTCAAGAAAATGGGAGTTCGCTGATGTTTCGAGGTTTTCTGGCTCTGATATCGACACTGGCGCTCGCCGGCTGTTCGACACTTGAATGGCCCACCGAACGCGACGAAGACGATCTGACCGCACAGGAATTGCGCAATGCCGATTGCCGCCTTGCGCGACCATCCGATCCGGCAGGCCGGGGTGAATGGGTCTGCGAAAACCCGCGCACCGGCGAAATCGAACGCCAGTCGCAAAATCCCGTTTTTGGCAACGACCAATAATCAAACCGAACTGGCGCTATTGATGATTAACGCAGTTATTCGCTCGACTGGATTGTGGACTCCGCCGGAAAGCGTCAGCAATGACGAGCTGGTCGCGTGCTATAATGAATGGGCCGAACAGTGGAATACAGAAAACGCCGCGGCCATTGCCTCCGGCGAGCTGATGGCGAAAACACCGTCATCGTCGGCATTCATTGAAAAAGCGTCGGGTATCAAGTCCAGATATTCAATCGACAAGGCGGGTGTTCTCGACATCAATCGCATGCGCCCACAAGTGCAACAGCGTCCCGACAGCGAACTGTCGATCATGGCAGAAGCAGGTCTGGCCGCAGCTCGGCAGGCGCTGGAACAGGCCGGGCGTGATCCGCGTGATGTTGATGGTGTGATCTGCTCTGCCACGACCATGCAGCGCACCTATCCCTGCATCGCCATTGAAATACAGAATGCGCTCGGCATTGAAGGTTTTGGATACGATATGACGGTCGCGTGCTCGTCCGGCACATTCGGCCTCGTCAATGCCGTGAATGCCATCCAGACCGGTCAGGCCAGATCGATATTGCTGGTCACACCGGAAATCACGACGCCTCAGCTCAATTTCCGCGACCGGGACAGTCATTTCATTTTTGGCGATGTCGCCGTTGCTGTTTTGATTGAGCGAGACGACCTTTCTGACGCCGGCTGGTCCATTCTCGATATGCGAATGAAGACCTCATACTCCAATAATATTCGCTCGAATTTCGGGTTTCTGAATGCCAGCGAAACGCCGGAACCCGCGTTCGAGGATCGGTATTTTGTTCAGGAAGGACGCCGTGTTTTCAAGGAGGTCTGTCCGATGGTCGCCGAATTGATTCTGGACCAGCTTGATGCGAAGGGCCTGACCGCGAAAGATATGAAACGGCTTTGGCTGCATCAGGCCAATATCAACATGAACATGATGATCGCGCGCAAGGTGTTCGACCGCGAATTCACAGAAGACGAAGCGCCCGTGATCCTCGATGAGTTTGCCAACACGGCAGGCGCGGGTTCACTGGTTGCCTTCCATCGACACGCGGACGGCTTCGCGAAAGGTGAAAAAGGGTT
>BQJI01000254.1 GCA_021604625.1 Hyphobacterium sp. | reverse complement strand
CGGCGCCAACCGGCTGGCGTCCAACTCGCTGGCCGAGGGGCTGGTCTTCGGGCATCGCGCCGCAATCGCGATCAGTCAGGCGAGACCGCGCTCTGTTCATCCCCTCCCCGCACATGAACCGGTAACTTTACCGCCCATCGTATTGCAGGGTCTACGACGCGCGATGAGCGATCTGGCCGGCGTGGTCCGTTCGGAGGCCAGCTTACGTGAATTGCTCTGCCGACTGGATCGGCTCGCGACGAGATTTGGCGACGCCAACGAAATCCGGACGGCCACAATGGTCGCAGACGCCGCACTCGATCGGCAGGAAAGCCGCGGCGCCCACTACCGCGAAGATTATCCAGACCTTGCCGACCACGCGATTGACACGCAAACAAACGCTCGACCGGAAAACGAATTGGTGGCCGCAGAATGATTCCTCCTCTACCGACGGAGATTGTGAACGACGCCGTTCGTCGCGCACTCGCCGAAGATGTATCCGGTGCAGGCGACATCACGTCGCTGGCTGTCATTACGGCGGACGCACACCACCAGTTCGAAATTCGCGCCCGCGAGAGCGGTATTCTGTGCGGCCTGCAACCGGCACTGGAGGCTTTCATACAGGCCGGGCCGGGGTTGTCGCTGGATGTAATGGCCAATGATGGCGATGCGGTCGAACCCGGCGAGACCATTCTGAAAATCGAAGGGCCGGTACGTGAAGCGCTTCTGGCGGAACGCACGGCGTTGAATTTCCTCGGCCGTATGAGCGGTATAGCGACCCTGACCCGGCGATATGTCGACACAATCATCGGCACAAAGGCGAAAATCGTGCATACCCGCAAGACCACGCCGGGCCTGCGAGGTTTTGAAATTCAGGCGGTTCGCGCCGGAGACGGCCATCCGCATCGTTATCATTTATCCGATGCCGTCCTGATCAAGGATAATCATGTCGCGGCGGCGGGCAGCGCCGCAAAAGCGGTCAGGCTGGCCCGCGAAAACACCGGGCATATGACGCGCATATCCTGTGAAATTGACAGGTTGGACGACCTCTCCGCTGTGTTGAAAGCGGGTGCTGATGTCGTGTTGCTCGATAATTTCTCGCTGGACGATTTGCGCGCTGCTGTCGTTCAGGGCGCAGGCCGCGTGGTGCTGGAAGCGTCCGGCGGCGTCAATCTGGAAACGATCCACGCCATCGCTGAAACCGGCGTTGATATCATTTCTGTCGGCGCGCTGACCCATTCAGCGCCCAATTTCGATTTCGGACTGGACGCAGTCTAGCGTTCGCCGCCCATGAACCGGCGATCGGGCTCATTGGCCGTCCAATGCAATCGACCCGATTTTGCCCTTGGCGGCGATCTCTGCATCGCTCAACCCGCAGAGCTCATGCGGGAAAACCAGCCAGTCCTCGCTTTCATGGACAAAATAATCGGGCACCATCTCTGTGCGATTGCGTGAGGGTTTATAATAGACCGTCGCGACTCGCACATCGCCGGGGAAATTGCGTCGACATTTCGCCCGAAGCACTTTGAAGACCGCCTCGATCGACCGACCACTGTCGAAGACATCGTCCACGATCAATAACCGGTCTCCGGCGTTCAGCGTATCGACCAGATACCCTTCACCAAAAACATGGACGTCGCGATGTTGTTGATCAATGCCGGAATAAGCCGAAGTACGGATGGCGATGTGATCTGATTCTATGCCGCGCCAGGCAAGATATTCCTGAACCGCGATCCCCACCGGCGCGCCGCCGCGCCATATACCGACGATGTGGGTTGGAGCAAAATCACTATTGTGAATGGCCTGCGCCAGACGAAAACTGTCGGCGAGTAAGGCATCGGCGGAAATATAGTGCTTGTCCATGCCGCAGCCTTGCCTGCTTTCCGCTCAAGCTCAAGCACCGACAATCAGGCAAAACGAATACGAACTAAAGTGCGCGGTCCCGCATTTCGCGGCGTTCGCGGCGGTTGGGGAAACGATAGAATATATGCGTACCAATCTGCCCGGTCTGCACCAGTGATCCACTCCAGTGCGGATTAACGGCTGTAGTATGATAGTGCGTGGCACGGCGCGTACGCGGCGGTGCAAATCCGATGGCGACATGTTCCGCCACCAGTTGCGAGCGCCGCCAGGCGCGTCCGCGCGGTGTCCGGTTCAATGAACCGTCGCAGGTAAAGCTGAACTGGCAACCCGTTGACCGGGTCGACCCTTCATAGACAACGCCGCAAATCGAATCCGGATAAACACGGTGATTAACCCGGTTCATAATGACCTCGGCCACCGCCGTCTGGCCGGCGAAAGTCTCACCGCGCGATTCGTAATAAACGGCTTCGGCCAGGCAATTGACTTCTGCCGCGTCGAAACGCGCTCGGTCAATATGGGTCGAATCGAATGTTCGCAAATCCGCGCCGACCGGACGCATCAATACGCGGGCCCCCTCGATTTCATCCGCGGCCAGCCGCAATGATGCCGCCTGCAAGCCATAAGGGACCGACCATCCGAGCAGGTCATCCGACGCAACATGACGAACGGCCAGGTCGTGCCAGTAGGACGCTTCATCCTGTCGTTCGGCCTGCATGGCAGCCATCGGCAGAATTGCTGCACTGATCGCCATCGCGGCAACGGCCGAGCCGATCCGCGTCAGACGCGCGATCAGCGCGGAATTTTCCATCAGTCTGGCGAACATTAATGCCCCGATATGCAACAACCCGGTCTGGCTATCTATTCTGTGCGATCATGAAACTAATCACTGAATAAAACCCTGACCGGAAGGCGCGCTCGATTATAGCGCGCACCAGTCAGCGTCAAGCATCCATCTTGATTACAAATGGGTCATTCAAGGCATCACTTCAACAGGCGCAAGTCTTCTGCAAATGGATTCAGCGACTTACCCGCGTGATATCAGAGCCGCCTGCGCCGCCGCCAAGCGCGCTATCGGCACCCGGTATGGCGAACAGGACACATAATCC
>BQJI01000253.1 GCA_021604625.1 Hyphobacterium sp. | reverse complement strand
CCGGGGTGGGCACGGCGTCCGATGCGACGGTTGCGATGGAATTGGGCTGCGATGGCGTATTGATGAATACGGCGATTGCGGGCGCCAAGGACCCCGTTCGCATGGCCTCCGCAATGAAACACGCGGTCATTGCGGGTCGCGAAGCTTATCTGGCAGGGCGGATGCCGAAAAAGCTATACGCCGACGCATCCAGCCCACTCAGCGGTTTGATCTAGTTGTTGCGATTGGCGCGCGCGAGCTCGCTCGCCAGTATTTCGTCGAGCATGTCGCGATTGGCACCGGGAACCGGTTGGCCATTGACGATGAAGAAAGGCGTGCCTTCCGCGCCGATGGCCCGGCCCAGCGCATAGACCTGTTCGATATGGGTCTGAATCTGGCGCTCATCCATATCGCTATTCATCTGCTCGACATCCACGCCGGCCAGACGCGCGAAATTCTCGACACGTCCGGCGGGCAGGGGACCGCTGGACTGCACCATGGCGGTATGGAAACGCCAATAGACGTCTTCGCCCTGGCGCAGCGCGGCCAGCGCCGCGCGGGCCGCATAGCGTGATTCCTCGCCCAGGATCGGGTATTCCTTGAACACAAACCGGATCTGGTCGCCATAGGCTTCTCGGGCTTCAGACACCCATTGCGACGCGATACGGCAATAACCGCATTTGTAATCCATGAATTCGACGATCACGATGGGCGCATCGGCCGGGCCAAATGACGGATCGCGGGCATCGTTGTAAATCAGATCACCATTTGCACCGATCGCGGACATCATGGCTTCGCTTTCGCGCTGCCGGGCGCGGCGTTGTAATTCGATCAGTGCTTCTTCGATGATTTCGGGATTTTCAAGAATATAGGTGCCAATCATCTCCCGCACTTCGACGCGTTGCGCGTCCGTTAATTCGTCGGAGGTCTGCGCGACGGCAGGCGCGGAAAAGGCAAACAAGGCAAAAATGCCAGCCAGAGCGGCAAGAAACGCTTTCATAAAAATTCCCCGAACCAATCAGACGCTTCATTTAGCGGGCGCAAGCCAAACTGCCAATGACGATACTGTTATCGCGCTGAGAATGTCAGGCGCTGGCGCGGGTTTTCCGCGGCCAGATTGGCCTGCACAACCGACAATAATTCGCTGGCGCGATACCAGTCCGGCGTACCCGGTTCGAGTTGAGGCCGTGCGCGCGCCGCAAATTGCATGGCGCGGGCATTATTGCCGATGGCGTAGGACTGTTCGGCGACGGCCAGTTGCGCGCGCGCCGTGTCGCCATTGCGTTCATGGACAATCGAAAGCTGGTACCAGGCGAAGGAATTGTCCGGCTCCATGTCCAGCGTGACACGCAGGTTTTGCAGAGCCTCTTCGAGGTATTCATCATCGTCTGTCGCGATCATCGACATTGCGAGGTTCAGGCGCAGAAGCGGCGCTTGCGGCATCAACTCCACCGATCGCCTGTGATAGGGGATGGATTCCTCCGCCATACCGCTTTCAAACAGCATCTGACCGTATAATTCCTGGAAGAACGGATTGTCCGGTTCATCGGCAATCAGGGATTCAATTTCCGAACGCGCATCATCCATGCGCGCATCCCGGAAATAGGCCACGGCGCGCGCGTAGCGTGCTGGAAGGCTCTGATCTGTCTCAGGGTAGCGATAGAAGACATGTCCCGGTTCCGCCATGAAGCCATAGATCTTGGCCTGCAAACGTTGCAGCCGTTCGATTTCTTCCGGTGTTTCCGGCTGATCGATATAGGCGGAATTCGCGACACTGTTTCGCAAGGCTGTGACGCGCGCCGACGACAGCGGGTGGGTCCTGAAATAGGGATAGCGGCGGGCCGGGCTGAACGCTTCCTGGTAACGAAAGCGCTCGAAAAAATCCATCAGACCTTGAGGCGAAGTGCCGGTATCTTCAAGAAAGCGCAATGCCGCCTGATCCGCGGACGATTCTTGTGTCCGTGTGTATGTAAAGAATTGCAATGCTCCGAATTGCTGGCTGGAGGCCATAAGGGCCGCGCCAGCACCGCTCTCGCCGGCAAGGGCGGCAAGAATTCCGAGGCCGAGCGTGGCGACCATGGGAATGGCCGCCTGATTCATGGCCTGACCGGTTCGCGCCAGATGGGCGCCCGAAATATGACCGGTCTCATGCGCCAGCACCCCTTTGATCTGAAGGGGATCGTCCGCCTCCAGAATCGTCCCGGTATGCATGAAGATGTTCTGCCCGCCGGTCACGAAGGCATTGATCGCCGGGTCTGCGATTATGTAGAGACCGACATCATTCGGATCGAGCCCGGCCGCAACCAGAAACGGGTCCGTATAATCGCGCAGCATAAGCTCGATTTCGGTGTCGCGAATGAGATTCTGGGCAAACACAGGCCCGGAAAGTCCGAAAACACACGCCAGGCCGGAAACAAAAGCGATCAGGGCACGCATACAATAATCCTTCGATCAGCCCCCGCCGAACTCGAACTCTAGCACATGCAACGGTTGGACCAAGCCCAATCCGTCGTCCCTCGCGTTAACAATCAGCCACCAAAAAGCTTGGATCCGCGCTGCCACCAGCCCGATTTCTTGGGCTCGTCTTTCTTGGTCGTTTCCGCCTTGGCTGAATCGTCTGCGGATTTGGCAGCGTCATCTTTCTTGGCAGAGGGTTTGCGGCTGCGGGGCGTTTTTGGCTTTTCGTCGGTAGCAGCAGCTGATTTATCCATTGCTGGCGCTGTATCTGCGGCCTTCTTGCGCGGCGCACGTTTGCGTTTCGGTTTTTCCTCCGCAACATCAGCAGCCGTCGCATCGACGGTCGCAGCAGGCGATTCGTCGGCTTTTTTGGCCTTGGCGGTTGCAGCGCGCGGCTTGCGCGTGCGTTTCGGTTTGGCATCGGTTTCTGGCGAATCCGCAGCTGTTTCCGAGGGCTCCGCTGTTTCAGCGGGATCAGCGCTCGGCTCGATTGCGGTATCATCTGTCTGCGTCCGGCGCGTGCGGCGCTTCGGCTTGGGCTTTT
>BQJI01000252.1 GCA_021604625.1 Hyphobacterium sp. | reverse complement strand
CACGGTTGGCAACAAGGTTGCACAAAGAGAGATCGCCATGATCAAGGTCTCGGCGCCGCGCGTGGCCTTGCAGGTGATCGACGATGCCATTCAGATTCATGGTGGTGCCGGGGTTTCGGCAGACACACCTCTGGCTTCGGCATTTGCCGGTATCCGGACCTTGCGACTGGCTGATGGTCCGGACGAGGTGCATGAACGGGCGATCGCCAGAATGGAAATGAAACGACATTCCAACGAGGTGTAAAGATGGAAAACATTGCGAACATACCGGCCACCGTATTCGGCTTCCTAGGTGCAGGTCTGGGCCTTGCCGCACTGCTTTCACCCGGCTGGGCTGAAAAGCTGGTTCGCTTGCGTGCCGACTCGAGCAGGCCTGAGGGGTATGCGGAATTCCGGGCGACATTCGGCGGCGTTTTCCTGTTTCTGCATGTCGGGTTTCTCGCTGCGGTTTTTCTCGGGCAGGGCGTGATTGGTGCCGCTGCCATCTTGTCATTTGGCTGGGGCGGAGCGGCGTTCGGGCGGATCGTATCGCTCGTTCTGGATGGCGACACCGTGCGATCGCGTCACAATTTTATTTCGATAGGGGTTGAGGTCACGGCCGGTGTGGCCTTTGCCTTGCCGGTTTTGGACTTCGTGTTTTACCCGCCGCTCTGAATCCACTGAATTGCCGTTTAGCTGGCGTCCGACTTTTCAGCGAAGGACCAGGCATATTCGGCCATGGGCTCGACCATTGCGCCGTATTCCCGGGCTTTCGAATTGGAGGCATTGCCTAGCGTCGAACGGTGGTAAACGCCCTGAACGATGGCGGCGAGCCGAAAGAGATTGTAGGCGAAGTAGAAATCCAGCTTCGGCAGGCCATCGCGACCGGTGCGTCGGCAATAGGCGTCGATATAAGTGGCTTCAACCGGAATGTTGAGGGCGTCGAGATCAGCGCCCAGGAAGCCATTGCGCATTTCTTTCGGAGTGCGCCATTGCATCAATTGATAGGTGAAATCGGCTAACGGGTCGCCGAGTGTGGAAAGTTCCCAGTCGAGTACGGCCACGACTTTCGGCTCGTCCCTGGCGAATATCATATTGTCCAGCCGGAAATCGCCATGAACGATGCTGGCGCGATCCTGTTCGGGCGCGGCCGATGGCAGCCAGTCTATCAGACGGTCCATCGCCGGGATGGATCGGGTCTCCGAAGCCTTGTATTGCTTCGACCAGCGCGCGATCTGGCGCAGAATATAGGCATCCGGCTTGCCATAGTCATTCAATCCGATTTTCATCGGATCGAAAGCATGCAGCTTGGCCAGTGTTTCATTCATTGAATCGTAGATTTTGGTGCGCTCCGGCGCGTCAACCGACGGCAAATAGGGATCCCAGAAAATCCGGCCGTCGACAAAATCCATGACGTAGAAGGCAGTTCCTATGACATCCGGGTCTTCGCAAAGCCCGTGCATTTTTGGCACCGGAAAGCCTTGTGCTCCCAACGCACTCATCACGCGGAACTCGCGGTCGACGGCGTGGGCAGATGGCAGGAGCTTGCCGGGCGGCTTCCGGCGCAGAACATAGGCAGCATCCGGCGTTTCCAGCTTGTAGGTCGGATTGGATTGCCCGCCCTTGAACTGGCCAATTGTCAGATTGCCGCGAAAATCGCTGACATTCGCCTGCATCCACTGAAGCAAGGCCTGTTCGTCAAAGCGCAATTTTTCGGCGACGTCTTTGGTGCCGGAGAACGTATCGTCGATATTCGCCATCAGTGCGAAAATACCTCTCCGCCCTGCATGACGAACTCAACCGATTCCAGAGCTGTGACGTCGTCCAGGGGATTGGCGGAAACGGCGATGATGTCGGCAAATTTTCCGACTTCAATCGTGCCAATATCGTCTGACATCATGACATGTTCCGAAGCCGTGATGGTGGCGGAGCGGATGGCTTCCATTGGCGTCAAACCTGCTTCTACCAGAAGCGCAAATTCACGCGCATTATCGCCATGACGGGAAACGCCGCTATCGGTTCCGAAAGCGATCATCACGCCGCCCTCGTGAGCGCGCCGCGCCATGTCCAGCATTTGCGGACCGACTTCCAACGATTTCTGGCGTGTCTCCGGGCTCATCCAGTCGGCATTGGTGGCAAGATCCACGACCGTTGCTCCGGCCAAGAGGGTCGGCACCAGATATACGTCATTGTCGCGAAAAAGGCGGATGGACCGGTCGTCCAGATAGGTCCCGTGTTCGATGGAATGAACACCATTCTCGATGGCTGAATTTACGCCGGTCACGCCGTGCGCATGGGCGGTAACATATCGCCCCATCATGCGCGCTGCTTCCATGATCGACGCCAGTTCGTCATCGAAAAATTGTTGCTCGGTACCGGCCGCTGTCTGGGACAGGACGCCACCGGTTGCCGTAATTTTGATCAGATCAACACCAGCGCGGACAAGCTCTCGCACCGCACGCCGACAATCGTCAGGGCCATTACAGGCCGATTGGCTTGAAAAGGCATGCATGATATCTTCGTTGAAGCCATTGATATCGCCGTGGCCCCCAGTTGGCGTGACGGAGGGGCCTGAAACGCGCATTCTCGGCCCGACAATGTCGCCATCTCGCTGGCCGTCCCGCAATGCAATGATAGCTTCAAGGTTTCCGCCGACATCCTGAACCGTTGTAAAACCAGCTGCCAGAGTCGTGCGGGCATTGCGCACGCCGTCCAATGCCCAATCGGCGGAAGAATAGGTGACGCTCTGCAATTGCCGGTTCGGATTGAGTTCGCCCAGTAAATGGACATGGCTGTCAATCAGGCCAGGCAGCACAAACTGACCGGAGAGGTCAATGAGGTCCGCACCCTCCATCTCGATATATCCGTCTTCGATGCGATCAATGCGCTCGTCTATAATGACAATGGACTGATTTTCCGTTGGAGCCTCGCCCGGAACAGCCAGGAGCCATCCTGCATGGATGATAGTCACATTGTCCTTTGCGGCGACCATGGATGCAGGA
>BQJI01000251.1 GCA_021604625.1 Hyphobacterium sp. | reverse complement strand
ATGAGCGGTAGCGAACAACGACGCGCCTTGTTGAAATGCGACAAAAGCTTCCAGATTATCGGTTCCGACGCTGGCCATGCGCTCGCGTGCTGCATCATCCAGCGCCACGCCCAACACGCCGGCGATGGATTCGGCGATTTCTTCCTGAATGGCAAAAATGTCTTCCAGCGGCCGGTCATAAGTCTGCGACCAGAGATGCGCGTCATCCGAAGCCCGGATCAACTGAGCGGTTATTCGCGCCTGATCTCCTGCCCGGTTCAGCCGGACTGAGCCTTCCAGAATATTTGCAACGCCTAGCTGACCTGCAATTTCAGGTATCGAGGGTAAATCGAGCCCTCGAAACTGGAATGAAGAGGTTCGTGACGTCACCAGCAGATCCGGGACATAGGCCAGTGAATTCAGAATTTCTTCGGTCAGCCCGTCCGCGAAATAAACATCATCCTCGTTTGACGACAGCGCCATGAAGGGCAGAACGGCGATAGATCGGTTCGGCGGACCAGCGACAGCCGCTACGGACGCAGTCGAAGCAGGCGCTTCGTCGATCGCCAAGTCGGCGGTCAATGGCGCTTCAGAGTCGGCTGCGTTTTGAATTGCACCGTTATCTGGCGCAAAGCCGCGCCAGGCCATGATTGCAACGAGCAATATGATTGCAACGAGAATGGCGATGTTGAGTATCTGGCCGGTTTTCTCGGTCTGGCTGATCTCGGCGGGGACGGCTGCGGTTTTTCGCATGCCTTCAGGCGTCAGTTCAAACGCCCAGGCAATGAACAGAACAACGGGAAGTCCGACAATGAGAATGATCAGCGCGAAGCTGTTCGCCCAGTCGGGCATGTGCGCCGCCTCGCCGATCACGTCCACGACCTGCATGACAATCCAGCTGACCACCAGATAGGCAGCGGCCACGCGAATAACATTCCGGCGTTGTAATTCGCGGAACAGATTGTTCATGAATTCTCCCCTACGAACGGAAATGGCACAGATTAAGAATTAACTCAATGAAATCTGATAGGCAGTCGCCAGTTGAATTCGGCCTGCGGCTTGCACGTGCTGGGGGAATTGTAAAAAGGAGCGATCCAGGATGAGACGCATCGCGATAATTGCTGCTGCCATGATGATGTCTGGCGCGCCTGTTTCGGCCCAGAATGGCGGCGAAATTGCGCGTGTACAGTCCGGCGCGTCCTGTTCGGGCTGCAATCTGTTCCAGGCCGATCTCTCCTATCGCGATCTGCCGAGCGTCAACCTGTCCGGCGCGCGATTACGGCAAGCCAATCTCAGTCTGACGACCATGAATGGCGCCAATTTCAGCCGCGCAGACTTGTCGGTGGCCGATCTGTTTGGCGGGCGATTTACGGGCGCCAGCTTCGCCGGTGCCAATTTGCAGAATGCCAATTTTGTCGGTGCCTATTTCGGTCGTGCTGATTTGTCCGGCGCCACGCTGAACGGAGCGATTTTCTCGGGTGCGGAAATGGAACGGGTGCGCGGGCTGACGCAAGCGCAACTGGACACCGCCTGCGGGGATCAGGATACGCGGCTTCCACCGGGCCTGCGCATTCCGGTTTGTTGATCGGCAAATAACGTGCGGCTTACCGCAAATTAAGTCGAAATCAGACTGGAAATCCTCTAATTCATCCATCGTGAAGAGATTTTATTCCCATATGTTCGCCGCCCTGCTCTTTCTGGCAGGCAGCAATGCGATCGCAGGTGACAACCACCCGCATCGGACGATCACGATTTCCGGTGAGTGCCGGAGTTGCGAGCTGGCCCGCGAAAACCTCTATGGTGCCGAAATTCTCGGTGCGGTTTTTATCGACGCCGATTTTTCCAATACGCGTCTCAATCATTCGGTGATCGTCGAGACGCGGTTTATCAACTCGTCGATGGAGGGGGCGGATTTCGCCAATGCGCGCCTGTCGGGCGTCAGGTTTCAGGAATCCGGTCTGGAGAATGCCATCTTCAGGGATATTCAAGGCGAGCGTCTGCGCTTCGATGGATCCAATCTGGATCATGCAGACTTCACCAATGGCTTGATGATCCTTGCAAATTTCATGGCGGCAGATCTGAGCGATGTACAATTCGTTTCTTCGCGTTTGTTCAATGTCCGGTTTGACGGCGCGACGCTGGATCGCACGGACTTCACCGGCGTCAGGATGCCGAGCGCGGGTTTGCGCGGCGCTGAAGGCCAGGACGCCATCTTTGTCGATTCCGATATGCGCGGGGCGGATCTGACGGGCGCGCACCTTGTTCGGGCGGATTTTACCGGTGCGATGCTGCAGGGTGCCCGTTTCGAAGGCACAATTCTGGTTGATGTCCGAGGTCTGACCGCTGATGCCGTGGCAAATGCCTGTCAGGATGCCGAAGCAAGACTGCCCGAGGGTCTGGAGCTTGTCAGCTGCAACGCCGAACCGCGTGGCAGTTCGCGTCCGCCCGAGCGCCAGACCTTGCGGTTTTCATTCTCGGCGGAACAGTCCAATGGCAGCGTCGTTGGTTCCGGGCGCAATGGCAATACGGTTCGGCTTGATGTCATCCAGGAGCAGCAGGCGCGGGTGCTGGCCGAGGTCGAAGCCAACCGCCAGGCACTGTTTGCGTCACGCCAAGCGATCCTGGAAGCACAACAGGCCGTGCGTTCGGCGACGGAGCTGGAGCGCGTTGAAATCGAGCGGCAGGTCGAAACGGAAATGCAAATGATGGAACGCCTCGAATATGAACTTGAGGCGCAGGAAGATATTCTTGTCGAGCAAGTGCGGAGCAATCCAGACCTGTTGCGCCTCGCCCGGGAATCCGGCGAAAGGCTTATATTCGTGGAAGATTATCGCGGCGACACGGCACATGGCCATGTCGGACCTTCCATCATCGTTGACGGCAATCGGTACCAGTTAAACGGACGCTATCGCTGGGTTTATCAATTGCCGATTCAAGACGCGCCACCGCCTCCTGTGGAACCGAAAACACCGGTTAACCCTGAACCTGCCAGCCCTGGCCTCCCGGTCAGCGAGG
>BQJI01000250.1 GCA_021604625.1 Hyphobacterium sp. | reverse complement strand
GCACTCACGGCGCACTCCAATGTTTCAGCACTTGCGGAGTTGGCGAAGACATACCGGCCGGAAATCGCGATCATCGCGAATGCCGCGCTTACGGAAGACCTCCGGGACACGTTGACCGGAACAGATATTGAAGTCGCTGGCGGGGCGGATGCCCTGATTGAAGCCGCTGCACGGCCAGTCGACTGGACTATGGCCGCAATCGTTGGGTCTGCCGGTTTACGCGCATCGGTAGCTGCGCTTCAGGAAAGTTCCACCCTGGCAATTGCCAACAAGGAATGTCTTGTTTGCGCGGGTGATTATTTTCTCGACCTGGCCAGAACGCGCGGAGCGCAGGTTTTGCCGGTCGATAGCGAGCATAATGCGATTTTTCAGGCGATATATCCGGGTCATGACCAACATATCCGGCGCATCATTCTGACGGCTTCCGGTGGGCCATTCCGGGACTGGTCGCGACAAAAGATGAAATCGGTCACGCGCGCCGATGCGCTCGCCCACCCGGTCTGGAGCATGGGTGACAAAATTTCCATTGATTCAGCCACGCTGATGAATAAGGGGCTGGAAGTCATCGAAGCGTGCCGATTATTCAATCTGCCGCCCGGCCAGGTTGACGTGGTGGTTCATCGCCAATCGGTTATTCACGGACTGGTGGAGTATATCGACGGCAGTATTCTGGCGCAGATGGGCAGTCCTGACATGCGAATTCCGATCGCCTCGACACTTGCCTGGCCAGAGCGGATGCCGACGCCCGCCGAGCCGCTTGATCTGGCGGCGTTGTCGCGAATGGATTTCGAACCGCCTGACGAAATCCGGTTTCCGGCGCTTCGGATTGCCCGCGAAGCATTGCTGGCCGGCGAGGGTGCAACGGCCGCGTTGAATGCCGCAAATGAAATTGCGGTTGCAGCATTTCTGGATGAACAGATCGGCTTTCTGGATATTTCGGATCTGGTATCAGGCTGTCTGGATGAAATGGATGTGCAGGCTTTGCTGCCAAAACGCTTTGCTGGCATAGAAGATGCTTTGCACATTGATGAACTGGCACGGAAATGCGTTTCCCGCCGGATGACCCATATTCACGCCTGACGCTGAAGAGGCCCGATTTTGATTGATTTTCTGACTTCCGGTCTGTTGACGATTTTCGCCTTCCTGACCGTGATTTCGATTGTCGTGGTGATCCACGAGCTCGGGCATTATTTTGCGGGCCGGATGTGCGGTGTGCATGCCGAAGTGTTTTCGTTTGGCTTTGGTCCCACACTGTTTGCCGTGAAAGACAAACGCGGCACGATCTGGCGGATCGCTGGCCTGCCATTGGGCGGATATGTCCGTTTCCTGGGGGATGCAGGGGCCGCCAGCGAACCGGATGCAGAGAAGCTGGCTGAAATGCGCGCCAATCTCGGTGCCGATGCAGAACGCTGTTATCATTTCAAACCTGTCTGGCAACGCGCCTTCATCGCTGTGGCGGGACCGCTGGCCAACTTTATTCTCGCCATAACCGTTTTCAGTGCCATGGCGTTGGCATTCGGCGAACGTGGAACCGAACCGATAGTTGGCTCCGTTGGTGAAAATACTGCCGCAGCAGAGGCCGGGTTCCAAGTCGGTGACCGCATCGTGGCGATTGCGGGACGCGAAATTGACAGCTTCAACGATATTCGCATGGAGCTGATGTGGCGGCCGAATGAAATCGTTCCGTTCGAGATTGAACGGGCTGAAAATTCCATCACGCTGATGGCCGCTGCGCGCCTGGAACGACGTGCTGATGGCATGGGCGGATATCGCGAATTTGCCATTGTCGGAGTCGGGCCGACGGATCAGGTGTTCCACCGCCGTTTCGGCCCGATCGAATCAATCGGGGCCGGTGTCTCGCGTGTATTCAGCGTGGTCGAGACGACCGGGCGATATGTCTGGCGGATTCTGACCGGCCGTGCGCCCGCAAACATGTTGAACGGGCCGATCGGAATCGTCACGGTTTCAGGCCAGGTGGCGAATGGCACAATCGATAATGCACCCAATGCCGGTGCCGCGGTCGGCCGACTTGCATTAAATCTCATTCAGCTTGCCGGTTTTTTCAGTATTGGACTGGGTTTAGTGAACCTGCTGCCAATTCCAATACTCGACGGGGGCCATCTTGTGTATTACGCCTACGAGGCGGTTGCCGGGAGACCGCTCAGTGAGAAGGCACAAGCAATCGGCTTTAAGGTCGGGCTTGCCTTGGTGCTGGGCATGATGCTTCTGGCAACTTGGAACGATTTGGTTTATCTGGGCGGATTAGGTTCCTGATCTGCAAACAAGAATGGCGGCCCGTATGTCGAGTTTTCAGCGCGTCCTGACCACGGCTTTCTATTGCGTAATTTCCTTTACGCTGCCGATAGGCGTAAGCGGTGTTGCGCATGCGCAAGCCCAGTCGGCTCAGGACAGCGTCACGACGGCTCCAGCCCAACCCGCTCCAGCCGTCTTGCGGCAGGTGTTGGTTGAGGGGAATCAGCGAGTCGAAGCCGATACCGTTCTGTCCTACCTATTGCTGCAGCCTGGCGTGGCCGCCGACCAGCAATCGATCAATCTGTCGATCCAGACGCTTTTCGCGACCGGATTGTTTTCTGACGTCCGGATTGAAAATCGCGGCGAAGTCGTTGTTGTCTATGTTCAGGAAAATCCGATCATCAACCGCGTTTTGCTTGAAGGAAACCGGGCAACGGATGATGATACGATCACCGAGGAAATCCAGGCGCAACCGCGCGCGATCTTTACCCGCGCGCGCGTTCAGGCAGATGTGCAGCGGATCATTGAAGTTTATCGCCGGACAGGGCGCTTCGCCGCGCAGGTAACGCCGCGCATTGTAGAATTGCCGCAAAACCGCGTGGATCTGATTTTCGAAATATCAGAAGGCCCCGTGACCGGCGTGCGCCGCGTAAACTTCATGGGCAATGACAGTTTTTCTGATCGCCAGTTGCGAAGTGAACTGGTGACCGTTGAATCGCATTGGTGGCGGTTCTTCTCGAC
>BQJI01000249.1 GCA_021604625.1 Hyphobacterium sp. | reverse complement strand
CAACGCCCTCATCCACCATGATATCCCGCTAAACTGGGCAGACCAGGAAGAAAAACTGGGTCTCAACGACCCCAATTAGGACCAATCCACGGGCCAGATTTCCCTACTCTCTTCCCTGTTAATCTGAGCATGTCATAAGTGGATTACCCAATCCTGGCTGATATTTTGCGGCATTCGGCCTTGGAAAAACATCCGAAAATCGAAGAATTTCCCTGTAAATTCCCTGTAACCGGACCTCCGGGCGATCCGATTCAATAGCCGCGCAGAGACCGCAGGCGAATTTTGCTCGCCATGTCTCTAATCATCCGGTCTCTGGATTTTCCCTGCACGCTAAGCGCCGCAAACACGGGGCGATTCCCCACGTAGGGATTTATGTCTGTGTTTTCAAAAGTTTATGGCGGAGAGAGAGGGATTCGAACCCTCGGAACGCTTGCACGCTCAACGGTTTTCGAGACCGCCCCGATCGACCACTCTGGCACCTCTCCGCAGGGACACGCTTTAAACCCGAGTGGTCGATCAAAATCAAGTGCATCGCGCTGGTCATATCCAGCGCGGGGCGACCACTCTGGCACCTCTCCGCAGAGACAGGCGCTCAAGCGCGGCAACTGATCAAAAGCCAGCGCTGGGCGCGTGACTAGATTCCGCGTCCGGTAGTCAGATAGGTGGCGAAACTGCCCAGCCAGTGGCTGCCCGAATAATGTTCATCGGAAACCGAGGCGAGTCCGGCTTCTGCGTGAATTTCGGCGCTGGCCAGAAGCGCAGCCCGCCGAGGATCATCCTGTGGCAGACCGGCGGCAATCCCCTCCAGCGCCCAGGCGCGTGACAGATTCAGCCCGTCCAGATGCACCAGTTTTCCATCCGTCGCATCCAGAACGACGGCAATCTCCAGCCAGTCAACGCTGCCATCTTCAGGTATCTGCGGCAGGAAATCGCTCAGCCATGGCGCAAACTCTCCGGGTGCCATGACCCTACGCATCAAGTCAGCTTCCATCAGGCAGGGCGAAAGGAAATCCTCGCCCGAGGGCTCGTAGGCGAGCGGGCAATTCACATCGGCCGGATGGAAGTCGAGCACTTTGCCGACCAGAAGGGATTCGAGCGATTCATTCCCGACCGTGCGGGCATAGTCGATCATCAGACCGAAGGCGAAAGCGGTTTGATTGTGGGTGCCCAGCCGGATCGGATAGGCCAGGTCCGGTAGCCAGGACTCGATCTGTTCGACTATTGCGGTCTCCAGCGGCCTCAGCGTCTCGCGCCATTCGGCTTGAAGCGCCCCGTCGCTTTCTTCCAGCTCCGCAACCAGTTGCAGATACCAGGCCAGGCCATAAGGTCGTTCGAAAGAGCGTCGGCCGCCTCGGGTATAATACGCCGCCTCACCGGCGATATTGGCTTCGGTAAAACTGCGCCCCAGCGCCGTCTCGATCGCCGGGCGCATCGGCGTTTCCGGATCCGTTGTCAGAATGCGGGCCAGCAACCAGTGGCCATGTACGGAAGAGTGCCAGTCAAAACAGCCATAGAAGGCCGGATAAAGCTCGCGAGGCGAGCCTATATCCGCATCGCTCTGCAAGACATGGCTGATCTTGTTGGGATATTCCTGATGCACACAGCTGAGCGCCAGATCGGCAAACCGGTCCTCGACAATGCCCGGCCGCGCTTCCGGCCAGCCAGGGGACGCAATTGTCTGGTCTTCCACCGCCGGACTGCATGCCGCCAAAGCGACCGAAACTATCAACCCGATACCTGCCCGCATGATCATTCCCTCCTGTGCGTTGGATAGCCTTACTCCAGGATGGACCATAGCCGCGAAACAACCGGCGTAAACCTGCCCGGATCTGCCTTGCTGATGCGCTTTCAGCGTTGACAATTACGGCTTGAAAAGGGTAAGTCCCGCGCTCAATTTGGCTTCAGGCCATTTCACAACGCTCGCCGGGACAGGCGGGGAAGAAAAAGAGCAGGCATAAAGTCCTGTTGTAGAAAGGAAATATCATGTTCGCAGTCATTCAGACTGGCGGCAAGCAGTACACTGTCGCTCCGGGCGACGAAATCTCTGTCGAAAAAATTGAAGGTGAAGCCGGCGACAGCATCGTTCTCGAGAACGTGTTGATGCTGGGTGGCGACAAGGGCGTGACCGTTGGCGCACCCATGGTAGCCGGTGCATCGGTTGTGGCCGAGCTGGTCGAAAACGGTCGTGGCAAGAAGATTATCGTCTTCAAGAAGCGCCGCCGTCAGAATTATCGCCGCAAGGCCGGGCATCGCCAGTGGTTCTCGAAGCTGCGTATCTCAGAAATTCTTGCGCCGGGCTCCAAGAAGCCGGCCGCGAAGAAAGCTGCGGCTCCGAAAGCTGACACGGCCGCTGCCAAACCTGCAGCCGAGAAAGCTGCGCCGAAAAAGGCGGCTGCGAAGGTGGCGCCTAAAAAAGCTGCTGCCGCCAAGAAGCCGGCTGCCAAGAAAGCAGCCCCGAAGAAATCAACCGCGGCCAAGAAGCCCGCGAAGAAGTCGGAGGACTAATCCATGGCTCATAAAAAGGCAGGCGGTTCATCCCGTAACGGTCGCGACTCAGCGGGTCGGCGACTGGGCGTCAAGAAGTCCGGTGGCCAGGCGGTCATTGCGGGCAATATTATCGTGCGCCAGCGCGGCACCAAATTCTATCCGGGCGAGAATGTCGGCATGGGCAAGGATCATACCCTGTTCGCTCTGACCGAAGGCCGGGTGGCATTTGCCAAGAAAGCTGGTGGCAAGATGTTCTGTTCGGTCGTCTCGGCTGAAGCAGCCAAATAGAGCGGACGGACAGGCCCGGACCGCTCCACGCAAGGGCGAGACCGGTGACTGGACAAGATTCAAGGGGAGGCGGGTTTCGCCTCCCCTTTTTCATTCCCCTTTCGGAGATCACCCATGCGGGACAGGATCGAAACCGAAAGACTGATCATCCGGCCGCTGGAATTGCGCGATGCGGATGCGATTTTCAACCATTGCCGTGATGGCAGTGTGGCGCGCTTCACGGCGCGTA
>BQJI01000248.1 GCA_021604625.1 Hyphobacterium sp. | reverse complement strand
GGTCAAATGCGGTTGGTTCATTTCCAAACACAGTCGCGGCAAAAGCTGCACCTTCGCGAATGGCGACCGGCGTCAAATTAACCCGGTCCGTAACATCCCCTACAGCATAGATGTTTTCGATGTTGGTTTGCGAAAACCGGTCCACTGGAATGGAGCCGTTCGCCGCGGTCTCGACGCCTGCATTTTCGAGGCCCAAGCCCACCGTATAGGCGCGCCGACCCACCGCTTCGATCACAATGTCGGTGTCGACCTCTTCGCCAATATCAGTGTGGACTTTTCGCCGATCACCCGGCAATTCCTCAATTTTTGTGACGTTCGCATGGGTCATTACGCGGACGCCGGATCGTTGCAATTCTCCATGAACATGCGAGCGCACGTCGTCATCGAAACCCCGCAAAACCGTGTCACCGCGGTAGATCTGACAGACTTTGGAGCCGAGCCCCGCAAAGACCTGCGCGAATTCACATGCGATATAACCGCCGCCTTTGATAACGACAGACTCTGGACGTGATTTTAGATGGAATATCTCATTTGACGTGATCGTCAGCTCTTCGCCGTCAATTCCCAGTTTCACAGGTTGGCCGCCGACACCGATCAGAATGTATCTGGCCGTAATTATCTTCTGACTATTGACCAGTTTCAATGTGTGGGCATCGACCAGTTCGGCCCGGTCCTGAAAGATCTCAACGCCCGAATTCGACAGATTCCGGACATATATAGCAGACAACCGATCGACCTCTGCATGTAGGTTCTCGCACAGCGTCGCCCAGTCATGACGCACATCGCCTGCGGTCCATCCATACCCGGCAGCTTCCTTGAAAGCCTTGCTGTACGCTGAGGCGTACACAAGAAACTTCTTGGGAACGCAGCCGCGAATGACGCACGTTCCGCCGACGCGGTATTCTTCCGCTATGGCAACGCGCGCTCCACGCATGGCCGACATGCGGGCTGCGCGCACACCTCCCGAGCCTGCGCCTATAACAAAGAGGTCGAAATCAAAATCGTTTTCGCGCATTGTTCCCGACTACTCCGCGCCATCGCGAATTACATTTTCAATCCTAGGCATGGCAGCCGCATCTACCTGCATGCCAACACGTCCACCGGCTTTGCCTGCGGCGGTCTGAATGGAAGGCAGCTCTTCGACAAGTCGTTGTCCGATTGGCGTATGATAGAAATCACGAAGCTGCAAAAGTTCGTCATAGGTAAAATGACCCACATAGACGCCTGCAAGCGCCGAACGAAACTGTTCACGCGCCGCGTTCCATTCCTCGCGATAAATATCCTGTATGAGAATGAGTTGGCGGCTCGAAATATCGGGATACTGCACACGAATATTCGAACTGATCAGAGGCATGAGGTCATCGAACGCCGACATCACTACATCAACCTCACCAGTTAGATCAATTAAGGTCAGCGCAATCTCGGTTTCATCTTCGCGCGATTGCGCAAAAATATTTGTCGAGCAGGTTAGAAAAAGAATCGCCAGAATGGCACCTAGTTGAAGTCTCATGATTTGCAGCCCTTCCTAGAATTCCATAATTTTTGCACCGCGATCCTCGCCGACAATAACGACGCGGGCCAGACCTATGAACAGGCCATGCTCAACAACGCCGGGAATATGAACCAGTCTGTCGGCCAGGGTCGGCGCATCCGGAATTGTCCCGCAAGCGCAATCGAGAATGTAATGACCGCCATCCGTTGTGAAGGGTTCGAGCCCGTCACCGCGACGACGCAATTTCACATCTCCGCGCGGAATACCGCTAGCCCGCATAGCGTCGAAAATTTTCTTTGCTGTGATCGTGAACGCAAACGGATCCACTTCCACCGGCAAGGCAAAATCCCCGAGCTGCGCCTTCAGTTTGGTTTCATCAACAATCACCACCATCAAATCCGATGCATGCGCGATGATTTTCTCGCGCAGCAAGCAACCACCGCCGCCCTTGATCAGTTGAAATTGGCCATCAACTTCATCCGCGCCGTCGATGGTCACATTGATCCGGTCAACATGATCAATCGGTTTCAGCGGAATGCCGAATTCGGTCGCAATTTTCGCTGTCTGTTCAGACGTCGGGACGCCTATGACATTCAACCCGTCGCGCATACGCTCGCCCAGCAGCCGAACGAATATTTCCGACGTCGACCCGGACCCGAGTCCCACGGTCATTCCGTCGCTGATATAATTCAGCGCAGCACCAGCGGCGTGCACTTTTTGTTGGGAGGCGCTCATGTTCCGATGCCCGCCAACAGCACGTATTTCAGCTCAGTGAATTCTTCCACGCCCCACTTGCCGCCCTCGCGGCCTATGCCTGATTGTTTGACGCCGCCAAACGGGGTTGACGCCGAGCCCACCATCGGTGCGTTGACACCGATCATGCCATAATCGAGCGCTTCGGACATGCGATGAACCCGCGCGATATCGCGGGTATACAGATAAGCAGCCAATCCATAGGGCGTGTCATTCGCCACCCTGATAATCTCCGCCTCGCTGGACACTCGATACACCGATGCGACCGGGCCAAAGATTTCGCTACGCGCGATTTCAAGATCGAAAGAACCGCCGTCCAGCAAGGTCGGCGCATAAAATGAGCCGCCCAACTCGTCGGTCAAGGGCTTGCCGCCCACGACGACACGCGCTCCACCAGCCACCGCATTTTTTACCAGCGCATCGACGCGCGCTACGGCCTCATCGTGAATAAGAGGACCGATATCGCTGTCGTCTGAAAAACCGTCACCCGCTTTGACCGCAGAAATCTTCTGTGCCAGTCGCGCGATAAAGGCATCCGCAACACCCTCCTGAACGATCACCCGGTTTGGCGAGACACAGGTCTGCCCTCCCGATCGAAACTTGGCCTGGGCGACACCGGCGGCGGCGGCATCGAGATCGGCATCGTCCATCACAATGAAGGGGGCATTGCCGCCGAGCTCCAGTGCAACCCGTTTTATACCCTCGGCTGCCTGCCCCATCAGCAATTTGCCGACTTCTGTCGAGCCGGTAAAACCGATC
>BQJI01000247.1 GCA_021604625.1 Hyphobacterium sp. | reverse complement strand
CGGCGACGAGATGGAACGCTATCAGGGTGTGGTGGAGCTGGAGGGTGATACGCTCGGCCAGTGTGCCGAACGCTATTTCCGGCAATCCGAACAAACCCCCACGCGTATCCGGCTGGCCGTTGGCGAGAGCCTGCAGGCGGGCGGCGGCTCTGTCTGGCGCGGCGGCGGCGCCCTGATGCAGCAGATCGCGTCTGATGAAGCGCGCGGCGATGCCAGCGCCGACTGGGACCATTGCCGGGCCTTGTTCGAAACCCTGTCCGACGTTGAACTGATTGACCCGGACCTTTCGTCCAGCACGCTGATCTACCGCCTCTTCCATGAGGAGGGCGCGCGCTTCTTTGAGCCACGAAACCTGTCCAAGCATTGCCCCTGCACCCGCGATCGGCTGATCGACGTGCTCGCCCGCTTTTCAGAGGACGATCAGGCGGACATGGTCAAGGACGGAAAAATCGGCATGACCTGCGAATATTGCAATCGCGTGTTTGAATTCACGCCTGATGAAATCACCACGCCCGATTCATGATTGCCAGAAGCGCGGCGTGAACAGGATCAGAACCGTCAGAACTTCCAGACGTCCGATCAGCATATTCGCCGACATCACCCATTTGGCGCTGTCTGGCAAAGCCTGAAAAGTTCCCGCCGGACCGATAATCTCGCCCAGCCCCGGCCCGACATTGGCCAGCGTCGTCGCCGCCCCGGATAACGCCGTCGTTGTATCCAGACCAATCGCGCCCAATAGCGCAGCTGACAGGGTGAAGACAGCGATAAAGGCAAACAGAAAGCCCAGCACCGAGTGAACGGTTTCCGGCGGCACCGGGCGGCCACCATAGCGCAGCGATGTCACCGCGCGCGGGTGGGCCAGTGACACGATATGTTGCCGGATCGCCAGAAGCGCAATCTGATAACGGAATATCTTGACCGAGCAGGTGGTCGAGCCAGCACACCCACCTGCAAACATCAGTACGAAAAATGCTGCCGTCGCCGGCGCCCCCCAGACGCCATAATCCGCCGTCGCATATCCAGTACCTGTGATCACCGAAATCGTGTTGAATGCTGCCGTTCGAATGCCGGCACCGGGCGCATATAGATCAGACGCGACCACGAAAACCGACATCGCCAGAATGGCGATCACCACGACCAGAAAAAACCCCTGAACCTGCGGGTCCCGCCACAGCGTGGATGGGTGGCCGCGCACCAGCATCAGATAACTGACGAAAGGCAAGGCTGCCAACAACATGAAAACCATGGCCACATAATCCGCATTGCCACCAGAAAACGCTCCGATGGACGCATCGCGGGTGGAATAGCCCCCGGTAGCAATTGTGGTCATCGCATGGGCAATGGCATCAAATCCATTCATGCCCGCCACCGAATAGGCGATAACGCAGGCCAGCGTCAGCGCCAGATAGATCAGCGATATGGCCGTCGCGATCTGCACGGCACGCGGCAGAACTTTTTCCGCAGATGAATCCGTTGATTCAATACGGAATAGCTGCATGCCACCCACACCGAGCAACGGCCAGATTGCCATCGCGGTCACGATGATCCCGATGCCGCCAATCCATTGCAGGATGGCCCGCCACATCAAAAATCCCGGCGCCCGCCCGTCCAGCTCGGTGACCACGGTCGCGCCCGTCGTCGTCAGTCCGGAAATGGCTTCAAACAACGCGTCAGTCCAGCTCAGATCATGACCGCCATATCGCAAGGGAAGTGCCGCAAAGACCGCCAGCACCAGCCACGACCCGCCCGTCACCAGAAACGCCGACCGTGTGGTCAGCTTGCCATTATCTGTTTTCACCGCCAGCGCCACCGCCAGCCCCAGAAAACCACCCCAGACCGATGACCAGAAAAACGCTCGCGAACTGGCTTCCTCGCCGGCATACCTGTCGATCAGGGCCGGGATCAGCATGGCCGCAGACAAGCTCGCCACCATTATGCCCAGCACAAACAGGACGGATCGGACGGATGAGCTCATGATTGCCTGTCTATCCGATTAGTGAACAGAAGTATGGTCATAAGGACTGTCGAGTGAAAACGCCGGGATGTCGGCATTGAAGCTGCCGCCGGTTTCCAGCTTCATCTCATAGCTGCCACTCATAAAGCCGGACGGCGTTTCCAGCGGTGCGCCGGAAGTGTAAGAGAATTTTTCACCGGGTTTGATTACCGGTTGTTCGCCAATCACGCCCGGTCCGCGCACAAATTCAACCTTGCCATTGGCATCGGTGATCGCCCAGTGCCGGGAAATCAATTGCACGGTCGCTTCGCCGCGATTCTCGATTTCCACCGTATACGACCACATGAAACGGCCGCCGACGGGATCAGACTGATCGTCGAGGAAATCGGGGAGAACGCGAATGAAAACGCCCTGGGTTTCTTTCTCATACATTGCGGCAATCCCGGTTTCATGGCCCGGCACAATGATCCACCCGATTGGCGCGCGGCTCAAGCCCCGCTTTGCGCTCTTTCTTGCGCTGCAAATTTCGCCTAACCATGACATCGACACGCACGTCCTGTACGGAAACCCTTCATGAGCACTGCCGGCATATTGCCCGACACGGAAATTGGCGCCCTGATCGAAACGGGCGCGGTCTCGACCAGCGAACCGGTTGCCGACGGCCAGATCCAGCCCGCCAGTCTGGATTTGCGACTGGGCCAGACCGCTTACCGATTGCGCGCCAGCTTCCTGCCCGGAAAAGCCCGCAGCATCGAGGATGTGCTGGAATCGGGCGTGGTCATGCATGCGCTGGATCTGACCGATGGCGCCGTGCTTGAAACCGGATGTGTTTATCTGGTGCCGTTGATGGAAAGCCTGGCCCTGCCCGATGATATCAGCGCCACGATGAATCCGAAAAGCTCGACCGGCCGCATCGATGTTTTCACCCGCGTCATTTCCGATCACGGCCATGCCTTCGACCAGACACCCGCCGGTTATGCTGGTCCCGTCTATGTCGAGATTTCACCGCGCACTTTCTCCATACTCGCCCGTCCCGGCGACCGGCTGGTCCAGGCCCGGTTCCGCCGTGGC
>BQJI01000246.1 GCA_021604625.1 Hyphobacterium sp. | reverse complement strand
TTTTCGTGCTGTGGCTGGCCAGCCGCCGTGCCAATAATCGTCTGGAAAAAGAGCTGAAAGTGGCTCAGGCCAAGGCGGTTATCGCGGATCGGCTGGAACTGGAATTGGGCGAGGCCGAGGCGGCATTGGCGTTGGCCAATCAGGCCCGCGAGGCGGCGGAAAACCGACTGGCCGGCCTCGATGCCGAGTTGAAGGCTTCGGAACGCCATCATGCGGAAAAGCTCGCCGATCTGGAGAAAGCCCGCGAACAGCTGAAAGAGACCTTCAAGGTCACAGCCAGTGAAATTCTCAAAGCCAGCGGTGAGGAATTGAGCAAGTCGAGCAAGGAATCGCTCGACAAGATGCTCAATCCGCTGCGGGAGCAATTGAAGGACTTCAAGAAGAAGGTCGAGGACGATTCGGAAAAGCGCGTCGAACAGACCTCATCCCTCGATCGCATGGTTCAAATCCTTCACAAGGACGCCCGGCAGATGTCCGAGGACGCCACCAATCTGGCGAATGCGCTGCGATCCTCGTCGAAAATGCAGGGCGATTGGGGCGAGCTGATCCTGACCAGCATTCTGGAGAAAGCCGGTCTGCGGGAAGGCCAGGAGTTTCATACCCAGCAAAGCGAAACGGATGCCGAGGGTGCACGGCTGCGGCCGGATGTGGTCGTCGACATGCCCGGCAATCAGCGTCTGGTGATTGATTCCAAAGTCAGTCTGAAAGCGTTTGAAAAATGCGTGAATGCAGAGACGGATGACGAACGGGATGCGGCATTGAAACAGCACCTGGCCTCCATTCGGGCACATATAAAAAGCCTTCACGAGAAGGATTATCCGAAACTCTATGAAGGCGTCAGTTTCACCCTGATGTTCATTCCGCTGGAAGGCGCGGCGAGTCTGGCCTTTCAAAGCGATCCGGACCTTGCCGGGTTCGCCTGGGAACGTGACATCATGATCGCCACGCCGACCAATCTGATGATGGCGATGCGCACCGTTCAAAATCTCTGGACGATTGACCGGCAAAATCAGAATGCGCGTGAAATCGCGGACCGTGCCGGACAGCTTTACGACAAGATTGTCGGCTTCGTGGAAGAACTGGACGGCGTCGGGTACCGGCTGGATCAGGCACATGATGCCTGGTCGAAAGCGAAGAACCGTTTGTCATCCGGGCGCGGCAATGTGATCCGCCAGACCGAAATGCTCAAGGATCTGGGCGCGCAGACCAAAAAATCCCTTCCGGACTCGTTTCTTGATGCGGCGGTCGAAGATGACGGGGACATGCCTGCGATTGAAAGCCCGGACACAGACGAGACTTGAAGATTTTCAACGCCTCGCATACTTAACCCCTATGGCTGTCCGCGAAATACTCACCGTTCCCGATCCGGTCCTGAAAAAAGTGTCGAAACCTGTCGCGACCGTCGACGAGGAGCTTCGCTCATTGATGGATGACATGCTGGATTCGATGTATGCGGCGGACGGTATCGGTCTCGCCGCGATTCAGGTGGGCATCCCGAAGCGGGTCATCGTCATGGATCTGGACTGGGGCAAGGGCGAACGCAATCCGCGCTATTTCGTCAATCCGGTGCTCTCCGATCCATCCGATAACAGACTGCCCTATGAAGAAGGCTGTTTGTCGGTTCCGGCCTATTTTGACGAGGTCGAACGTCCGGACCGCGTGCAGATCGATTATCTCGACTATGACGGCAAGCCGCAAAGCGAGATTGCCGAAGGCATGTTCGCCGTCTGCATCCAGCATGAAATGGACCATCTGGAGGGCGTGCTCTTCATCGACCATTTGTCGCGATTGAAGCGCCAGCGTGCAGTCCAGAAAGTGAAGAAGCTGGTCAAACAGCGCGAGCAGGACGACGCGGCTTGATCCTGCGTCCGGCGACTCTCGATGATGTCGCCCTGCTGGAATACTGGGATACCAAACCTCATGTGAAATGGTGCACCGGTTTCAACCCGGATGAGCCGCTTGATCCCGATGACCAGGAAGACTGGGCGGAGGAAATCAGTCGTACGGAAGACTGGATCGAGATTCTGATCGGCGAGGTCGATGGGCGCGCTATCGGTGTGGTCCAGATTATTGATCCGGCCCGAGAGGAAACGCATTACTGGGGCAATTGTGCGCCGGGTCAGCGCGCCATCGATATCTGGATTGGCGAAGAAAACGACCTTGGCAAGGGTTTCGGGACGCCGATGATGAAGCAGGCGATTTCGCGCAGTTTTGCCGACCCGTCTGTCGCCAACATCCTGATTGACCCCCTGCAGATTAATGTCGCCGCCATCCGCTTTTACCGGCGACTGGGTTTTGTGGATGTCGGACCGCGCCGTTTCGGCGATGATGACTGTCTGGTGATGGAATTGCGCCGTGCGCAATGGGAGGAAATTGAATCATGAAAACCCGTATCGGTATTGTCGTCTGTGGTGCGGCCCTGATGTCGGCCTGTTCGCAATCCGCGCAGCCCGACACGCTCTTCACGCAAATATCCGCCTATTGCGGGCAGGCTTTCGAAGGCCAGCTCGGCAGCGATGACCCGCGCGATGCGGACTGGGCCAGCCAGACGCTGGTCATGCATGTGCGTGAATGTTCGGACGATGAAATCCGTATTCCGTTGCATGTTGGCGAGGATCGTTCGCGGACCTGGGTGGTCACCCGCACAGATGACGGCTATCGCCTGAAACATGATCATCGCCATGACGACGGATCGGAAGATGTGCTGACCCAGTATGGCGGCGATTCGTCCACAGTGACCGCGACGCGGATCGAATTTCCGGCCGACGAATTCAGCCGCGATCTTTTTGTCGCGGAGGGTATTCCGGATTCTGCCCAGAACACATGGGTGATGGAGATTGAAGGCGATACCTTTACCTATGGGCTGGATCGTCCGGGGCGCACTTTCCGGGCCGTGTTTGACCTGTCCAATCCGGTGACACCGCCACCCGCGCCGTGGGGATTTGAAGACTGACGGCGGATATGACTTGATCTTGCGCGCGGGATTGGTTGAAACCCGGGCATGACCCTTCGCCTTGCCTTCATGGGGACACCCGAC
>BQJI01000245.1 GCA_021604625.1 Hyphobacterium sp. | reverse complement strand
CGGAATTCCGCATCGCGGCAGAAGCCTATACGGCGGGCGTCAATGCGCGCCTGGCCGAAGGACATTATCCACCGGAATATCTGTTCCTGCAGGCCACACCTGAAGCCTGGGAATTACACGATTCCATGGCCGTCGTTGTTTACATGGCCGACAGCCTGGCCGCTGGCGAAGGCGAGGAAGTCGCGCGCCGCGAACTCGCCAACATCCTGACGCCCGAACGTCTCTCCGAATTCCTGCCCGGCTATCCCGATTGGGCGCCGACCATGCTTCAGGCCGAGGATTTCGAACCGGCCGAGACGCCTGTTGATCCGACCACTGAAGCCCAGCCGGATTTTGACGATGGCTCCAATGCCTGGGTGCTGTCGGGTGAGCATACAGCGACCGGCCAGCCCCTGTTGGCGAATGATCCCCACCTTTCGCTTGGCGCGCCGGGCATCTGGTATTTCGCCCGCCTGAATCTGCCACAGGGCGCGGTTGTGGGCGCGACCATTGCCGGATCGCCGCTGGTGGTTCTGGGCCGCAATCAGGTCTCGGCCTGGGGCTTCACCAATACCGGGTTTGATGTGATCGACATGGTGCCGCACACGCCGGGCACGTTGCAAACGCGCGAGCGCACCGAAATCATTCACGTACGCGGCGGCGATGATGTCACCCTCACACTGCGCGATACCGATAATGGCCCGGTTCTGGATCCGGATTATTTCAATCTGGATGTGTTCGGGGATCAGGATGTCGTTCTGGTCTCCACCGCGCTGGATAGGTCCAATCAGGTCGCCAGCGTCTCCTATAATCTGATGCTGTCGCAGTCTTTCGACGAATTTGTCGCAGCCGGTGAAGGCTTCACGGCGCCAATGCAGAACATGCACTATGCCAATGTCGACGGCACAATCGGATACACGACGCCGGGCCTGTTACCGATCCGGGACGAGGACGGAAACTGGGTCGGCTATGTGCCCTATGACGACTTGCCGCGCGTTGGAAACCCGGCATCCGGGCGGATCGCATCGGGCAATAACCGCATCGTGCCGGACAATTATAGCTATGACACGCCGGGCAGCTATGCCGCCTATCGTGCCGAGCGAATCGAGCAGCGTCTGGATGCCGTCGATCTCCACACGCCGGAAAGCTTCCACGATATCCAGATGGACCAGGTGTCGGCTCAGATTCAGCGCATCCTGCCTGCACTTCGCGCTGCCGAGCCGCAGACCGAACTTGGCAGAAGCGCACTGTCGCTGATCCGGGATTGGGAGGGCGATATGGGGCCGCTTCGGTCCGAACCGCTCATTTATTCCCTCTGGTATCGGGATATTGCCGAAGCCATCTATAGCGACGATCTCGGCGATCAATTTGAACGCCATCTCGGAACGCGGCGCGTCTTCACCGAGAACGTCCTGATCGCAGATGACGCGGACTGGTGCGACGACATCGGGACTGCTGAAATCGAAACTTGTCCGGACATGCTCGGTCGGGCGCTTGATACGGCAATGGAACGCGGCGTCGAGGCTTATGGCCCGGACATTGAAAACTGGACGTGGGGCGCGGCGCATCAGGCGGTTTTTGACCATCCGGTCTTTACCAATTCCGGCCTTCCACTGCTCGACGACTGGTTCACGGTTCGCCAGCCCGTCGGCGGCGACAGCTCCACCGTCAATGTCGCCGTCTATTCGGTTCGCGCCGGGACGTTCGATGTCTTCCACGGGCCATCGCTTCGCGCGATTTACGACTTGTCGGACCTCGACAGCTCGCGCTTCATGCATGCTCCTGGACAGTCGGGACATCCATGGTCGGATCATTATCGCGATCTCGCACCCATGTGGGCTGCGGGTGAAAGTTTTGAAATGCGCACCGACTGGGCGCCGGACACGGCTCCCGATGGCGTTCGCGTGCTGACATTGACCCCCGAAAACTAGGACCCGGACATGTCGATAAAAATCACCCGTCGCGGCGCTCTGTTCGGAGCATCTGGCCTGGCACTCGCCGCATCTGCCTGCTCGTCCGGCCCGCGCCGTCCCGAACCGGAGCCGCCCACCGGGCCGTTCCGCCACGGCGTCGCATCCGGTGAGCCCGACCAGACCAGCGTCGTGCTGTGGACCGCCATAACCGACGATGCCGGCGGCGAGTATATTTTCCAGCTGGCGCGTGACGAAGCGTTCGAGGACATCGTTTTCGAAGAGCGCGAACAGCGCAACTACATCACCAGCAACGCCATTTCGACGTTCAAGACAATTGCGACCGGGCTCCAGCCCGCGACCACCTATTTTTACCGCATGTTGTTCAATGATCATGCCTCGCCTGTCGGGCGCACGCGGACGCTGCCTGAAGGTCAGGTGGCGCGTTTCAACATGGCGGTGTGTTCCTGTTCAAACTATCCGGCGGGATATTTCAACGCCTATCGCGCTTTGGCCGATACACCTGATCTCGATCTGGTGCTGCATCTGGGCGATTATCTGTATGAGTATTCCGCTGACGGGTTTGCGTCCGAGGACGCCGAGCGCCTCGACCGTGTCGTCGATCCGCTCCACGAACTGAATTCCTATGGCGATTACGCCTGCCGTCATGCGCTCTACAAAACCGATCCGGACCTTCAGGCGGCGCATGCCGCCGCGCCCTGGTTCATGATCTGGGATGACCATGAAGTCGCCAATGACGCCTGGTCGGCCGGCGCAGAAAACCACAACGACGGTGAAGGCGATTATCGCGAACGCGTTCACAATGCCCTGCTCGCCTATCATGACTGGAATCCGACGCGCGAACCGGACGACCAGATCGGTCTCGCGCGGATAGTGGAAATCGGCGATCTGGCAACATTGGCAATCACAGAATCCCGCTTTGCCGTGCGCCATCAACCCATGGATTTTTCGGACTTTCCGGTCGCTGATGATGCCGACCCCGCCGATCCCGCCAATCAGCGCGCAGTGGCCGAATGGCGCGCGACCGAGATCGGACGGGACGATCGTGAATTACTGGGAGAAACACAAATCGGGCAGATTGCCGACGCGTTCGGCGCGGCCGCAGACAAGCCCTGGCGATTATTGGGCGGGCAGGTCCTGATGGGGCGGGTTGAAGCCCCGAACATGATCGACGCC
>BQJI01000244.1 GCA_021604625.1 Hyphobacterium sp. | reverse complement strand
GCGCCGACGCGGCTTTGGCTTTCCATCCTGTTTTTCATCGGCGGACTTGCCGGCGTGTTGATCGGCGCGCGCCTGCTGGTTACAGGCTCGATCAGTATTGCGACAGCTTTTGGCGTGCCCGAGGCAATCATCGGCCTGACGGTTGTCGCGGTTGGCACCTCCCTGCCCGAACTGGCGGCGACGATCGCGGCGGCTCTGCGTCGGCAAGGCGATGTCGCATTCGGCAATGTCATCGGTTCGAATATTTTCAATGCCGTCGGAATACTCGGTGCCACCGCGCTGGTGCGGCCACTGGATACGCCGGCACGCATTCTCGGGCAGGATATCTGGGTGATGATTGCGGCGACCGCGATGTTGCTGGTCTTCGCCTTTACGGGCCAACGCGTTGATCGCCGCGAAGGGGCGCTGCTTCTGGCGCTTTATGTCGCCTATATCGCTTGGCTGGCGGGCTCATTCTGATCCTTGGGGGATGACATGGTAAAATGGCTTTCAATCGCTGGTGGCGTTGTGGGACTGGCTGTTCTGATATTGGCCGTGATGGCCTGGACACCTGCGGCACCAGACGTCAATGAAGCCGCCATTCGTGAACAGGCCGCACAGTATTCCGCGCGCATCATTCGCGACGGTTTCGGGGTGCCACATATTTACGGCAACACCGATGGAGATGTGGCCTATGGACTGGCGTGGGCGCATGCGGAAGACGATTGGGAAACGATCGAGACCACGCTGATCGCAGCGCGTGGAAATCTCGCACGATATGAGGGGCAATCGGCGGCACCGACCGATTACATTGTTCAGCTTTTGCGCGTCCGCGAAACGGTCGAGGCGCGCTATGCGTCGGAACTGACGGCGGAGACGCGCGCGATGGTCGAAGCCTATGCGCATGGCATGAATGCCTGGGCATTGGAGCATCACGACCGCGTTCGGCCCGGCGCTCTACCCGTGACTGGCCGGGATGTTGTCGCCGGCTTTGTACTGCGTACCCCCTTCATGTACGGGCTGGATGCTGACCTCGGCGAGCTTTTCGCCGATGAGCGCCAACGCACGATTTCGATTGGCAGTACCGATACAGCCTTTCAGATGATTGACGGAGAAAATCCTGAGCTGGGCTCCAACGCGATTGCCGTTGCGCCCTCGCGCTCGGATGATGGTGCAACTCGGCTGATCATCAATTCCCACCAACCCTTCACCGGCCCGGTCGCCTGGTATGAGATCGGGCTGCATAGCGAAGAGGGCTGGAATGCGGCGGGCGGCACCTTCCCCGGTGCGCCGCTCGTCCTGCACGGACATAACGAAAATCTGGGATGGGCGCACACCGTCAATGCGCCAGACCTTGCCGACATCTATGTGCTGGAGGTCAATCCGGAAAATGAAAACCAGTACTGGCTGGATGGCGAATGGACGGAATTCGAAACCGGCACTGCGGCGTTGCGGGTGCGTCTGTTCGGGCCGTTTTCCTGGGTCTTTAATCGCGAACTGCTCTGGTCGGCGCATGGTCCGGTCGTCCGGCGTCCGCACGGCACCTACGCCATCCGGTATTCAGGGTCCGATGAGGTGCGCGGCGTGGAGCAATGGTATCGGATGAACCGCGCGGAAAACTGGAGCGAATGGCGCACCGCGATGGAAATGCGGGCGATCACCAGCCTCAACACCGTCTATGCTGATCGCGAGGGCCATATCGCCTATCTCTATAATGCCCGCATGCCGGTGCGCGTGGACGGCTATGACTGGCGCGAATACCTGTCCGGTGACAACTCCGCTCTGATCTGGTCGGAATACGCCGCATTCGAAGACTTGCCGCTACTGCTCGATCCGGCCTCCGGTTTTGTGGCCAATTCCAACAATACACCGTTCCGCGCTTCGGATCCGAGTGATGATCTGGACCCGGCTGATTATCCGGCAAGTTTCGGGATCGAAACCGAAATGACCAATCGCGGCCAACGCATCCTGCCGCTCCTGATTGCGGACACGTCCATCACAGACTCAGAATTGCTGGGTTACAAATTTGACCTCAACTATGCACCGGATTCACCGGTCGTGCGTCTGGTCAGCCAGCTTGTCGCAATGGATCTGGATGACGAACCGCTCCTGATCGAAGCACAGGGCGTTCTGAGCGCGTGGGATTATTCAACCGACATCGCGAACACGTCGGCTGCACTGGGTGTGCTGACTGCCATCAAATGCATCGTCAACCGACACGACACGCGCCCCTTCACCTGTGATCCGGTCGAGGCGCTGCGGGTCTCTGCTGAAGACCTGATGGCGCATCATGGGCGGCTGGACCCGGCCTGGGGTGACATCAACCGCCATGTGCGCGGTGATGTCGATCTGCCGATTGATGGCGGGCCGGACATTTTGCGGGCGATCTATTGCGGTTGCGACGCACTGGACGAGGACGGGCGTTTTGTCGGCGTGGCTGGCGATACCTACATCATGGCCGTCGAGTGGATGCCAGACGGCCAATTGCGCAGCCGCTCCATCCATCAATTCGGATCGGCGACGCTGGATGAAACTTCGCCGCATTATGCCGATCAGGCAGATGACTTCGTGCGCATGGAGCTGCGCAATTTCCCGTGGACACAGGCCGACGTTCTGAGCGAAGCGACGCGTGATTATGTGGTCGGCGGGCGGGAGTGATTATTCTCCAAAACTGCCCATGACGCCCGGGAAAACAACCGGGCTTTCCGAACCATCGTGTGCCACCGAGGCGACGCCGAAATAGAAATTGTCGATGACGACATTTTCCAGCGTGTATTCGGTGACATTGCCGACATAGCGTGAATATTGCCATTGTGACTGGTCGGTATAGCGCCAGTAAATGCGATATCCCGCGAGATTTTCGGCCTGATCGACATCAGGTGCCGACCAGCGCAGCGTCGTGTCCGGTGACACGGCACCTTCACTCTCGACATTGGCCGGGAAAGGCGGGGCGCCCGCCATCATCGCCAGCGCCGCCGCGTTCAGTGATGTCAGCTTTGCGGCATAGTCGAAATCAACAAATTCTATGGTGTCGCCATAGTGACGGCCATCCTCATTGCGCAAATCCTGATGCTGGCGGTCATAATGCTCATGGACTTCCATGATCCGCACGCCCGGGATTCCGACTTCATTGAAGGGGCGGTGGTGACCACCCCGGCGGAAGCGAT
>BQJI01000243.1 GCA_021604625.1 Hyphobacterium sp. | reverse complement strand
GAGCCGGGAAGTGTGGAACTCGCGCGGCTGGTGTGTGACTATATTGCCGGAATGACGGACCGGTACGCTCTGGAGGAGCATCGCCGGTTATTCACAGTTCAAGGCTACTTCTGACCGCCGCGATTGCCGTGTCTTGGTGCTATTCTTTGCGGGGTCAGCTGATTCGGCCAGCAGAAATGGAACGCAATGAGCGATCGCGACGACGATTATCACCCGGACGACATCGACGATGATGAGGGTTTCGATGCGCGCGAGGATTCGCGCCGCGGTCCATTGTTGCTGACCACAGCAGCGGCGGTTTTCGTGCTGTTTATCGCCGTGGTCTGGAGCGCTTATCAACAAGGCGTGCGCGACCGTGATGATCCGCCGCGTATCGTGGCGGATTCCACGCCCTACCGAGAACGCCCTGCAGACCCGGGTGGCACGGAGACGCCGGATCTTGAAATTGATGCCTATGACCGGATTTCCGGCAATGGCACTACCGAGGAAACAACGCCGCGCCCGGCGCCGGAAGAACCGGTATCGGACAATAACCGCCCGGCCTTGCGTCTTGAAGAGACGACGCCGGATCAAACCGACGATCAACGCGACCGCGAACCGCCCGTCGCCGAAACCACGCCCCCGCCGGAAACAACGCCGCCCGAACGCGTGACCCCCGATCCGACGCCGCCACCACCAACGCCGCCTCCGGCCGAAGAAATTATTGCGGCCGTGTCGATACCGTCGCCGACAGCGGATGGCAGCTGGGTGGTACAAATCGGCTCTTTCCGCACCGAGGAAGAGGCAGAAAGCGCCTGGGTCAATTTCATCACCGGGTATTCCGATATCGCAGCCGGCGCATCGCCGGACATACAGTCTGCCGAAATCGAAGGCCGCGGCACCTATCATCGCCTGCGCATATCGGCTTTTGCCGGGCGGGATGAAGCAGCGGCATTTTGTTCGGCGTTACAGGGGCGCGGGCAGGACTGCTACGCCACGCGCAGATGAGCGCCCGGCCCGCGATTTTCGGGCTGAAAGGTCCGAGACTGGACGACAATGAGCGGGATTTTTTCCGCGACGCCAATCCATGGGGCTTCATTCTGTTTGCCCGCAATGTTGAGAGCCCCAAACAACTGGCACGGCTTTGCGTGTCGCTCCGCGATGTGGTGGGCCGGGAAGCGCCTGTCTTCATCGATCAGGAAGGTGGCCGGGTCCAGAGATTGAGAGCGCCGCAATGGCGCGAGGCACCGCCGGCCGACAGGTTTGGCAAATTGTTCGCCATCGATCCGCAAGCCGCCAGGGAAGCGGTCTGGGTAAACCATCGACTTATCGCGCACGAGCTTCGGGCCAGCGGAATTGATGCCGATTGTGCGCCCTGTCTTGACCTTGCCATTGAGGGCGCCGATGCGGTGATCGGCGATCGCGCTTTCGGTGCGGATGTCGAGATGATTGCGGCGCTGGGCCAATCGGCGATGGATGGATTGATTGCAGGCGGGGTTGCGCCGGTCGTAAAACACCTTCCCGGGCATGGGCGTGCCGACGCTGACAGCCATTTCCAATTGCCCAGGGTAAGCGAGACGCTGGATGTGTTGCGTGACACCGATTTTGCGCCATTTGTGGCGCTCAATGAAGCCGTGATGGGGATGACGGCGCATATCGTTTATGACGCGCTGGACCCCGAATTGCCCGCAACAATGTCGACGGCGGCCCTGAATTTTGTTCGCAATGACATTGGATTTGATGGCTTGATCATGACCGATGACTTGTCCATGCGCGCTCTGACGGGATCGTTCGAAGACCGGACGACGCGATCACTGGAGGCCGGATGCGATGTGGTTTTACATTGCAATGGAAATCGCCGGGAAATGCAGGCTGTTGCCAACCGATTGCCGGAAATCGACGGTAAAGTGGAGGCGCGGATATCGCGGGCCGAAGCCGCCCGGGACAGGCTGGAAGCATTCGACGCACACCGGGGGCTGGCCAAACTGGACGCCTTGCTCGAACGGGTGCCGGAATGAACGACGATTTTGAAGAAGACCTGCCGTTTGAGGCCGCAGAAGACGCCGATCATGAAGCCCTGATTGTTGATCTTGATGGCTATGAGGGGCCGCTGCACCTGTTGCTGGCGCTGGCGCGCAAGAAAAAAATCGATCTTGCCAAGCTCTCGATTCTGGAACTGGCTGAACAATATCTGGCCTTTGTTCATGCGGCTCGCAAACGCCTTGATCTTGCCGCGGAATACCTCGTTATGGCGAGCTGGCTGGCTTACCTCAAATCGCGATTACTTTTACCGAAACCCGCAAAAGATGATGACGAGATCGAACCGGAGAAAATGGCGGCAGCGCTGGCTTTCCGGCTTCGCCGCCTGGATGCGATGCGCGCCGCCGGACAAGCGGTCTTTGCCGGGCGATTGCTGAAACGCGACGTGTTTCCACGCGGCATGCCGGAAGGTGTGCGGACGCTGCGTGCGTCGAAATACGAAGCCAAGCTCTATGACTTGCTTGGAGCGTATTCCCGACGACGACAGGCGACCATCCGTGAAAACTATCGGCCCGAATTGCCGAAAGTCTATGCGCTGGATAGTGCGCGTACGCGGCTGGAGCGAATTTTGCCGGAAGTGAAGGCGTGGAAATCACTCGACAGCTTGCTGCCTACGGATGAGGAGCTCGGACACAACCCGCCGCCGCGCCGGTCCGTGCTCGCCAGCTCGACACTTGCTGCGCTGGAAGTCACAAAAGACGGCCACGCCCAATTGCGTCAGGCGAAAGCCTATGATCCGATTGAAGTCAGAGGCACAAAGGACAAGCCGAAGACATGACCGACAAGATCGACCCCATCAATGAGGCCATCGAAAAGCTTCGCGTACGCGCGGAGCGTCAGGGGGCGGTTGAAACCGGTAGCGATGAAAAAGGTCCGCGCCTGGCTGTCAATGCCGAGAAAGAGCGATTGCGCCGGATGGAAGCCTTGCTGTTCGCGGCGACGGAGCCGCTTGATATCGAAACGTTGCAAACGCGTTTACTGGCGGAAAGCGATATTGAATCCCTGTTGACGACCTTGCAGGTCGAATATGCAGATCGCGGGGTTAATCTGAGCGAGGTCGGTGGACGGTGGCGATTTGAAACCGCGCCGGATTTGCGCAGCTTGCTTGAGGACATTCGCGAAGAACCGCGTAAATTGTCTGATGCCGGGCTCGAAACGCTGGCGATCATTGCCTATC
>BQJI01000242.1 GCA_021604625.1 Hyphobacterium sp. | reverse complement strand
ATCTTGTGTCCCCTTAGCCGATAGCCCACCCCGGCCCGCTGAACAAGCAAGGGATACGCCCTTGACGACCCCAATTTCGTCGCGTAATGACCGCGCCTCTTGAGATTTGCCCATATAGTGGAGCGCGCCCGTGAAACGTACATTCCAACCGTCCCAGCTCGTTCGTAGCCGTCGGCACGGCTTCCGCGCCCGTATGGCTACCAAAGCCGGCCGTCAGGTTCTGGCCCGCCGTCGTGCCAAAGGCCGCAAGCGGCTGTCAGCCTGATCGCCATTCGCGAGACGGAAATGAAGATGTCCCGCCTGCTTGTCAGGCGGGATTTTCTGTATGTGGCCCAGGGCCGGAAAGCCGTGCGGTCCGGCGTTGTCATTCAGGCGCGAGACGGACACTGCCCCGATGACGCGATTCGCGTCGGCTTCACCGCCACCCGCAAGATTGGCAATGCCGTCATTCGCAACCGCGCCAAGCGCCGCCTCAGAGAAGCAGCCAGGCTGCTATTGCCGCTCTACGGACAGGCCGGAAACGACTATGTGTTCGTCGCGCGCGTAACCACTGGCAAGAAGGCATGGCTACGCTTACTTGACGATGTGCAATCGGCGCTGCAAACCCTCGCCCGTCCGGCTTCGGACGATAAAGACGACTAAAGCGGATCGGGACACCCCCTCATGGGCGACAATCGCAACATTATCCTCGCCGTAGTAATTTCTGCTGCGATCTTGATTCCCTATCAGATCTTCGTTCTTGGCCCGATGAATGAGCGTCGGCAGGCCGAACGTATCGTTGAACAATCGGAAGCCGTTCAATCCGAATTGACCGAGCTGGCCGCAAATTCCAACGCCGCCGCAACGCAAACGCCTACTACGACCGAAGAACAACGTATCCAGATTGTCAGCGAAGCCGTCACCGGTTCGCTCTCCCTGACCGGCACACGCATCGATGAATTGCGACTGGAACGCTATGACACCGATGTCGACGATGAAACACCGGTCGAGTTTCTCCGCCAGCGCGATGGTGCCAATGCCTTTTACGCGCAGGATGGCTGGCAGGCGCTGGGCTCTGGCCCGTCTGATGCCCCCGGCTTCAACGCCAACTGGACACTGGTGTCCGGAAACCAGCTGACACCGGAAACGCCCATCGTTCTGGAATATAGAGGTCAGGACGGCCTTGTTTTCCGCCGCACGATCTCGCTCGATAACGATTACATGTTCACCTATGCCGACGTGATCGAGAACACGTCAGGCCAGACCGCCAGCCTGTCGCGTTTTGCGCGCGTTCGCCGCGATGGTGAACCGCCCGCACCCTGGAACCCGTTTTTCATCCTTCATGAAGGCCCGATCGGCGTCGTCGGCACCAATATCCTCGACGAGAAATACCGCTCGATGGATGCCGGTGACGAGACAGATCGCTCCGGCATTGGCGGCTGGATGGGCATTACCGACAAATACTGGATGGCAGCGGTCATTCCCGACCAGACCATGGAATTTGAAGGCTCGATCCGCCTGATCGGCCGTCAGGGCGATGACACTTTCCAGTCCGGCTATGTCACTCAGCCGGTCGAGATTCCGGCCTACGGAACGCTGGAAACCACGGGTCGGATTTTTGCCGGTGCCAAGCGCGTCGACCTGCTTCAGGCCTATGAGGAAGACCTCGGCATTTCCCGCTTCGACATGGCCGTTGACTGGGGCATGTTCTGGTTCCTGACCCGACCCTATTTCTGGCTTCTGCATACCTTTGCCGGATTCCTTGGCGGCATCGGCTTTGCCATTCTGGCCGTGACTGTCCTTGTAAAGCTGATCTTCTTCCCGCTCGCCAATCGCGCTTATGTGTCGATGGCGAAGATGAAAAACCTGCAGCCGAAAATGCAGGAACTCCGCGAACGCTATGCGGACGACAAGCAAAAGCAGCAACAGGAAACCATCGCCCTGTACCAGCGCGAAAAAGTCAATCCGCTGGCCGGGTGTCTACCGATCCTGTTCCAGATACCGGTTTTCTTTGCGCTCTATAAAACCCTGTTTGTGACGCTCGAAATCCGGCACCAGCCCTTCCCCGGGTGGATTCAGGATCTGGCTGCACCCGATCCGACCAGCCTGTGGAATCTGTTCGGCCTTCTGCCGTACGATCCGTCCAACCTGCCGCTACTGGGAACAACCCTGGCCATTGGCGCCTGGCCCATTCTCATGGGTATCACCATGTGGGCACAGCAATCGCTGAACCCGCCACCACCGGACAAGATGCAGGCGCGGATTTTCGCCTTCCTGCCACTGGTCTTCACCTTCATTCTGGCGAAATTTGCCGTCGGTCTGGTGATTTACTGGGCGTGGAACAACTTCCTGTCCGTGGTTCAGCAATACATCATCATGCGCCGTCAGGGCGTTGAGACCCAGCTCGACAAGCTGGTCAAGAAACTCACCAATCGCGGTGGAGAAGCAAGCTGACCGCCGAGCCCGGACGCCACAGCTCCGGGCGCGGCAACGCGCTTTTTGCCCGCCCTTGCGAGTTCATGAAAGGCGCGGTTGACCTGGATGGCCTGCCACCGCCCAACCTGCCGGAAGTCGCATTCTGGGGACGCTCGAATGTCGGCAAGTCCAGCCTGATAAACGCGCTCACCAATCGCAAGCAACTGGCGCGCGCCTCGGGTGATCCGGGACGGACGCGGGAATTGAATTTCTTCAATCTTGCGGATGCGATTCATCTGGTCGATTTGCCCGGATACGGTTTTGCCAAGGCGCCCAAGAAGACCGCCGAAATCTGGACCCGGCTGACCGAAGCTTTCCTGAAAGGTCGTCCGAATCTCAAACGTGTCTATGTGTTGATTGATGCCCGCCATGGACTGAAGCCCGCCGACCGGCTGATGATGGACGGGCTGGATGAAGCGGCGGTCAGTTATCAGATTGTGTTGACCAAGGCCGACAAGCTCAAACCGGGGCAGCTGGAGACCATGTCTTCAACCACATTACAGCAGCTTGCCAAGCGACCGGCCGCTTTCCCGGAAATCATTCCGACCTCTTCCGCGAAAAAAACCGGGCTCAACGATCTGCGCGATGCGATTGCCGCATTTACTCCCGATTTTTCAGGTTAGACTGTCACCATGATCTTGAGAGTGACTTTCCTGTTGGCCCTGTGGTTCTCGGCAGTGGTCGCGCCCGCGCGGGCGGCTGATATCTGCAATGAAACCAGCTTTATCGTCGAAGCCGCGCTGGGCTGGGTCACAACCGAGCGCAC
>BQJI01000241.1 GCA_021604625.1 Hyphobacterium sp. | reverse complement strand
GGCTCACCGACGGCGCTGGCCAGCCTTTTGAAATTTGCCGAAGCCAGTGACGGGCCTAATCCTGCCGGTCTGCTTCTGGAAGGCGTGGCTGATTATGAAGGCCGGTCTGCGGGAGGGGATGACACCACTTTGCGTCGCCGCTTTGCCGAGCTGATTGGCGATGGGCGACCGTTTTCAATCACCATTATTGGCCCGGAAGGCCGTTTTCTGGAAGCCTATGCCCGCGCCGCCGGCTCGCAACTCGTGCTGTGGCTGTCGGATGCGACGATCCGCGGACTGGATGAATCAAAAGCACGGGGCCGGGTTGAAGATGCCCGCCGCCAGCTGGAAGCCGATCCGATTGCCATTCTCGATACGCTGGAACGTGCGCCCTATCCGGCCTGGCGCATGAATGCGACCGGCCGCATTGTCTGGGCCAATGCCGCTTATGCCCGCGCCGTTGAAAGCGACAGTCCGACCACCGTGCTGGACAAGCAGATCACACTGGAACCGGCGATCAAGGAGCTGGCCGCCGAGGCCGCCAAATCGGGCGAAGCGGTCTCTGCCCTCAAACCCGTTGTGGTGGAAGGCGCGCGCCGGGCGCTCGACCTTGTCAGCTTCCCGATATCGGGCGGTGCGGCCGGATTTGCGCTGGATGTCACCGATGGTGAAGAAGCCAAGACCGCGCTGAAGCGTTTCCGCCGCGCTTTTGACGATACGCTGAACCAGCTGGCCGAAGCCGTTGCCGTGTTTGATCGTGGTCAGAAAATGGTGTTCCGCAATACCGCTTTCGACAATCTCTTCGGTCTGGACTCCAAAATGCTGGATGCCCGCCCGGGCCATGGCGAAATGCTGGACCGGTTGCGCGAAGCCCGGAAAATTCCCGAACAGGCGGATTATGCAAGCTGGAAGAAAGCCGAGCTGGCGCGCTATGAAGATGCGCCGGATGCTGAAATTCCTGACGAGTTGTGGAACTTGCCCGATGGCCGGACTTTGCGCGTTGCCCGCCAACGCAATCCGATGGGCGGCCTGTTGACGGTGTTTGAAGACAAGACCGATGAATTGTCGCTGCGAGCGCGATACAACACGCTGATCAATGTGCAACGCGCGACGCTGGACAAGCTGCACGAAGCGGTGGCGGTGTTCGGATCGGATGGACGCCTGCGCCTGCACAATTCCGAGTTCGAACGGCTGTGGAATCTGGATGCCGCCGAACTGGACGGTAATCCGGAACTGGAAATCATCGCCGAGAAATGCGCCGCGCTGTTCGACAAGCCCGACGTCTGGTCAGATCTGAAAGCCCGCGTCACCGACCCCAGCCCTGAAGCGCGCCAGCACATCACCGGCGAAATGCTGCGCGAGGACGGCAAGGCGCTGGTCTGGCTCTCCCGACCGCTACCGGACGGGGCGACGCTGATTGCCTGGCAGGACGTCACCGACAGCCGCCGCATCGAGGGCGCGCTGCGCGAACGCGCCGAAGCGCTGGAAGCCTCCGAACGGATCAAGGGCGAATTTGTCGAGCATGTCAGCTATCAGTTGCGCACCCCGCTGACCACGATCACCGGCTATTCCGACATGATCCTGCAGGGCATTGCCGGAGAATTGAGCGAACAACAGCAAAACTATCTCGGCTATGTACGGTCTGCCGCCGACGAGCTGGAAAAAATGGTCACCGACATTCTCGACGTGGCCGCAATTGATGCAGGTCAACTGGAACTTGATCCGGTTGATGTTGATCTGAAAGCCGTGGCTTTCGATACGGTTGAGTTGCTGGCCGCCAAAGCCGAACATGCCGGGGTGAAGCTGGTGGTCAATGCGCCATCGGACGACGCGGTCATTTCCGGAGATTCGAAACGGCTACGCCAGATCACCGTCAATCTCTTGTCCAATGCCTTGAAACACACGCCGAAGGACGGGCGCATCACGCTGACGGTGAAACGTGACGAGGATGGCGCTTCGATTACCGTGGCCGATACCGGCGAAGGCATTGCGCCCGACCATCAGGCAAAGGTGTTCGAACGCTTCGAGCGCGGTCAGCGCGGCGGCGCCGGGCTCGGTCTCGCTCTGGTCAAGGAAATTGTCGAAATGCATGGCGGCTGGGTCGATCTCGCCTCAGCGCCGGACGAAGGCACAACTGTGGTCTGCCATCTGCCCGCCATCGCCAAAATATCCGGTGCGCCGGAGCTGGACCTGACCGGCCTGCTCCGCCCGGATGGCGAGAAAGCCGCAGCCGAAGGCTGATAGTCTGTACACCCGTAACTGCCATCACGCCGACGGATTGTGATCCGTCTTTCGTTCTGTATCGAGGTGTCACCCCCCCGGACAGGATGTTTTCATGATAGCTTTGCTTCGCCCGATCAGTCTCGCCACAACACTCCTTGTGCTAGCTTCCTGCGCCGCAGGGCCAGGCCCGCAAGGCGGTCCCGGAGGACGGCCCGGAGGTCCGGGCGGCGGCGCATCAGGTTTTGATCGCGCGAATGCGATGCTGGCAAACGGACAGTATGACCGGGCGCATGACGGGTTTCTCTGCATCTCCCAACAGGGGAGTGGCTATGAAATCGCGCTGCACTCGGCCGGTCTGGCTTCGCTGGCACACGCCGACGATCCGGCACTCCCAACCGGGACGCGCACGGCCTTGCAGGAACGCGGCATGCTGGAACTGATCCGCGTATCGCAGGCCGGTTGGCCCGCATCACAGGCGGAGCTGGTGCAACGTTTTCACGCCCGCGGTGATGATGCGGCGCTCGACCGGGCGGCCTACTGGCTGGCGGTGCTGGATTCCAACACGCGCGACATGGCGCTTGGACTGGAGCGTATTCCCGCGCTCCAACGCCGACAAATCGAAGAAGACGTCGGTGCGGAAAAGCTGGCGGCTCAATCGGCGAATGCTGCCAATTTCATCGCTGATCCACTGGTGCGGGAGCCAACTGATCCGACGTGTTCCCCCTGGCTATCGACGGGCAGAAGCCAACAACAAGGCCAGGGCCAGCGGCAACGTCGCGGCGGCGGTCGACCCGGAGGCGGAGGTGGGCCCGGTGGCGGTGGCGGACGCGGGCCGAGAGGCTGAATCTAGCCCTGATATTCCGGCATGCGGACAATCAACCCGTCGAGTTCACCCGACACCTTGATCTGGCAGGAGAGGCGGGAATTGTCCTGAACATCGGTGGCAAAATCGAGCATTGATTCCTCAATGCCGGATTTTTCACCGGTTTTGGCGGTCCAGGCCTCATCGACATAGACGTGGCAGGTGG
>BQJI01000240.1 GCA_021604625.1 Hyphobacterium sp. | reverse complement strand
AGCGATTAATTTGGCGAATGTAACCGGACCAACCTGTGGTGTGCGCGCCAACCGGAGCCAGTCGACACGTTCGGAGTGGGTCAGCTCGCTGCGGATCACGTCGACTTCGTGCCTATGCCCGGCTCGGTCCCCGCCAAAAGCCGTTTGATATTCGCCCGGTGGCGCCAATAGATTAGTGCTGTCAGGAAGAGACTTAACAGGGCGACATCCGGTCGACCGAAAGCATAGGCAATAGCAGGGGATGCAGCGGCAGCGACGAGCGCGCTGAGTGAAGAAATTCTGATCAACAGCGCCATGCCGACCCAGGTTAGTGCCGTCAGTATCGCGACAGGCCAGGCGACTGCGAACAAGGTGCCATAGAAAGTCGCTACGCCTTTGCCGCCCTTGAAACCGAGCCAGATTGGAAAGCAATGGCCGAGAAAGGCGGCGCCGCCAGCGACGAGGCCGGCAGTGGTGTCGAAGAGCATTGTAAAAATTATCGCCGCCAACCCGGCTTTCCCAGCGTCCAGTATCAGGGTTGCAGCGGCCAGGTCTTTGCGACCGGTCCGCAATACATTGGTGGCACCAATATTGTGAGAGCCGATTTCCCTGATGTCGCCCAGACCCGCGAGACGTGTCAAAACAAGCCCGAACGGGATTGAGCCCAATGCATACCCTCCGACCAGGGATATCGTGATCGCGACTAATTCAAAGTTTTCCACAGCGCACTACCCTTTCAGGTTGTAGACAATGCCCCCATCGACCATTGTCATCAAGACCCGGCCTTGAAATCGACGGCCTTCCCAGGCTGAATTGCGTCGGGTGGAAGCGCTGTCAGACACGTCATAGACCCAAGGCGCATCACCATCGATCAAGACCACATCTGCTGGCGCTCCAGCTTCTAGTCGACCCTGTGGCAGACCGAGTAATTCCGCCGGACCTGATGTCAGGGGACGTAGCGCTGACACAAGATCCAGTTCCGCTTCGTGAACCAGTCGCAACATGGCCGCCAGCAGTACTTCAAGACCGGTAGAGCCCGGCGCAGCATCCGCGAATGGCTGGGCTTTGAGGTCCAGGTCCAACGGGCGATGATCGGACACCACCGCATCGATCAAACCGTTTTCTATGGCTGTCACCAGCGCCCGCCGGTCCTCCTCACTACGCAAAGGCGGCGTCAGGCGGAATGCCGGATCAAGGCCGTCTGCATCGACCGAATTGAAAGCTAGGTTTGCAATCGAAACCGTGGAACAAATCTCTATTCCGCGTTTTCGCGCCCGGGAGAGAGCCTCAATGCCATCGCGGGTTGAAACCCGATCGATCATCAGGCGCGCACCGGTCAACTCGGCAATTGTTGCGTCGCGGTCAATGGCCATTCGTTCCGATACGGTCGGCTCAAGAGTTAATCCAAAGCGGGCGGCTGCCTCGCTTTCCGTTGCGACCGTCGCATGTGAAAGACCTGCATCGCGTGCCGGGCAGGCCACCCAGAGTTCAAAGCCGGACGCGTAGCTGAACAGGCTGCGAAGTGTGGTCGTATTTGCAATCGGACAATCGCCTTGCGAAATAAAGGCGGCGCCGCTGGTCGCCATCAAGCCAATCTCTGACAACGTTTCTCCGCCCAGATTTCGCGTTGCCCCCGCGCTGATCAGGGTGCGAACAGGCATCGGGCGAAGACCGGCCCGCAGAGCCATGACAGTTTCAGGTGCGTCGATCGGCATGGATGATGTCGGTGAAATAACGACAGTCCCAACGCCGCCTGATGCAGCGGCTCTGGCAAGGCTGTCGAGGGTTTCCCCGCCGGGCGTGAAGGACGGTTCGATGGCCGCACGCAGATCGATCAGCGCAGGCGCGAGAATTGCGCCATTGGCATCAATGATGTGATCATCGTCCTGGGCGATGCCTTCGCCAATATCATCAATGAGACCATTTACGATGCGAAGACTGGCCAACTCATCGCGCCCGGTCGCCGGGTCGACGACTCTCGCATTCCGGATGGTGATCGGCGTCATGATCCCGGTCTCGCATTCTTGCGGGCTCGAAGTCCCAATTGTTCGAGGACGGCCATGCGAACCGCGACGCCGGCCTCGACCTGTTCAAGGATCAGGCTGCGCTCTGCGTTATCTGCGAGCGTGCTTTCAATCTCGACATTCCGGTTCATGGGGCCGGGATGCAGAACCACGCAATCGGCATTGGCAAATTCCATCCGTCGTGTCGTCAGGCCCCAAAAGTGGAAATATTCCCGCACCGACGGTATCAGAGCGCCGGACATACGCTCTTTTTGAAGCCGCAATGTGATGACTGCATCACAGCCATCCAGGGCATCGTCCAGATCGTGAAATATCTCTGCGCCCCACCGGTCAACATCCGTCGGCAGAAGCGTGGGCGGCGCACAAAGGCGTATTTCTGCACCGAGCAAATTGAGCATTCCCACATCGGACCGCGCCACGCGGCTGTGGAGAATATCGCCCACGATGAGGACGCGCTTTCCGCCCACATCGCCGAAATGCCGGGTAAGGGTGAAGAGATCGAGCAGACCTTGTGTGGGATGAGAATGCATGCCGTCGCCGGCATTTACTGTCGCGATGCCGGTCTCGTTATGAATGAATGTCGCGGCACCTGACGCATTGTGCCTCACAACGATCAGGTCCGGATGCATGGCCGCGAGCGTGCGCGCCGTGTCGGCCAGCGTCTCGCCTTTTTTCGTCGAGGAATTCGAGGTTGAGAAATTGACGACATCCGCGCCCAGTCGTTTTCCGGCCAGTTCGAAGCTGGCGAGTGTGCGGGTTGAGGGCTCGAAAAAGAGATTGATCTGGGTCAATCCCTTGAGCGTATCGTGTTTTTTGTCGGGAGATTGATTGACGCCATGCCAGTGCTCGGCGCGTTCAAACAATATCTGGATGTCCAATGGATTGAGGTCATCGACCGTGATCAGACGGTCGTGAGGAAAATCATAAGTAAAGTCAGCGCGACCCATGTAAATTCCCAGCTGATTTCGGGCGGTATAGGGTGAGACTCGGTATCGGGCAAGTCGCCAGCATCAGGCCGATGTGGAGAAGCGCATGAAAATCCGCGATATGCATGAAGGTGATGCGGATGCCGTGTTGGCGATTTACTGTGAAGGTATCGAGACCGGGCATGCCACATTTGAAGCCGAACCGCCCGACTGGACCGGGTTTGATACCAGGCGTTTAAAATCACCGCGCCTGGTGGCCAAGGTCGAGGGAGAGGTTGTTGGCTGGGCCGCCGCATCGGGTGTTTCGGA
>BQJI01000239.1 GCA_021604625.1 Hyphobacterium sp. | reverse complement strand
GATTGCCGCCATTGAGGACAAAGCTCGCCCCGTGCGCGATGGAGCAGAACTTCCCGATGGTCAGCTGGTCATCAATGAAATCAAACGCGTACTTGATGTTATCGGAGAAACTTTCCGGATCATCGAAGGAATGAAAATAGGAATACTCCCCGGCGGATGCCTTGGGATGATCCTTGAGGAGCGGTTTCAGGAAGACGATGGACGGCGCCGCTTCAACAGGACGCAAAAGATCAGGGGAGAGGGGCATCTATGCTATCCCCAGGCGGTTGAAATTCGAATTTCAATGGAATGGCAAAAGATACAAATGCCATCAATGTAGCGACTAAGATGCTCGCGGTGCTAAGCGTAGAAATTAAGAACGAAAAGACTGATTTATCATATATTTGAAGGTAGCTAATAAGTGTTGCGTAATTAATAAATGCCATCTGGGAAACCAATGCAAGAAACATGAAGCCAAACAGCGACAGCAATATTATGCGGTGGGCTAGACCAGAAGCGTACCCGATTGAATGGTACCTGATCAATTCTACCCATAGACTAAATGGAAGTTGCCGGGCGAGAATGTATCCCGGTGTGGTGAAGCCGCAAGATTCAATTATCCGAAATATCGCCGTGCCCAATAGCAATCCGCTAAAAAATCTCTGTAAAAACCATACATACGTCACCGAGAGCACCAAAATAAGTAACTCCGACGTCAGAGTAAGGCCCTCAATTTCGATAAATGGTACTCGAATGGCGACCTCTGCGCTGGCTGTCGAATTTAGGAGGAAGTATGAAATAAACAAACTAATAAAATAAAAAATATTCATTGAATAGAATAGCTTAGAGTACTGTTTGGAATAGTCTGAAATAACCTCGTCTGACCCGTAATACTTCTGTTCAGGGCCGGATAGCGCAGACTCAAACGAAAAAAGTGCACGCTGATAGATAGTTTGCCAAATATGCGCCGGCGGTGTGTCGGATTCGCTCATTTCGAGGCTCCTAAGCCACCGGCCCGCTTGGCCCACCCGTCGGCCCGGACGGTCCGCGTTGCTGGCGCCGATGCATGAAGGCGAGTTTTTCAAACAACATCACATCCTGCTCATTCTTCAACAATGCGCCATGAAGCGGCGGGATGAGCTTGTTCGGGTCTTTTTCGGTCAGCAGGTCCGGATCGATATCCTCGACCAGCAACAGCTTCAGCCAGTCGAGCAATTCCGATGTTGAGGGTTTTTTCTTCAGGCCCGGAACGTCGCGGATTTCGAAGAAGGTTTTGAGGGCTTCTGACAGGAGCCGGCTTTTCAGACCCGGAAAATGAACCTCGACAATGGCGCGCATCGTCGCCTCGTCGGGGAAGGCGATATAGTGGAAGAAACAGCGGCGCAAAAACGCGTCCGGCAATTCCTTCTCATTATTCGAGGTGATGATGACGATGGGGCGTTTGTCCGCCTTGATCGTCTCGCCCGTCTCGTAGACGTGAAACTCCATCCGGTCGAGTTCCAGCAAGAGATCATTTGGAAACTCAATGTCCGCCTTGTCGATTTCATCGATCAGCAGAACAGGGCGGTCCGTTGCGGCAAACGCCTCCCACAATTTCCCCTTCTTGATATAGTTGGCGATGTCATTGACGCGCCCATCGCCCAGCTGACTGTCGCGCAGGCGGGAAACCGCGTCATATTCATAGAGGCCTTGCTGCGCTTTGGTGGTGGATTTCACATGCCATTCAATCAGGCGCGCACCCATCGCTTCGGCAACCTGCCGCGCCAGCTCGGTCTTGCCCGTGCCGGGTTCACCTTTCACCAGAAGCGGCCGCTCCAGCGCAATGGCGGCATTGACCGCCGCCTGCAATTCGCCATCTGCGACGTAATCTTTTGTACCTTCAAACCGCATGAAATTCCGCTCCCGTCTCTGCCGCAAAGCATAGGGCGGCGAGCAGGCGGGTAAAGCGTGGGCGTCATGGGAAGCGCTTCGACTAGTGAAACGGCATGATGGCGACCCAGCGGCCGGTCGGCTGCTCAAACGCCAGCTGCGCTGATCCATCGACTTCCGTTACGGCATGCGGAATGTCATAGCGGAACAGGGTCACCGACCCGGCGGTCTGCCAGTCATCCAGATCAACGGCATTGTCTTGCGCGTCGTAATAGACCGTCGAGCCGGTCTGGAACGCAACCCCGCGTTCTGAAAGCGAGACGATCAGGCCAATGCGCTGCGGCTCCAGAGGGTGGGTGTGACGCCCGAAATAGCCGCCGCCTTGCGGATAATGAATGATCTGTGGGTGCAGGCTGTGCCCGTCATGCGCAGCGCCCACGCGCGCCGGAACGCCGGAGACAGCGGCCTGCAGCCGCGCCATGCGATCAAACACAGCACCCAGCGACGTGCGCATCGGCGTGTTCAAGGCGGGGATGTCGCCAAAATCATGCGTTTGCAAGACGCGTTTGACCGCAGATTTTTCCGGATTGACGTCGCGGCGAAACCAGTTGCCTGACGGTGTGTCTATCGAGGTGTCGACGGCGCAATTTTCCGTACGCGCCGCCCAGCCAATCGTATCGGTTATGATCTTTTCGCACTGCGCGGGATCGACGAAGTTCGGCACCACCGCAATGTCACCCGCTATCAGCCGTGACTGCACCGATGCCAATGCTTCGACATCACCGCCCGGTGTCAGAGTCGCATTGAAGACCTGCACCGGATTACGCGGCGGCTGAGCGGGTGGCGAAATCGCGCAAGGCCGCGGCAATCGCCTTCATCGGCGTGTCCCAGTCGCCAAATGTCTTGCCATGAAATAGCCGCGCGGTCGGATACCAGGGCAGTCCGTCACTGCCGAGCCTGGACCAGCCTTGCGATGTGGGCGTGGCCACCAACGCTTCGCCGCCGACCGCACAGGTCAGATTGACGGTGGCATTCATTGGCCCCGCTACCACGTCCAGCGCCTTGCCGAGCGCGGCAACGCCATCGAGGTCCATTTTTAGATCAATGTCGGCCGGTTGGTGAATTTTGATGCCGAATGTTTTTTCCGCATAGGCAATATCTTCGGCGACGTCGCCATATTGAAGATTGACGAAAGTGATACCCGGCGTTTCCAGCACGGGCTTCCATGTCTCGAACGCTGAAAAGTATTTCTGGCGCTTGGCCGTCATTTTCAATGACTTCCATAACAGACCGACCTTTATGCCATCGCCCATCCGGGCCAGCTCGTCCTGCCATTTCGCCACGGCTTCGGGATCGGCGGTCAGGTAATCCGGCGTTTTGGGGAATGCATTGACGCTCCGGCGGAATGCT
>BQJI01000238.1 GCA_021604625.1 Hyphobacterium sp. | reverse complement strand
CAAGAGGGTCGTGAGGATCGCTACGGCAATCTGATCGCGGATATACAACTGGAAAATGACACGCTGGCCGAAGCTTTGGTCAGGTCCGGATATGCGATCGTCTATTCCTGGCCCGATACCCGCGAAGCGGGGGCCGCTCTGATGCCTCTGGAAACAGCGGCGCGCGAGGCGGACCGCGGCCTGTGGGCTTCCGGTATTTTCGCCATCCGCACGCCGGATGTGAACACGCTCGCGCTTTATCTCGAAACAGTCCAGATCATTGAGGGCCGCGTGATTTCGATCGGCGATACGCGCGACCGCGTTTATCTCAATTTCGGCTTTGACTACCGCACCGATTTTACCGCTTCGATCGAACGACGGAATGTCGATTTATTCACGGAAGCCGGTGTCGATCTTGCGGATCTGGAAGGCCGGATCGTGCGGGTTCGTGGCTGGGTTCTGGCGATCAATGGCCCGTCAATTTCTATTGACCATCCCGAGCGAATTGAAATTCTGACACCTTGAACAGACACGCTTTGTGTCGCCGGTATTGAAACGAAAACACCCGGCGCGAGGGCCGGGTGTTTCCAATGTATTCAACATTTGTTGGACGACCGTCAGGCGGCCTTCTTCAAAAGCGTTTTCGACAGCATGTCGCGGGCCGCGTCATGCTCGATATTCTCAACGGCCGCTACTTCACGCACCATGCGATCAATGGCGGATTCATAAAGCTGGCGTTCGGAATAGGACTGCTCCGGCTGGTCTTCAGCACGGTGCAGGTCGCGTACGACTTCCGCGATAGAAATCAAATCGCCTGAATTGATCTTCGCTTCGTATTCCTGCGCACGGCGGCTCCACATGGTCCGCTTCACCTTGGCTTTGCCCTTGAGGGTTTTCATCGCGTCCTTGACGATCTTGTCAGAGGACAGCTGGCGCATACCAGATGTGTCAGCTTTCGCGGTGGGTACTCGCAGAACCATTTTGTCCTGCTCGAAGGATACGACATAGACTTCAATATCGAAGCCAGCCACCGAATCCTTTTCAACTCCGACCACGCGGCCAACGCCGTGCGCCGGATACACAATAAAGTCGCCCTTTTTAAAGGACCGATTGTCATTCGCCGTCTTTTTGCTCATGGATACTCTCGTCTGGACCAAGGAAAAGGCGCACAAATTTACCGCCTTCGAAGACCTCTTTTTCAATTCAAAGCGGCCCTCAAAAGGGTATGTATCCTTCTCCCCCGGAAAAAGGGCGTGCGTCTCGCGCCGCCCAACGCCCCCATTGTATATCATAATTTTTGGTTAAAAACAATTCGTTGTCGGACGAATGGTTCAGCAACCCTTGCCCGGCTTCTCGGAAAAGTACTTCTCGAACTTGCCGGTCTCAGTATCGAATTGCTCGGCATCGTCCGGCGCGTCGATCTTTACTGTAATGACAGGCCAGATTTCCGCATACTTGGAATTGATCGCCAGCCACTTGCCATCGGGATCATCCTCGGTGTCCGGCTTGATCGCCTCGACCGGGCATTCCGGTTCGCAGACGCCGCAATCAATGCATTCGTCGGGGTGAATGACGAGAAAGTTCTCGCCCTCATAGAAACAGTCGACGGGGCAAACCTCGACACAATCAGTGTATTTGCAGCGCACGCAGGCGTCGGTGACAATATACGTCATCCAAAAATCGTCCCGGAAACATGATTATTTAACTGCCGCCGACATGTGCCGACGCGACGAAAATGTCAACTTTGGCGGGCTGCGGCTTCTGCGCGCGCCCGCGCCAGAACCCGTTCGCGATCATCCACCGCCAGCAGGGGTGCAACGCGCCGGATAAAGGAATCCTCGAAGGGAGATTTCTCTCCATCAGCCAGAGCGACAGTCCAGAGATGCTCGACCAGCGCAACGCGTTCCGTTGCTGGCAGGCAGGCTTTTACGACTTTTGTGAACTGGTGGTGGTCGACGGCGTTTTCGGCCAATTCCTCGGCCTGGACCAGCATGGCATCGGCGGCGTCTTCTGCGAGATTGAAGGCAGAAATCAGGATGGCCCGGATTTGCACGGCTTCGACATCAGCATAGATTCCATCCGACAATGCCGCTTCAACCAACAGCGCACTGGCCGCTACATGAGGATCGAGTTCCAGATGGGCCTGGGGCTTCTCGCCGCCACTCATCATTTTCCTGATGGCGTCAAACATCTGGCACGTCCTCCTCGACGATCAATTCATACATCTTGCGGGCTTCTGCCGCCGGACCGCGACGCTCTCCCACCTCGATGATATTCAAACATACAATCCGGTTTCGCAACGGGAAGGTCAATGTGTCACCCCGACGAACAAGCGTCGACGCTTTTTCAACACGCCGGGGCCGGTTGCCCAGACCGATCCGGATACGCCCTTTTCCGGCATAGGTCGTCGCCAGTCCACGCGTTTTCATGAATCGCGCCCGCCACAGCCAGATGTCAATTCGAACCGCATCATCGCTCATTTGCGGTTTTGCCTTCGGGTCCGTCGCCCTGGCCGCCGGTTAGGGGTTTCCGGTTTCAGCGCCGCAAGCACGGCGAAAGGCGTATCGACGATCGGGGTCGACCTGACGGGCGTCGGCGAGGCCCGCATCCGTCGCCGCGCCCAGCGTTCGCCCTGGGCCTTGGCGGGGTCAGGGCCCTTTTGAACCCGCCGAAATCCGAGACTGGCCAGCACACCGCGCAAGTCCTGAACAGAACAGCCCAGCAGCGATGTCATCGCGGGTGTCAGCTCGAAATCACGGGTTTTGCCGGACGTGCGAGCGTCGCGGATCAGATCGGCCAGCCGCTCCAGAATGTCGAGGCGAATGGCGCGCGGTCCGCAGCGCTGGAAACCCGCCGACGCATAATCTTCCGCCGCCCGGTTTTCCTGAGCGGCCACACTCATCAATCCGGCGGCTGGGCGGAAGGCGGTCACGATTTCACCGGCCCGCACCGCCCGTAACAGGGCTGACAGGCGCGCTGCTTTGGGCTTGATCAGCGCCGGGAGATAAACTGAGAATTCGCCAATGCGGACGCCGAGCTGGCGCAAGCTTCGGCGCTCTGCCGGTGACAGATTGCGCAGATCGTCCTCAACTGTCCGGCGCGCAATCGCGCCGCCATTCTCTGCAAGGCGGAAGGCGAGCCCGCGCGCCAGACCGCACAAAGATCGAGCCGTATCATCACTGGTCAGACGCGCCAAAGGCTCAAGCTGCAAGCCGATCTGTCCGGAAATATGCCGCTCTATATTTTCCTGGGCGCGCAAGCGGGCTTCGCTTGCGCCAAGCTCGCCG
>BQJI01000237.1 GCA_021604625.1 Hyphobacterium sp. | reverse complement strand
CAGGGCAATGTCGTGCGGTTCGACCGGACGACAGGCGAGGTCGTCTATATCCGCCCGCAAACCCAACCGGGTGAGCCGGGCGAACGCTATAACTGGGATGCTCCCTTGATGGTGTCTTCCCACTCGCCAACGCGGCTCTATCATGGCTCGCAGCGTGTCTGGCGCTCGGATGATCGCGGCGATACGTGGACGGCCTTGTCGGGCGATCTGACCCGCAATCAGGACCGGATGCAATTGCCGGTGATGGGCCGTCTATGGTCCTGGGATGCTGGCTGGGACATCTATGCGATGTCCAACTACAATACGATCAGCGCATTTGGTGAATCTCCGGTCGACGAGAATATTCTCTATGCCGGGACGGATGACGGGCTCATTCAGATTACCACAGATGGCGGCGAGAATTGGCGTGAAGTCGAGGTTGGCAGCCTGCCGGGCGTTCCGGATACGGCCTATGTCAACGCGCTTTATCCTGACCTGTATGATGCGAGCACTGTCTATATTGCGCTCGACAATCACAAATACGGTGATTTCGCGCCCTATCTTTTGCGCAGCACAAATAATGGCCGCTCCTGGCAATCGCTGTCCGACACCTTGCCGGAAGACCAGCAGGTCTGGCGCATCGTGCAGGATCATGTGAACCCCGATCTGTTATTTGTCGGCACCGAGTTTGGCGTCTATTTCACGATTGATGCCGGGGACAACTGGGTGCAGCTCAGCGCGGGCATCCCCACGATTTCAGCGCGAGATTTACAAATCCATCGACGCGAAAACGATCTCGTTGTGGCGACGTTCGGCCGTGGCATCTATGTATTGGACGACTATTCCGCCTTGCGAGACGTCACGCCGGAAATGCTCGAAAGCGATACCAATCTGTTCCCGGTTCGCCGGGCCTGGTGGTATCAGGAACAGCACCCCTTGGGTTTTGATGCCGGTGGTTGGCAGGGGCATGATTATTTCCGCACCGAGAATCCTCCTTATGGCGCGGTCTTCACATATTATATGAATGAGGCGCTGCAGACCTCCGAACAGGTGCGGCAAGCTGCAGAACGGCCACTGGTTGAAGCGGGCGATGACACACCTTTCCCGGGTTTCGATGTCGTTGAATCCGAGCGCCGCGAAGCCCCGCCGCGCATGTGGCTGGTTGTCCGGGACAATGAAGGCCGCGTTGTGCGTCGCCTGCAAGGACCGGTCACGGCCGGCTTCCACCGCGTGGCCTGGGATCTGACCTTCCCCGGCTCCGGCGCGGTCAGCGGACCTGAAACGCCCGACAATGCTCCGTCCGGCTATCTCGTCATGCCAGGAAGCTACACGGTGACGCTGGTTCGCGAAGCCGACGGCGAGACCGAGGCGATGGGCGACGCCCAATCCTTCGAAGTGGAACGCCTGTATGAGGGCGCGCTACCGGGATCGTCGGACGATCAGGTTGTGGCTTTCTGGGAGCGTCTCGCTTCCATGCAGCGCCGCATGTCAGCAACAAATTCTGCGATCAACGTCACGCGGGAACGTTTGAACCGTTTGCAGGCCGCACTTTATCGGTCTCGTACGGAACCGGGTGCGCTTGACGGGCAGTATGAGGCGCTACGTCAGGAATTGTTCGAGATCGAGGAAGCGCTTAACGGCAATCAATCCAGTCAGGGACAATACGGGTCGGAGGCCGCGACGATCTCGTCCCGCATCGGCTTTGCCGCTACAGGAACGGCGTTTGCCAGCTACGGACCGAATGCGGCGCATAGCGAGCAATTGGGCCTGGCTGAAGCCGAGTTCGGCGATATTCGTGATCGACTGGACACGCTGATCGAGACCGATATTCCGGCCTTCGAGGCGGCGCTTGAAGAGGTCGGCGCGCCGTGGACACCGTCGCGCACCCTGCCGCCGATGTAGGCTGGCTGGACGCCTAAAATGGGACAAAGACTCCGGCGGTGGCGTTGAGACGCTGCCGCCGGGCTTTCCAGTCCGGCATCAATTTTTTGACGACGGCCCAGAAAGCGGGCGAATGGTTGGCCTGGACAAGGTGTGCAACCTCATGCGCGCAGACATAGTCGATCAGTTCTGGCGGCGCTCCGATCAAACGCCAGTTCAGGCGGATAATTCCTTTTGAATCACAACTGCCCCAACGACGTTTCTGAGACCGGATAACGACATTGGACGGGTGACATCCGAGCTTCCGGGCATAGTTTTCCACGCGCGGCGGAAAATCGACCTCGGCCTGGCGGCGATACCAGCGCTCCAACCCTTTTTTAATCGTGCTCGCCTTCATTTCCCCCTGCAAATGCCGATCGATTTCGACCGTGAGACGATCCTGATCCCGCTCGATGTTGGTTCGCGCCCGCGTGGGGTGCGCAACAATCTGAAGCTCCAGCTCGCGGCCGAAAAATGGCAGGCGCGCGTCGCTTTCCAGTCGTCGCGTTTCAGGTGGTTCAACGTCGCCCCATTTGTCCAGCTTGGCCAAGACCCATTTGCTTTTATCCTGCAGGCTGGCGATCAAATCGCGCGTCGAAATCCGCTCCGGCGCCGCTACGGTCAGGCCTGAATGGTCAATCATCAAGCCGACAGATCGGCGCTTTGACCGACGCAAGCGATAGGAAACCACGCGCCCCTGAAGTGTGATTTCATGATGTTCGATGGTCTTCATCCAGTCGGCCCTCGGCGCCCCAACGCCTCACTTCACTCAGACGTCTGGCAAGCGTGTCTGCAGGAATACGATCCTTGTTGTCCAGCCACCAGTCCAGAAGGTGAAATACAGCACCGACCTCACAGCGGGCGGTGAATTCAGGATCCTGACCCTGGCGCGCCCACCCTTGCTCCAGACCCAGTCTCAATTCGCGAATGCGAATATCAGTGATCGCATTGATCACTTCGCGGCGCACCGGATTGTCGCCGCCTCCGCGGCTAAGCAGTAAACGAAACAGCGGGCCGTGGATTTGCGCAAAAGCCACCACGCCCTCCATCGCCACCAGGTCGCGTTGCTCGCGATCCGCATGGGTCGACTGCGCCAGTTCGAGACCCGCCAACACCGTTTCCTTGCCGACACGCATGACTTCGTCAAACAAGGCGTCCTTGTCAGGAAAGTGGGTGTAAAGCGTTCCCATTGCCACGCCCGCCACCTTGGCAATATCGCCAATGCGCGCGCCATCGACGCCCTTCTCGGCGAAAATGGCGGCACCGGCGCTGACAAGCCTCGCGCGGGTTTCATCTTTCTGATCATCACGTCTGGTCATGGCTGCCAATCACATTATTGAGTGAATATATTTTCATTGAATTTATTTTCAAT
>BQJI01000236.1 GCA_021604625.1 Hyphobacterium sp. | reverse complement strand
GGTGCCATTGAGCCGCAATTTTTCGCCGAACTGATCAAAGGTCTTGGCCTCTCCGACGTCTGGCTCTCACGACAATATGATGAAGCCAGCTGGCCGAAGATGCAGAGCGAATTTGCGCAACAGTTTGCGTCCCGGTCTCGCGACGACTGGACCGCGGTCTTCGAGACGACAGATGCGTGTGTATCGCCTGTACTCAGCCTGACAGAGGCACCATCGCATCCACATAATCTGGCGCGGCAGACATTTGTCGAAATCGACGGATTTTCCCAACCCGCACCCGCGCCACGATTCTCCGAAACCGGAACCGGAAACCCGGCATCCGCCTATTTTCAGGGCGAACACAGCCGCGCTATTCTCGCAGAGGCGGGATATTCCAGTGACGCCATCGACAATCTGATCCGAGATGAAAAAGTGCAGGCCGCAGAATGAACGACAGAATTCTCATCATCGGTGCCGGTCAGGCGGGGCTCCAATTGGCTGATAGCCTGCGCCGCGAAGGACATGATGGCGAAATCACGCTGATTGGCGCTGAAAATATTGCCCCCTATCAACGACCACCTCTGTCCAAGGCGTTTCTCCTCGATCAATTGGAGGAAAGCCGCCTGCCCTTGCGAGCCGATACGTTTTACGATCAACGCAATATCGCGACGCGATTTGGCGTCGAGGTGACGCAAATTGACCGGGCAACCAAAACCGTATCGCTCGATACCGGCGAAAAACTGCCATACGACAAGCTGGCTTTATGTCTCGGGGCGGACGTTTTTGTCCCTCCGATTCCCGGATCAGATCTGCCCCATGTGCTGGCTTTGCGCGGATTGGAGGATTCCCTCAACCTCAAATCAGCCCTCTCAACCGCGCAATCCGTGGCCGTCATCGGCGGAGGCTTCATCGGGCTGGAAGTTGCCGCAACAGCCCGGAAAATGGGCAAAGCCGTCACCATTCTCGAAGCCGTCGACCGGGTGATGAAACGCGCCGTCAGTGAGCCGGTCTCCCGCTTTTTTGAACACCTCCACCGTTCACATGGCAGCGAAATTCATCTCGGCGCTTCGATTGCCGAAATCAGCGAAAATTCCGTTCTTTTGCAGGATGGTCGTCAGATCGAGGCGGATCTGGTTGTGCTGGGCACCGGCGTGCGACCGTGCAACGCATTGGCACAACAGTCCGGCCTCGCCTGCGACAATGGCATTCAGGTCGATGAATTCACCCGAACCAGCGACCCGGATATTGTGGCGATCGGCGATTGTGCCGCGCATCCGAATTATCTGACCGGCAAAACACTGCGCCTTGAATCGGTACAGAACGCCATCGATCAGGCGAAAATTGCGGCAAAGACCCTGACCGGAAAACACGAACCCTATCGCGCTGTGCCCTGGTTCTGGTCGGACCAGTTCGACATCAAACTGCAAATGGCTGGCTTGTCAGCGGATACGGATCAGGCGGTCACGCGGGGCGATCCGGCCGACAAGGCATTCTCGATATTCTACTTTTCAAACGGGCGCCTGATGGCAGTCGATTCAATCAATGCCCCTGCAGATCACATGGCAGCGCGGCGCATTCTGGCAAAAGACGAACGGACGTTATCGCCAGCCCTGGCTGCAGACCTCGCATTCGATCTTAAACTGGCTTTCTAGCCCGTTCGGTCAATGATTGGCTGGATCGGTTTCTGACTGCCAGGCCATCCGTGTAAGAAAACCCGTTGCCAGTAAGGCTGCAGCAGCAGAAAGGCCGAAGAGAAAATAGCTGAAGATCGGTGCCGCATGCGTCTGGCTGGAAACGGCCCATGCCAGGGCAAAAAAGGTGAAAAGCGATTCTGAACCGACCAGCAATGCGATGGCAAACACAGTCACAAGACCCGTGATACTGATGATGCGATTGCGTTGCCCCGATGCGGACAGATGCGAAGATAATTCCCGACTCGTCATTTTAGTTTCCATCGCTCTGGAGGCATCACTTCCGGATGCTCCAATGAAATGGAAAGGCTGGCAGGCAAGCGCAAGTCCCGGCGTCACACTTTTCCAGTCACTGGAACCAAGGCGCCGGTGACGGCCCTGGCGGCATCGGATGCCAGAAACAGCATGACCGCCGCCAGATCGTCCGGCGTCACCCAGATCGATGGATCGGTATCGGGCATGTCCTGACGGTTCTGGGGTGTATCAATGATCGAGGGCAGTACGGCATTGACCGTGACATTCGTTGATTTCAACTCTTCGGCGAGCGCCTCGGTCAGCCGCATGACGCCAGACTTGGACGCCGTATAGGCTCCCATGCCCATTCCCGCCTTGACCGCCGCTGCCGCACCGACATTCACGATACGCCCCGCAGGTCCAGCCTTCAAATAGGGCAGCGCCATCTTGCAGGCCGTTGCGGCGGTTTTCAGGTTGATATCATAGAGAAAATCCCAGCTATCAAGCTGCCCGTCTTCCAGCGTTTCCCACCGGAAACCGCCGGCAATATTCAACAGCGCATCCAGGCGCCCATGTTTCTTGACGATCGCATTGAACAGATCGGCTGTCGCCTCGGCATTGGTCAGGTCCGACCCGCCCATCGCATTCGCGCCGTCAGGAAATGTGTCTCTCGGTGCCTCGGCGCGATCAATCGCTACGACCGTCCAGCCTTGTGCCAAAGCAACCCGCGAGGCCGCTTCGCCCAGAATGCCAAAACCGCCTGTAATTGCGATAACCTTGCCCGACATAATGCTCTCCTGTGTTTGAGCAGGACACTAGCGATCTGCCCGGGCGCTTCAAGTTGTTCGGCATCGAATGACCCGTTTTGCGCCCGCAGATCGTCACAAATGAGGGGGATGAAGTTTTCGGCCACTCGTGAGAAGATGGTTAAGGGAACGGGACAGGGAGCAACTCGATGAAATTTGGAATCGATCGGATTGGCGTGGCAGCGGCTTCGCTGGCACTGCTTTTGAGCGCGTGTGACAATCAGCAGAATACAGGCTCGCCGCCCGATCAGGCCGGCATAGAATTGGCGGATCGTGCCGCGTCTGCCCCCCGGCCGGAACCGGAATACCCCGAAGGCTTCGATTTTCTCCGCTACCGGATTGATTTGTCCGATGCGCAACCCTCGGCCTGTTTCGTCTTCTCCCACGCGCTGGATCCTTCCGTCGATTACGCGCCCTATGTCGAGCTCACCGGACAAACCACCGTTGCGCTTCGCGTCGATGGCGCATCCTTGTGTCTGGGCGGGTTGACGTTCGGGCAGTCGCCGGATGTCACACTTCTGGCCGGCTTGCCGGCGGCTAATGGCGATGCGCTCGACAATTCCGA
>BQJI01000235.1 GCA_021604625.1 Hyphobacterium sp. | reverse complement strand
GGCACTCTTTCTATCGTCATTGCCATGCACAATGAAGCCGACAATGTCGATGCGGTGATGGATGAGGCCGTCGCCGCTTTTTCTGCCGCGTTCGAAGGCTTCAACATTATCGCCATTGAAGACGGATCGGCCGACGAGACCTGGACGAAAATCGAAGGCGCGGCGGCGCGGCATCCGCAAATCACCGCCATCCAGCACCCGGAACGCGCGGGTAAAAGCGCTGCGCTGCGCACCGGGTTTCTGGCGGCGAAAACGCTGTGGGTGGCGACCATGGATGGCGATGGTCAGGATGATCCGCAATCGGTCATCGACATGGTGTCGAAAATCGATCTGACATCCTTGCAGGCACCAGCGCTGGTGTGCGGTTGCCGGACGAACCGAACCGATGGCGCGAACCGCAAATGGGCATCGAAAATCGGCAATGGCATTCGCCGCTTCATGTTACGCGATGACTGCCCGGACACGGCCTGCGGGTTGAAAGTCATTCCGCGCGATTTATTTCTGGCGCTGCCCTTCTTTGATGCGCTGCATCGATATCTGCCGCCGTTGACGCGGCATCTGGGGTTTGACCAAATCTATGTGAACGTCACCAATCGCGAACGGATTTCGGGCGAGACCAAATACACCAATCTGGGCCGAGCCTTTGCCGGTTTTTTCGATTTGTTAGGTGTGAACTGGATCATGAGCCGCACCCATATTCCGGCAAAAGAATTGCTGTTCGCACCACAGGATGACGCCTGATGCAAAAGCTGTCCGACTGGATGATGGCGGGACCGGTGAAGTGGGGTCTGTCGATCCGCGCCTGGGCCGTGCTGGCGTTTATTGCGGTGCTGGCGATGGCACCGGGCCTGTCGTCCTTGCCGGTGATGGACCGCGACGAAGCGCGCTATTCGCAAGCCTCCAGCCAGATGATCGAGACGGGCGATTATGTCGATATCCGCTTTCAGGACGCGCCACGGCACGTAAAGCCCGCCGGGATATACTGGATGCAGGTTTTATCGGCCCTGCCTTTTGGCGGCGCCGATGCCGATATATGGGCGTTTCGCCTGCCCTCGCTGATCGGCAGTCTGATCGCGGTCTTCGGCACAGCCTGGCTCGGCACACGATTATTCGGACCGCAGGTCGGACTGGCCGCCGGACTTATGCTCGCCACCGCGCTGATGATGCAGGTCGAGGCGCGCACCGCCAAGACGGATGCAATGTTGCTGGCGGCGGGTGTCCTCGCGCAGATCGGCCTGATCCTGATGCTGTTGAAGGCCGAGGCCGGAGAGCGATTGAAATTTGTCGGCTGGCCGCTGCTGTTCTGGGCCGCAAGCGGCGTTGCCGTCATGATCAAGGGACCTATCATCGCCATGGTCTCGGCGCTGACATTGCTCGGCTATTTTATCTTCAAACACCACGCAAAATGGCTTTTCATCGTGTTCGCGGCGGCGATTGGTATTGAAATTCTCAATCTGATCGGGCTCACATTCTTACCGGGCGGCATTGCAGTGCTGATGGGCGGAATGGCAGGCATTTTTGTTTTCGATCTTGTTCGTAATCCCGGCACACGTTCAGCTTTGGCGAAATTTCACTGGCTGAAAGGCTTGCTGGTCCTGTCCGCCATTGCCCTGCCGTGGCTGATCGCGATCAATATCGCGACCGACGGCGCTTTTCTGCAGGAATCGGTCGGTCACGCGCTGTTCGGCAAGGTCGGCGAAGCCGATGACAGCCATGGCGGTCCCTTCCTCTATCACACCATACTTTCACCCGCGATGTTCTGGCCGGGATCGGCCCTGATGGGCCTTGCCATTCTGGCCGCATGGGCCGGCCGCAACCGGCCGGAAATTCGCCTGCTGATCGTCTGGGCCCTGCCGACATGGATCGTCTTCGAATTCGTCCAGACCAAGCTGCCGCATTACATCCTGCCGGCTTTCCCGGCGATGGCCTTGCTGGCTGCAGTCGGCCTGTCCCAAACCACTGACCTGCTCAAAGGCTGGAGAGCCGGACTGCTTCACTATGTCTGGATCGGTTTGGCCGTACTGGCCGGTCTGGTGATTGCGGCTGTTCCGACCTATGGCGCGCTGGAGCTGGCCGATACGCAGCCGCAAATCGCCTATCTGGCGACCGGGTTGAGCCTGCTTTCAATTGCATTGCTTGTCTGGTTTGCTTTGAAGCCGGGTCTGGCCCGCCTGGTGCCGGTTAGCGTCGCTGTCGCTGTCCAGTATCTGGCGGCTTTCGGTTTTGCGATTCCCTCGGTTGAGGCCGCCTGGCCATCATACCAGAGCGCGCAGATTGTCCGCATGCTGGAGGGATGTGAGCGCTATCCCGCCGCAACGGCTGGCTATCGTGAACCCAGCAATGTTTTCTATCTCGGCACGGATGTCGCGTTGACAGATGGGGCCGGTGCCGCCGCGCACCTTCTGGCGAACGCAGAGTGCGGCATTGCCGTGATTGATGCGACCGAGCAGGATGCCTTCCGGGCCGCGCTAGATGGCGTGGAGACTCGCATGCTCGGACAGGCCGAAGGCGTCAATCTGGTCAAGGGTGATGAGCTGGCGCTTGACGTCCTGACGCTGGACACATCACGTGTCAGCCGTCCATGAGTGCAGCCCGGATTTTTAGCGCCTGAACGGTTTCACGAACATCATGAACCCGCACACATACCGCGTTTTGTTGCGCAGCATAAATCGCAGCAAAAATGGACCCCCCCAAACGGTTTTCAACTGTCGCACCGTTATCCACCGTTTCGATAAAACGCTTGCGCGATGCACCAACCAGCACCGGACGGATACCGGACAAGGTTAAAATGCTGCGCAGCAATTCCAGATTATGCTGCAGCATTTTTCCGAAACCAATACCGGGATCGACCCAGATATTGTCCGGCGCGACTCCGGCCTCCATGGCCGCATTGGCCCGCGCTTCAAGAAAATCTGAAACCTCGGCAACCACGTCATCATAATGAGGTTGGGTCTGCATGGTGGCGGGCTCGCCTTGCATGTGCATGAGAATGACGCCGCAGTTCAGCTTTGCCGCCATCGCCAGCGCGCCGGGGGCGCGCAACGCACCGACATCATTCCAGATCGTCGCCCCCGCTTTGACAGCCGCCTGCGCGACGCCGGGCTTCATTGTATCGATGGAGATCGCGATATCGCTATGACGGCGGATAGCCTTGATGACGGGCACCACCCGCGCAATCTCGTCGGCTTCATTTACCGGCATGGCGCCGGGGCGCGTGGATTCACCGCCAATATCAAGAATATCGGCACCGTCCCTGACAAGGCTCAAGCCATGGTCA
>BQJI01000234.1 GCA_021604625.1 Hyphobacterium sp. | reverse complement strand
GCAGCCCGCATGCGCTCGGCCAGATGCGAACGGCGTGCCTCCCACAGGGAAACCGGGATCAGCACGCCGGTCATCGAGATCGCCAGAACCGCGACAATGACCGGATTGCGAAGATCGATATCCAACGCCGCCATGGGCCAGCCGATCACGGCGATCAGCAGGCCGCCCGCGAGGCCGATTTTCAGCCCGTGCCAGGCAACCAGAGGCAATATCCGGGTACAGGACTGCCAGCGTGTATGAGCAGACATGACAATCTCCTTCTGCCCGGTAAACTAGCGCTCTGGTGGTCTGCAATCAGCTTAATAATTGCCCACGCAGACGTTAGATTGCCTTAATATTCAACAAGACAGGCAATGTGTCGGGGAGTGCAATCGTGAGCCATTGGAAACTCGGCATTATCGGCGGGTCCGGCCTGTATGACCTGCCCGGACTGGATGCCGTGCGAAAAAAAACATCGGATACACCGTGGGGCGCACCATCCGGTGAACTGACGTTCGGGCGGCTCAACGGCATTGATCTGGTTTTTCTTCCCCGACACGGGCCGGGCCATCGCATCCCGCCAAACGAGATCAATTTTCGCGCCAATATTGCGGCGCTGAAAATGGCCGGCTGCACGGACATTCTCTCGATTTCTGCTTGCGGATCCCTGAAAGATGACCTGCCGCCGGGGCGGTTCGTGGTCGTCGATCAATATATCGACCGCACCAGAAACTGTGTGAATTCCTTCTTTGAAACCGGGTGCGCCGCCCATGTCTCGATGGCCGATCCGGTCTGCCATCGCCTGGCCGCGCTGGCAGCAGACGCAGCAGAGAGTGCAGGTGCGCCGGTGACGCGCGGCGGCACCTATCTGGCGATGGAAGGTCCGCAATTTTCTTCACGCGCCGAAAGTGCGCTCTATCGAAGCTGGGGTTGCGATGTCATCGGCATGACCAACATGCCCGAAGCCCGTCTCGCGCGTGAGGCCGAGCTACCCTATGCCGCCATCGCCATGGTCACCGACTATGATAGCTGGCGTGAAGACGAGGCGGTGGTTGATGTCGCTGCCGTGCTGACAGTCATGCATCAGAATGTCGATTTGGCCCGGCGCGCTATTGCCGCACTCACGAATATGGTGTCGGATATACAACGAACGCCTTCGCCGCAGGGGATCGAAACCGGGCTGGACACGGCAATCATCACGCCGCCAGACGCTCGCGATCCGGCCCTCGTCGGGAAGCTGAAAGCCATTGCGGGGCGCGTTCTCTAGGGGGTGTTGCGTGCTGCGTATCGGGGTGTGTTTTCTGTTTTTATGGGCGGCGTCGGCTCAGGCGTCGGATTCCCTTCCCGTACCGCGAGAGGTGGCGCAAACCGCCGAGCAGGCGGTGGTTGATGTCATTTGCAGGGTTGGCGTGACCAATCGCGGTTCGCGCAGTCGCGGCGCATTGCTCGCCGGTGGCGGGGATGTGCGCCGCTCCGAAGTCATCATCACCACCGGACACGGCGTGCGCTATTACAACAGCGCTGATCCACGCCAGTGCTGGATTCTGGACGCCACCGGCCAGCGCCACGACATTATTTCCGTCATCCGGCCGCAAGGCATGAATTCCTCCTTCGAGGACTGGGCGATCATCCTGACCGAGGATGATTTTGCGCATCCGGAATGGCGTCTGCCGATCGCGTGGATGACCGCCGAACAGGCAGAGCCGCGCCATGTCGCCCTGATTGGCCGCGACCATCTCGCCACCGATTGCACACTGACTCAGAGCGAACGGATCATGGATGGCGGTGAACTGGTGCGCCTTCACAATTGCGGCTCGCGCCATGGCCTCTCTGGCGCGCCGCTTCTGACGCTTGAAAACGGGCGCCTCTCGGTAATCGGCGTCAATGTCGGACGGGTCACCGGCTTCAACGGTCAGTCGATCGCCGTTGTCTTTGACGAAGGGCTGATCTCCACCACGCTGGAAGGCACGCTGGCGCGCGCCGCCGCTCAATAATTGCCGGCTCACCAGAGTTTGATTGGCGGGCACATTTGGTTCGGCCTAGGCTTACGTCATGAATTTCTATCATCTCGCTTTGATCGTCAGTTTCGCCGGACTTCTCGCTTCACTTGCCCAAGCCAGCGATACGCGGCCGGCAGCGCAGGGGGATCTGCCGGATGACGCAGCAGGGCGCGTCGCCATTGTCTGCCCGGCGGATGCGGTCTCGCGCTATGTCAGTCGCGGCATAGCCATCCAGCACCGCGGGGATTCCCGTTTTGACATCATTCTGGCGGCACGGCATGCGGCGGGCGATACCACCCGTCCCGACTTCACCGCCTGCAGCGTTCGCGGCTCCGGCGGCATCTTGCAGCCGGTCACCGCGGCCCGCATGGCACCGTCCTATGCCGGACGATCAGATGATTGGGTCGTGTTGCGAACCCGGGCCGCATTGCCGCCCGACTTAACCCGTATCGGACTGGCAGGCTGGACCTTTGACGACGCTACTCTGCCGCGGATCGCACTTCTGGCGACCAATCCGCGATTTGATTGCGCCATCCAGACCTCGCAGGATTACAGCATCCCGACCGACACGCTGTTTGCGCATGATTGCCCGTCGCGGCCGGGCCTTTCCGGCGCGCCGATTGTGGTCATGGTCGATGGCGAGTTGACGGCCGTCGGTTTTCATCTCGGGCAATTGACCGAGCTCGATATGGGCGGCAGCCGACGCATCGGTATTGGTCGCCGGATTGATGCCGAAATCACGCACGCTATCGTGGACTTGAGCCGGTCGCCCGACTAGCGTGGCGATCCAGCCAACAAGGATGCGTGCTTCAAGATGATCGAATTAATCATGGCCAGCCTGATCACCATGCAGGACGCTGAAATCCCACAATTGCGCGGCCCGGTTCGGCCAATGGTCGAATGTTCCGAGCACATGAATAGTGACCGCGCGCTTCGCAATTGTCTCGATGATTTGCTGGACGATGCTGAAGACCAGTTGGGCGACGCGATCGGGGCCGCGCGGCAGGAGGCCCGTGACATCGATCTCGACATGCCCGGCATTGCCAATGCGGTGGCGCATCTGGAAGCCGCGCATACGGCATGGGCAAGCTATCGCGATGCCGAATGTCAGCGCCGCGCTACCTTGTTGCTGATCGGCGATAATGGAGAGGCGGTGGCGCTGGATTGCCGGATTTCCGTCACGCGCGCCCGCACCACAGAATTGCGCGAACAATGAGCCGCCCCGTCCTGCATATCGGAAACAAACGCCTGTCCACCTGGTCCTTGCGGCCCTGGCTGGCCTTGAAGAAAGCCGGCGTCGATTTCGACGAGAACATCG
>BQJI01000233.1 GCA_021604625.1 Hyphobacterium sp. | reverse complement strand
GGCGTGTGTGGCAAGGCCGGCCAGGGCGTCCCGGTTGGCGTCGGACAGCCGTCTCTCAAAATTGGCGGGTTGACGGTCGGCGGAGCAGGTTGATCACGCATTCTGTCAGTTTGGTGATTGAAATTACCGCCATTTAATCTCGCATCGGAAAAAATTGCCCTAGCGTGTTCTTGCTTGGTCGGGGGGCCAGACAGGGAAGGTCTTCATGCGAGGGAGATTTATCGTCGGCGCCATGGCGCTGGCACTGGGCGTGCCTGCAAATGCGTTTGCAGCCGTTCAGGACAACACCAGTCATTCAGGACAAAACACCAATGCCGCTATTGTCGGATTTGGCACTGAATTCTTTTCAACATTTAATCCGGTCACCGCACTGGACATGGTCAGCCGGGTGCCGGGGTATTCCCTGTCATCAGGCGATACAAATCGGCGGGGGCTGGCTGATTCCTTTGGCAATTTGCTGATCAATGGTCGGCGTCCATCCAACAAGACGATTCCACTTGAAACCGTGCTGCAGCGAATTGCTGCGGGCGATGTCGCGCGCATCGAGTTGATCCGCGAGCCCCTGCCCCAGTATGAAATGCGCGGCCATGCACGGCTGGTGAATGTGATCTTGCGGGAAGGTGCAGGTTCGTCCGGCTCCTGGAGCGCCCGTCTCAATTATTTCGATAGCGGCCGCATTGGTGCTGTCGGCGAGATCTCCTATTCCACATCACTGGGCGAGACCGATGTGAACTTCGGACTCGAATCTGTGCTCCGGGGTCCGCGCAATTCCCGCCGGGAATCACTCTTCGACAACACCGGCAATCAGGTTGAATCCCGCCGCGATAACGACCAGCGTCGCTATTGGGAGCATATCGGAACAGCATCACTCGCCCGGCAATTAAGCGAAAACACACGCATCCAGCTCGATGGCCGGTTTTTCACCTGGCAATGGCGGCGACATCAGAATTCCTTCATCGACGGGTTTGGCACCGGCGGGCCGGTACCGATTCGCTACGAACAATCACAAACGACAAACTATGGCAGCGGCGGTTCGATCACGGGAACGCTGAACCATGACGTCAATGACCGTCTGGCCTCGACCAGCACCTTTTTGTGGCGGCGCGAATTCTGGGATGACGGCCCCGAAGCTTTCCAGACGTACGATCCGGTCAATTTCGTAGATGCCATTATTGTTGTTGCCAGCGCCCACATTTCGGAAACCGTTTTCCGCCAGAGCTTCAACTATTCGGTCAACGACCGGCATACGGTCGAATTTGGCGGCGAATTTGCGGTGAATTGGCGCGATACCTCGCTCAACCTGCAACTGGATGACGGCGTGGCAGTCACGCCTATCCCCCTGCCTGTCGCCAATACACGTGTGGAAGAGCGGCGCGCCGAATTATTCATAAATCATGTCTGGTCGGTCAATGAGTCCGTGAATCTCGAATCCGGCATTCGCTATGAAACGTCCGAAATTGAACAAACGGGTGATACGCAGCAATCGCGAAGCTTCTCATATCCCAAGCCGTCCATCACCCTGACCTGGCAGGCGGCTGAAAATACAAGCTTTCGCTTCGCCGGCCGGCGAGACGTCGATCAACTCAATTTCGGCAAATTCGCCAGCTCCGTTGATATCGCCGACAATAATGCCGTGGTTGGCAATCCAGACTACGAGCCTCAACGAACGTGGACGCTGGAAGCTGAGGTCGAACGCCGTTTTGGTGCGGCTGGTTCCTTCACGTTCCGGATCGGTCAGGACTGGATTGAAGGCGTCGATGACTTCATTTCGATTGTGACGCCCACAGGCGTATTCGACGCGCCCGGCAATATCGGCGATGGCACGATCTTCAGGCTGACGGCAGAATCCTCCCTGCCGCTGGATTCAGTCGGGCTTTCCAATGCCGTGATCGACGTTTTTGCCGAATGGTATGACACGAACATATTCGACACCCTGACGATGGAAGACCGGCATTTGTCACACCGCAGGGAATGGGAATTCCGGTTTGACTATCGGCAGACCTTCCCGGCGCTCAACCTGGCCTGGGGCTGGGATTATTTCTGGCTGTCGGACGGTGAAGTCTTCCGGGCCCGGGAATACCGGCTGGAAGGCCATACTGATGGTGATCTGGATATCTACGTCGAAACCACGCGCTGGGCCGGGCTGACGGCACGTCTGGGCGTCGATCAGGCGCTGGATAACGGGTTTTCTCGACAGCGCGTCTTCTACAACGGATCACGTGCGCTGGATGTGGTGAACGCCACTGAATATCAAAATCGTCGCGAAGGCCCGCTCTTCTACGTCGAATTGCGCGGCACATTCTGAGGCACTAACGCTTTTGTGTATTTCAGTTGAACGATGCAGCGCCCTAGCCTGTGAGCAAAAGGGAGGAATAATAATGATACGCACGCTGGTTTCCGCTGCTGCACTCAGCCTGTCCGTATGGGGAGTCGCAGCGGCAAATGACGGTCTGGAACTGCGCCAGTCCTACGCCGGACATTATGTTTTGCCGACAATGGTCGGGGATCGTGGACCCTTTCCCTTTATTCTGGATACAGGTGCCAATCATACCGCCATCCTCGAAATTCTCGCTCACCAGCTTGATCTGTCATTGCAGGATGGTGTGCCGGACACATTGTATGGTCTGACCGGATCAAGCGCGACGGTCATTCTGGGCGTCGCCGCGCTTGATTTTGGCGCAGGACCAGCGCCGGTTCGCACGGCGGTGACCATCGACGCCGATGTGAATGCCGAACTGGTGGCATTTGGCATTATCGGGACTGACGCCTTCGCCGGCCAGCGGCTGGAAATCGACCTGTCGGACTACGTCATTCGCGTCAATCCTGTCGACGCCTGGCTCGACGAAGAAATGGAAGGACGCATTGCCCGTCATGGCATGCTGCTGGCGCGCGGCACGGTCAGCGGCGTACCGACCACCTTCATGGTCGATACCGGCGCGACCCGCAGCTTTATCAATCGCGAGCTCGCCGAACAGATCATCACCGGTCGCCAGATGCGCAATGTCGAGGTTCACGGTATGAGTGGGCAAGGTGCAGGCACCGGTGAAATCGGCATTGGCACAGTGCGCTTTACCGGGCTCTGCAATCGCAATGTCCGCGCACTGGCAACGGATTTTCCGATTTTTGAAACACTGGGTCTGGACGATACGCCGGCCATGATTGTCGGGCTCGACCTGCTCGATCATTCACAGATCAGAATTGATTTCACGTCAGGTCGCTTCTCGGTCGACAGTTCCGGCGCCTGTCGCCGCCGCTCCTCCAGCCTGCTGGACCGGAACGTCATTTACGACAATTGGAGCAGCC
>BQJI01000232.1 GCA_021604625.1 Hyphobacterium sp. | reverse complement strand
GACGGCTTGCGTCATCTTACCAACCCCTCACCTTCGAAAGCCGCCCATTGTTATGGCCACCTTCCTCTTCCCTCTCCCCTTTGAAGGGGAGAGGGTAAGGGCGCGAATTCGCCTATGCGATGAGCGTCCGGGGTGAGGGGTTGAAGGACGCTAGATTGCGATTAGCCTCGCCTCATGACCAGTACCACCGGCTACTCCGCCACGCCCCTGCCGAAAAAGCTCGGCCTGAAAGACGGTCAGGCGGTGTGTTTTATAAATCTGCCGGATAGCCTGCGCTGGCTCGCCGATGCCGCGCAATTCATTGATCTCACCGACACTCCCGAGCCGGGCGGTGAGCTGGATGTCGTCCATCTTTTCGTCATGTCGACGGAGCAACTGAACACCTTGCTACCGCAGGCCCGTCTTGCCATTGCGCAGGCCGGCATGATCTGGGTCTCCTGGCCAAAGAAAGCGTCGAAGGTGGAAACCGACATGTCCGAAGACGCGGTGCGCGAGGCCGCCTTACCCATGGATCTGGTGGACATCAAGGTTTGCGCGGTCGACGAGATCTGGTCCGGCCTGAAACTGGTCATCCGCAAGGACAAGCGGCGGTGAGCGTGGCTTGGTGCACGAGACACACCAACGCTTGCCGCATCCAGCTTTATATATTAAAGTAATTTACTCGGTCATTAGAACAAGGCCCGATCATGAACTGGCAACCCATGCTGGACGCCTCTGTGGCGATTCAACTGCACTTCTACACTGTCATTCCGGCCTTTGTGCTCGGCACCATCCAGATGATATTGCCCAAAGGCACCCGAATCCACCGCTGGAATGGTTATGTCTATATGGCGTTGATGATGATGACCGCGACAGCAGCCTTCTTCATCCCCAGCTTCATGGGCGGGCGTTTTGGCTATATCCACCTCTTTGTCCTGTTGACCTATGTCTCAATACCCTGGGCGCTATACAATGCGCGCAAAGGTAATGTGGCGGCTCACCGCAATTCCATGATCGGGCTTTATATCGGCGGCATCCTGATTGCCGGCGGACTGGCCTTCGCTCCCGGACGCCTGATGCACGACATGTTGTTTGGCGGCTAAGCCTGACCGCTGCGCCACTCTGCCGCTCGCGGGTCGACTTCCCGGTGAACAGCGATACATTCACCCTCCACGCTTGAATGGAATATTGTGGAGTCTCGAATGGTTGAACTGGCCCTGCCGCGCGGATCGCAGCCCAAAAAGGGCAAGACCTGGGACAAGACCGAAGGCGCGAAGAACACCCGCGCCTTCAAAGTCTATCGCTATGATCCGGAACAGGGCGGCAATCCAACCTGGGACACGTATCACGTTGATCTCGATGATTGCGGGCCAATGGTGCTCGATGCTCTCTTGTGGATCAAGAATAACGTCGATTCGACGCTCGCTTTCCGCCGCTCCTGCCGTGAAGGCGTGTGCGGCTCCTGCGCGATGAATATCGGCGGGCGTAATACCATCGCCTGCACCAAGGGCATGGACGAGATCAAGGGCGACATCACGGTTTCACCGCTGCCACACCAGCCTGTCGTTCGCGACCTCATCCCGGATCTGACGGATTTCTACGCCCAGCACGCCTTTGTGCAGCCTTATCTGCAGACCAAGACGGCCGCGCCTGAAAAGGAATGGAAACAGTCCGAGGAAGACCGCGCCGAAGTCGATGGCCTGTATGAGTGCATCATGTGCGCCTCCTGCTCCACCGCCTGCCCGTCCTATTGGTGGAATGGCGATAAATATCTCGGGCCAGCGGCGCTTTTACAGGCCTATCGCTGGATCGCCGACAGCCGCGATGAAATGACCGGTGAGCGCCTCGATGATCTCGAAGATCCGTTCAAGCTTTATCGCTGCCACACCATCATGAATTGCACGCAAGTCTGCCCGAAAGGCCTCAACCCGGCCGAAGCCATCGGCAAGATCAAGCATTTGATGGTCGAGCGGGAAACCTAGGCAAACCTTCCTGATTGAATGGGCCGACCCTACCAGGAATTCATTCATTCGAAATGCCGTAGCCCGCGCGCACAGCGTATCGTTGATGAGATTCAGCGAGGTCAGTCCATGCAGATATTTCGGAATGCCCAGCACTTTTCATGTATTGCGGTAGCTTTGGTGCTGGCGGTTTTGCTGGTTGGGCAGTCATGGGCGTGGGATGGAGATGGCGACGACATCGCAGCCCTCGAACAAATGATTCACGACCGCGAAACGGCGATGATGGATCACGACGTGGATGCCGCACTTTCCCAGTTCGCCGAGAATGCAACCTGGGTCAATTCCCAAGGCTATTACTTTGTCGGGCTTGATAGTGTACGCGAATTTCACCGCTACCTCGCCGAGAATTCGGAACGTGATTACGAGTATACGGCAGGCGAGCCGTTGGTCCGCCTGCTCGATGGGTCAAATGCCATCGTTTACTATGGCTGGCGGATGCTCTGGTTTGAGCCCGGCAATCGGGACAACGTTATTACCGACGAGATCGGCATCATGACGCTGACCGCGCAAAAGCGGGAAGGTGAATGGATGTGGGTCGCCGTCACGGTCCAGCACACCCCGTATTTCTATGAAATAATTCAGCCCATCACTCAGATCGGCGATTAGGACGATCGAGCGCCTCGGGCTGTCTTCTGTTCAAAAATCTCTGAATCTGTCGATTTCACCCGTTCGGGTGATGGCGTGTCTTTCAATTGCGCTAGGGTTCAGCGATCAACGGAAAGGACACACCCATGACCATAGGCGCATTTTCCATCAGTCTGGCCGTCAAGGATATCGAGGCTTCGAAATCCTTCTATGAAACCCTCGGCTTCACGACGATGGGCGGCGATCAGGGCCAGGGCTGGCTCATTCTCAAGAACGGCCGCAACATAATCGGTCTGTTTCAGGGCATGTTCGAGAAAAATATGCTGACCTTCAATCCCGGCTGGGATCAGGACGCCAACACGATGGACGATTTCGAGGATGTCCGCGTCCTGCAAAAGCGCCTGTCAGACGCCGGGCTAGATGCAGGTATGCCCATTGAGTCGGAAACCGGACCGGCCAGTTTCACAATCACCGACCCCGACGGCAATCCTGTCCTGATCGACCAGCACGTCTAGCCCCAGGCCAGCTTCTCGCACGCGGCTTTGACGATGGCCGTCGATTCGGCCTCGTTTTCGGGCAGGGATGCAGGATCAATCGGCGCGCCGAACCGCAAGGGATAGCGCGCGCCCTTCTTGCCGATAAATCCGTGAAACACGGTCATGTCTTTCAATTCCGTATGTACTTGCGCCAGTGCGTAATAGAGGATCGGCATGCGCTGTGCG
>BQJI01000231.1 GCA_021604625.1 Hyphobacterium sp. | reverse complement strand
CACCTCAGCATGAGGTGTTTTGCGAATTCTTGGCCGCGTCCGCCCATACCTCATCCTGAGGTGGCGGCAAAGCCGCCCTCGAAGGAGGGATCATCAGGAGCCTGCCCATGAGACTCGGTGGACGCATCGCAGCGGCGATTGAAATTCTCGACGTGATCGAGACCCAGAACCGGCCGGTCAAGCTGGCCGTGCGCGAATGGGGCTCGGCCCACCGTTTTGCCGGCTCCGGTGATCGCGCTTTCATTTCCGGTCTGGTGATGGATGCCCTGCGGCGCAAGCAATCGCTGGCTTATGCGATGGGCGATAACAGCGCGCGCGCCCTGGCGCTGGGCGTGGTGGGCCGCATCTGGGCGATGGATGTGGAGGCGCTGAAGGAACAGATGGCCGCCGACCCCCATGCGCCGGAGCCGCTGACCGAGGCCGAGATTGCCGCCTTTGCGCGGGACATTTCGGACGCGCCGAACCATATCCGCGGCGATTATCCCGAATGGCTGGCCGTCTCGCTGGAGCGCGTCTTTGGCGAGGGCGCAGCGGAGGAGGGCGCAGGCATGTCTGATCGTGCGCCGGTTGATCTGCGCGTCAATGAGTTGAAAACCGATCCCGACCGCGCGCTGGCTGCCGTGCAATCGAAAATTCCAACGGCGCAGGCGGGCGCTCTGGCGCGCTCCTGCATCCGGATTCCGCTGAACGACGCGACCGGCAAATCCCCGCCTGCCGACGCCATCCCCGCCTATGGCAAGGGCTGGGTCGAAGTGCAGGATGAAGGCAGCCAGCTGGCCGGTCTTGCAGCAGGCGTAAAGCCCGGCGATCAGGTGCTGGATTTTTGCGCTGGCGCGGGCGGCAAGACGTTGGAACTCGCCGCCATGACCGGCAATACCGGACAGATCCACGCCTGGGATCATGACTGGCGACGGATGAAAGCCATCTGGCCCAGACTACAACGCGCGGGCGTTCGCAATGTGCAGGTCCATGACGGGCCGGAAGAGGACCTCGCCGAGCTGGTCGGCAAGATGGATGTCGTCTTTGTTGATGCGCCCTGCACCGGGACCGGCACATGGCGTCGGCGTCCGGATGCGAAATGGCGGGTCTCGGAAACCGCCCTGAATCAACGCATTCAGGATCAGGATGAAGCGATTGATAAGGCTTCAAAATATGTCAAGCCCGGCGGGCGTCTGGTCTATGTGACCTGCTCCATCCTGCTGGATGAAAACGGCGACCGGATCGAGGCCTTCCTGTCGCGATACACGAACTTCAAACAGCTCAATTCCCGCGATGTGCTGATCGCCTCGGGCGGGCTGACAGACGCCGCAGCCGATGTGCTGGCGCGCTGCGAAGTGGGTGAGGGCGCACTGCAACTCACCCCGCACCGCACCGCCACGGACGGCTTCTTCATCGCCGTGATGGAGCGGACTTCGACGGCTGCACCGGTTCGGTGAGTCAGGGTAATGTTCGAGGTGCAAGGCTACCGGATTGGCGTAGTTAACTCAGCGGTTTGACAAATCATGCTCGAAAGTAATGACAGACTAAATTGGGCAATTCCGGCAATTTTTGCGTTGATTTTCACCGTCGTGATTGTGGTGCTAGTGCCTGCAAAAGAGGCGGCATGTCGCGATGGCTGGAATTCGCCATCCATTGGTCGGCAGGGTGCTTGCCCTCATCATGGCGGTGTAGATCGTTCATTGGGACTAGGGGGCTGGCTGCTGTTATTTGGCATGCCGCTCGCAGGGTGGGCTGGGCATACGTCAATTCGCGTGGTCAATTCTGGTCGGGCCAGAATTGAGGCTGTTAAACGCCAAGCGAGATTTGATGCGCTGGATGCCGAGTTGGATCGACGAAAACGAAATGCCGAACACCTCATGCGCTCTGACTGCCCGAAATGTGCAAAGCCAATCACTGTAGAGGTATTGCGACGTGGTGTTGATGCGGGCGAAGTCACGTTGAGGTGTTCGGACTGGATGCGGTGTAGTTATCACAAAGTGCTGATGGCGGGCGTCGATTTTGATATCAGCGAATCTTGAGCCGTCATCCCGGCGATCCCCGCTTTCGCGGGGGCAGGCATTGGGACCCAGAGCAAGAGTGACGCGTCAAATCTATCAACCGTCATCCCGGACGGAGTGAAACGACGATCCGGGACCCATGCCGTATCGCTTCCGGTTTCGGCATGGATTCCGGGTTCTCGCCTCTTGGCTCGCCCCGGAATGACGCTTGAAAATGGCAAAGTAAGTGCAACATCAGACTCGCCATGTCCGCAGAACCGCGCAAACTTCGCCCATGAGCAATAAACTCTCCTACGCCGCGCTGGACAGGCTGGGTCGCGAGCCCCTGTCGCCGAACTTTTTCTTTCGCGATTTTCTCTATTCGGAAATCGCCAATTATCACGCCATCCCCAACCTGCCGCATCATCCCGATGTGGCAATCGAGGCCGCGCGCGGGCTGTGTGAACATCTTCTGGAGCCTCTGACGGCCGCCTTTGGCAAGATTTCCATCCGCTCGGCCTATCGCGCGCCGGAGGTCAACCAGTTTGGCAATGAGAACGATCTGAATTGCGCCCGAAACGAAGCCAATTACGGCGGCCACATCTTTGATTATCGCCATCCGGAGCGCGGGCTGGGGGCGATGGCCTGCATCGTCATCAATTCATACATCGATCATTTCGAAGCGACGAAAGACTGGCCCGCCATGGCCTGGTTCATTCATGATCATCTGCCGTATTCGCGCATGTGGTTCTATCCAAAACTCGGCGCCTTCAATCTGGGCTGGTCGGAAACGCCCGAGCGTCAGATCGACAGCTATGTGACGCCCAGAGGCACGCTGACCAAACCCGGCATGGACAATTTCGAGGGCGATCATTCAGAATTTTACGACACGCCGTATTTCCGTGACGGCGGGAAACGGTTGCGGGCGCATTTCGGTCAATAGCCAATTCCCCTCACCCCCGAAAGCCGCCCTCTTGCGGGGCCGCCTTTCTCCCCCTCTCCCTGGAGGGAGAGGGAAGAGCGCGTTAGCGCGAGGGGTGAGGGGGTCTCGAAGGACCATCAAACTGAAACTCCGGACTCGCCTTTCGCGGTGACTCGCGCTACTTGCCCGCCATGACAGACATCACCGCACATCACGAACGCGTCCTGATCGTCGATTTCGGCTCTCAGGTGACGCAATTGATCGCCCGCCGTGTCCGCGAAAGCGGCGTCTTCTGCGAAGTCCACCCGTATAACCGGGCCGATGCCGCCTTCATCGATGATTTCGACCCGAAAGCGATCATCCTCTCCGGCTCGCCCCACTCCACCCATTGGGAAAACTCGCCGCGTGCC
>BQJI01000230.1 GCA_021604625.1 Hyphobacterium sp. | reverse complement strand
CGATGACGCCGATTGTTGCATTGACCGCCAATGCGCGGCGGGAAGACGAAGCACAATGTCTGGCGGCCGGAATGGATGGATTTATTTCCAAGCCGATTGATACCAATCGCCTGTTTGAAACCATCGCCGCCGTGATTGCGGGTGATAATAGCGAGGCACTGGCGAAAGCCAGCTAGGCGGACGTTTCCGCCCGCACCCAGTCCAGAAACCCCGCCGAGCTGCCATCGGGTTCAACCAGCCATTCCAGAATAGCTGGTTCCTCATAGGGATGCAGCGCCTTGATCCGGGCCGCGCAGTCCTGAGCGCGCGCAGTTTTCAAGATCATCACCCATTCGGGTTCGGCTCTGGTTTTTCCGTCCCAGCGATATAGCGATGTCCCGCCCGGTAACAGATTTGCGCAGGCAATCAGCCGGTCCTCAAGCAGGGCATCCGCCGCCGTCCGGGCGCTTTCGGAATCTGGCCATGTGGTATAGATGAGGCTGACATCTGACATGGCGGCGAATTTAGCCCTATAAGGCGGCCCTATGAAATCAGACTCCACACCTTGCGCGCTGATCCTGTTCTCCGGCGGTCAGGATTCCGCCACCACGCTGGCATGGGCGCTGGATCGTTATCCGCGGGTTGAAACCGTCGGTTTCGACTATGGCCAGCGCCATGACGTTGAATTGCAGGCGCGGTCACGCGTCCGCACAGCGCTCGCTGATCTCAATTCCGGCTGGGCCAGGCGGATGGGCCCGGATCATCTGATCGATCTCAACGGCTATGGTGCCGTGGCGGAGAGCGCGCTGACCAGCGAGGTGAAAATCGAATGGCAGGAGAACGGCTTGCCATCGACATTTGTGCCCGGGCGCAATCTGGTATTTCTGACTGTCGCTTCAGCGTTGGCTTATCGTCGCGGATTGCGAGACCTCGTCGGTGGCATGTGCGAAACTGATTATTCCGGTTATCCGGATTGCCGACGCAGAACCATTGATGCGGCTCAGAAAATGCTCGCTCTGGGGCTGGACCGGGACATGCCGATCGAAACCCCGCTGATGCAGCTTACCAAGGCCCGAACATGGGCGTTGGCGGATGAATTGGGCGGCAAGGCGCTGGTCGATGTCATTCTGGAAGAAACCCACACCTGCTATCGTGGGGATCGCACGCAACGCCACGACTGGGGCTATGGATGCGCGACCTGCCCGGCGTGCGAATTGCGCGCTGCAGGATGGCAGGACTGGCAGGCAGGCGCATGACCTATTCGGTGAAAGAGATATTCCTGACGGTGCAGGGCGAGGGCGGACAGGCCGGTCGCCCGGCCGTGTTCTGCCGCTTTGCCGGTTGTAATCTCTGGAACGGGCTGGAACGGGATCGCGCCAGCGCGGTCTGTAATTTTTGCGACACCGATTTTGTGGGCACGGACGGGCCGGGCGGTGGCAAGTTTGTAACCGCTGATGACCTTGCGAACACTGTCGCGGATGTCTGGCCCGGTGGCGGAACGCCACTGGTTGTTTGCACGGGCGGTGAACCACTCCTGCAGCTGGATGCGCCCCTGATCGCGGCCTTCAAGGCGAAGGGCTTTGATATCGCAGTGGAAAGCAATGGCACGCTGAAAGCGCCGGACGGCATTGACTGGCTGACCGTCAGCCCGAAGGCCGATGCTGCGATTGTCCAGACGCGTGGCGAGGAATTGAAACTTGTCTTTCCCCAGCCCGGCGTGGACCCGGTGGCCTTTGAACATCTCGATTTCAGGCGATTTTCGCTTCAACCGATGGATGGCCCCGATCAGATGGAAAATGCGCAGGCCGCATTTGAATACTGCCTTGCGCATCCCAAATGGTCACTCAGCCTGCAGACCCATAAATGGATCGGCGCGCCCTGAGCCTTGCTTTTTTGCGGTTCAGGACCCGGAATTTACTGCATCGCTGAGACTGCGGGCGACGCGAGAGGAAAACCGGTCGAACGTGCGGTTGGTATCCGTCCAGACGCTGGCAAAGCGGGCATCCTGAATGCTGGGTGTGGTCCAGCGATATTCATAGGTCGCAATCAGCGCGTCATCCGCGCCGCGCAATTCCGCGACAACATGCGCCCCGCCGCGCCCATAGCTTTGGAAGCTGAGGCCAGACGTGCCGCCTTGCTGGGCGAAAGTCGGCCGGTTCGGCGTGGCATTCTCGATGGTCACAAACAAGGTCGCGCTGGCGTTCTCGTCGCCAAGCAGCGAGACTTCGCGCAATTCGCGCTCCAGATCCGCGGAAAGCGTTCGGACCAATCGGTCGAACTCGCGAACACCATATTCATCGCCTTTTTCCGCGAGCGCGTCACCGATAGCGATTTCCGCAATGGTCACCGCTCCGGTGGGCGAAGATGAATAATTTGCGCTGAGACCTTGCGCAAAAGCTGGCACGGTCATCACAGCCGCAGCCAGAACAGAAACAAGAATACGCATAGCGTCACTCCTTCAAATCGTACTGACCCCGGCACAAAATAGCCGAAACGGGCGACGCTGTCAGGTAACGTTATTCGTGATCATGATCGTGGTCATGGTCGTCATCATCGTCGCCATCGCCCGGAATGGCGGTGCGGACAACGGCTTCGCCGACATTACCGGCGGTTTCCAGCACGGTTCCGGTGGTACGGACGGCGGTTTCGGCAACCATTGAGGTCGCGCCAATGACGAGGCAACCTGACAGGGCCGGAGCCGCAATCAGGATTGAAAGCAGGAGGGTTAAACGCCGCGCTGTCATGGTTATGCTCCGGTTGGAAGAGACCATCATGATCGGTCTGAAGGGTTTCACAAAGCGTGAAGATCGAAACGCCGGAATCAGTCTTTTTTCAGACGGACATCGATTGGCGTGCCACCCTTGAAATGTATATCCCGCTGCGGGAAGGGGAAATTCACGCCGTTTTCGGTGAAAGCCGTCCAGATCGCCAGCAGGACTTCACTTGAAACATTGTTTACGCCCTGACCCGGGTCGGCAATCCAGAACCGGATTTCAAGATCAATCGAATTGTCGCCAAACCCGCGCAACAGGCATTTCGCAGCCGGTGAGCTCAAGACCCGTGGCACGGTCATCGACGCCTCTGCGGCCAGTTCCATCGCCGCCGGCACGTCGGTCGTATAGTCCACACCGATGGCGCGCTTGATCCGCACCGCATGATCGGAAAACGACCAGTTGATGACTTTGGTTGTGATGAATTCCTCATTCGGGATGAGGTGTTCCATTCCGTCCCGCGTGATCACGGACGCAAAACGCATCCCCAGCGAATTCACCCTGCCATAAGTCTCGTCCAGCGTGATGACATCACCGGGCTTGATCGACCGGTCGAGCAGAAGAATGACGCCGGACACAAGATTTGAAAAAATCTTTTGCAGGCCAAATCCGATACCCAGACCAA
>BQJI01000229.1 GCA_021604625.1 Hyphobacterium sp. | reverse complement strand
AGGCCTTGTCCATCGTCAAAGGTGCGCATTCAGTCGACATTCTCAAAACGGCGGGGCTCACCCCGCAATCGCTGAACACGGCGATCAATGACGTGCGCGCCGGCCGCACCGCTGACAGCCAGTCAGCCGAAGATAGCTATGAGGCGCTGAAAAAATATACCCGCGATCTCACCGAAGCAGCGCGCGGGGGAAAGCTCGATCCGGTCATTGGCCGCGATGAGGAAATTCGCCGTGCCATTCAGGTCTTGTCGCGTCGGACCAAGAATAATCCTGTTCTGATTGGTGAGCCGGGGGTCGGCAAGACCGCCATCGCCGAAGGTCTCGCTCTGCGCATCGTCAACGGCGATGTGCCGGAAAGCCTGAACGGAAAGAAGCTCCTTTCGCTCGATATGGGCGCGCTGATTGCAGGCGCAAAATATCGCGGCGAGTTCGAGGAACGTCTGAAATCCGTACTTGGCGAAGTTGAAGCCGCCGGTGGGAATATTGTGCTGTTCATCGACGAAATGCACACACTCGTCGGCGCCGGTAAAACCGACGGTGCCATGGATGCCTCGAATCTTTTGAAGCCTGCCCTGGCGCGCGGCGAACTGCATTGCGTCGGCGCCACCACGCTGGATGAATATCGCAAGCATGTGGAAAAAGACGCCGCGCTTGCACGGCGCTTTCAGCCCGTCTTCGTGGGCGAGCCCAGCGTCGAGGACACGATTTCAATCCTCCGTGGCCTGAAAGACAAATATGAAGTCCACCACGGTGTGCGCATTTCCGATGGCGCCATCGTCTCGGCGGCTATGTTGTCCAATCGCTATATCACTGATCGATTCCTGCCGGACAAGGCGATTGACCTGATGGATGAAGCGTCTGCGCGCTTGCGTATGCAGATCGATTCAAAGCCCGAAGAGCTGGACGAGATTGATCGCCGCATCATGCAGCTGAAAATCGAAGCCGAAGCGCTGAAAAAGGAAAAAGATGACGCCTCGCGTGCGCGACTTGAAAAACTCGGCAAGGACATCGCGGAGCTTCAGTCAAAATCGGATGAGATCACCGCCGCCTGGCGCGCTGAAAAGGACAAACTCGCCTCCTCGACCGACGTCAAGGAGAAGCTTGATCGTGCGCGCGCAGAATTGGCCGATGCCGAACGCCGGGGTGACCTTGGCAAGGCATCGGAGCTGAAATACGGCGTCATTCCCGATCTGGAAGCCAAGGTATCAGCGTCGGATAATGCCGCTGATGGCGCTCTGGTGAAAGAAGTCGTGGACGAAGAACAGATCGCCGGCGTGGTCTCCCGCTGGACCGGTGTTCCGGTCGACAAAATGCTTGAGGGTGAGCGCGAAAAACTCCTCCAGATGGAAGCAGCGCTTCGCGGCCGCGTTATCGGTCAGGACGAGGCGCTGGCCGCAGTCTCCGACGCCGTGCGACGCGCGCGCGCAGGCTTGCAGGATCCCGGGCGACCCATCGGATCTTTCCTTTTCCTCGGCCCAACGGGTGTCGGCAAGACCGAACTGACCAAAACTCTCGCCGACTTCCTGTTTGACGACGAACACGCCGTCACCCGCATGGATATGTCCGAATACATGGAGAAGCATTCCGTCGCCCGCATGATCGGCGCACCGCCCGGCTATGTCGGTTATGACGAGGGTGGCGCACTGACAGAGGCCGTCCGCCGACGTCCCTATCAGGTCATCCTGCTGGACGAGATCGAGAAAGCCCACCCGGACGTTTTCAACATACTTCTGCAGGTGCTGGATGATGGCCGTCTGACGGACGGGCAGGGCCGCACTGTCGATTTCCGCAATACACTGATCATCATGACATCAAATCTCGGCGCTGAATTCCTCATGCAGGCCGAAGATGTCGAAGACGCACGCGATGCGGTGATGGGTGCTGTCCGGGCCCATTTCCGGCCGGAATTTCTCAACCGTGTGGACGAGATCATCCTGTTCCGCCGTCTGGCCGAAGAACATATGGGTGCGATTGTCGACATTCAGATGAAACGCCTGGCCAGTCTGTTGCACGATCGTCGCATGACCATCGAACTGGACGATAGCGCCCGCGCCTGGATCGCCACAAAGGGTTTCGATCCGGCCTATGGCGCACGTCCACTCAAGCGCGTCATTCAGAAGGAGTTGCAGGACCCGCTGGCGAGACTGTTGCTGGAAGGAAAACTCAAGGACGGCGACGACATCAGGGTCTCGACCAAAGGCGGGCTTTTGACCCTCAATGGTCAGGCCATTTCCCGCGATGTCGCCGCGCCGCCCGATGTCATGGTGAACTGAGAATTCCCCTCCCCGGCAGGGGAGGGGAATGACGTCATGCCATCTCGTTGAGCCGCAACTGCAAATGCGGTTGGCCATCGGATGTGTGCGTAACAGAAGTGCCATCGGGCCTTATGGTGGCCTGAACACGTCGCCGCAAAGCCGAGAAACTATCGAATTTCACAACATCGACCGGCGCGTCCAGATGCAGGCCGATACGCAAGTAATCATTGTCGCCAATTGATTGCAGGCTGACGATTTCTGCCGAAAAGGCCTGGCCCAGATAGGCGCCGGACACGGTTTGCCCCACAGCCATCGGCACCGGCAGACGATTACCGACGGTCGCATGAAGCGTGTTCCAGTCGCGATACCCGAACTGTCTGGCAACCAGCTCCAGTGCTTCGCCATGCTTGATAAAGTCACCCTCTTCGGCGAGCGCATTGCGCAAGCGTTTCGCCTGCGCTTTCAGCGCGTCCAGCGAGGGCAGGGATAGAGTAAAGGTCATGATTCCGATCCTTGTCAGGATCCCGAAAGCGTCGAAGGGGCTCGCATTGCCTTCAATCCGGGATCTTTCAAGAAACCGAACATCAAGATCGAGAGGCTTTCACCAGGGACATTTGTCCTGCGAACGGCGGGCAGCCTTGGCCGGGCGCGGTGGATAGGCCCGTCCGGCAAATTCGTCAAGTCAATGTTGAAAAGACTATTGCGCGCCGGGTGCGCCGTCGGTTGATACAATGCGCGAGGCTGCAGCACCGCCGCTTTCAGCCGCATTGCGGGCATTATCGCGAATGGCGAGGATACGGTCGCGCTCGGCTTCAAACAGCTCGACTTCGCCATCGTCCAGCGTGCGACCGGTAGGCAGATCCAGCGCCATCGGATTTACCGACTGGCCATTGTGATGCACCTCATAGTGCAGGTGTGGCCCGGTCGAACGGCCAGTCGTTCCGACATAACCGATGATCTGACCCTGCTGGACACGAGAACCGGCCGTCACGCCGCGCGCAAATCCCTGCATGTGGGCATAGGCGGTCTGAAAGCCGTTCGAATGGCGCAGACGCACATAATTGCCGAATGAACCAAACCGGTCCGCGCGCTCGACGACGCCATAACCGGCCGCGAAAATCGGTGTGCCGCGCGGGGCTGCAAGGTC
>BQJI01000228.1 GCA_021604625.1 Hyphobacterium sp. | reverse complement strand
GTTTTTATCCGCTGAAGACGGGGTGCGGTTTCACGAGGTTGCGAATGAACGAGCCGCCGACCCGAACAGCATTCTGACGACGCCAATGGTCATCGAGGTTATTGCCCGGAAACCATGAAGCGGATTACCAAAACCAGCGTCCGCGGCCGACTAGCGTCCAGTCCATGAGATTGCGAATACCAGGCAGGCGGCACATCAGGCCGAAAAACACATCGCGAATATGACCGATCCAGTCAGCATGCCCCTGAAAAACCGGGGTCAACGCCCATGACATCCAGGTATAATACCGCAAGGTGGGGCGGCGGTTTTTCTCATATTTTACGAAAGCTTTTATGGGCGCATGGTCTTTCAGACTGTCCGCGAGCGCCAACGCATCGCAGATTGCCATATTCGCGCCCTGGCCCAGTTGTGGGCTGGCGCCGTGCGCGGCATCGCCGATCAGGATGACCTTGCCATTCGACCATTTGCGGCATCGCACATCGCGGTAGGCTGCGGGTGCAAATTCGTCGAGGGATTTGACGTTTTCGAGTAGCGGCACGGCTTCCGGCCAGAAATCCGCGACCTTTTGCCGGAATGCGTCGAGACCGCCCGCCTGCCATTGCTCGACAGCGTCAGTTTCGAGTGACCAGAAAAAGCTGATGCAATCCGGCCCGCCCGGTTCGGCCGGATTTTCCCCGACCGGCAACACACCCACCATGATCCGCGTTCCGCTATAGACCTGAGCCAGCAATCGTTTGTCGTGCCAGATCCTGTCTGGATCCGGGCGAATGCTCCACACTGCGCCCCACGGGTATTGCGGCGCGCGCGCGTCCGCGCAAACCAGATGCCGCAAGGTTGAATGTGCGCCATCGCTGACAATCACGGCATCAAACATTCCGGTCGCATCGCCATCGGCAAACTGCAGGGCCGGGTAATCGAGGTCAGGAATGTTCGTGACGGCAGCGCCGGTGTGCAACGCGACGCCTTCGGCCCGCATGGCGTGGAACAGGGTGTCGAACAGTGTTGCGCGATGGATACCGATCCCGACGTCATTGCTACGACCATATTGATACTGCAAATCCATGATCAGGCGACCGTCCGGCCGGCATCCGCGCAAACCGTCAATGCGGGCGCCGCGAGCAGTGATTTGCTCCAGCAGGCCAAGCTCTGCGAGCGCTTCCAGGCCGGTTGGCTGAAGCAGCAATCCGGCACCGACCGGTCCGGGACGGGCGAAAGCTTCATAGACTGAAACGTCATGGCCTTGCCGTGCAAGCGCGATTGCACTGGCCATGCCTCCCATCCCGCACCCGACGATTCCGATTTTCATTCGCTTGTCCAAACTACATTCGGCAAGTTCGCCAGTCAGGCGAGGCGGGGTGCATATTGCCTTGATTCATGCCAATATTGCGATGCGTGTCAGGGACTATCGCGCAGGGGAGACTGATATGAAACGATTTTTGATGGTTGTTATGGCCGCAACCGGTCTGACGGCGTGCGCGACGACCAGTCCTGGTGGAGACTTGGCCAGCAGCGCGTTTGATTATGAACCCGCGCGCGTCGCGGAATTGCCGGATCATCATTTTGGATATGAAATGACAGGCGATGACGGGTGGGAAGGTTCGATGGTCTACGAAGCGTCCGGCCGAACCATCAATGTGGACTTTAATCTCGCCGGAAATGGCTTGGCAGCGACGGCGGATCTGGCGATTGAAGATCCGTATCTGAATGAAGGTGTACGCCGGTTTATCGGGCAAACCGCCGCCGGTGACGATGTTTTTGTCCTGCTTCAGGCAGGACCCTGCAATGGCGGCGAGGCATCCTATTTCGCGACTTTGGTGATCGGATCAACGCGACTGAACGGATGTGCGTCGGAACACGCGGCAAATGATCGATGGTCGAACTACCTGGCGGACTGGATGCCAGCGATTGATCTGTGTGTTGCAGAGCTTTCCAGCCGCGCAGATCATGTCACCTTCGCCTATTCGACCGCGAGCGGCACAGCTGTTCGCCTGGCGGATAATTCCGGCAATCGATGGGAGTGCAATACGGTCGACGATCGGCGCGTGAATGCGATTGCGCCGTTGACGGCCGTCGATGTGCGGTTGGGCGAAGCTGATCCGATTTTCGTGCGCTCACAAATGCCGACCCAGGGCGATGCGTGTTATGTGTATGAATCCGTTCGCGATGCCAGCGGTGTTCTGATTGGTGCTTTCGGGTATGATTCCTGCGCCGGTCCCCGCGCGCCTGTGAGTTAGGGTTTCATTAACCGGCGCGGCTCAACTGACTTTGTATGCGCGGTTTTCTGATTCTTCTATTTGCCGGTGTGTTTTTACCCACCAGCGGTGTCGCCGATATTCGCGACCTGCGGGATTTGTCCGATGGCAATGATGCAGCGTTGTTTATCGGATTCGATTCGGTGCCTGAATTGCTGTCCACGCATATTGGCGACCGGCTGATCGAGCTTGAATTTGCTGGCGGGGATCAGCTCCGCCCACGCCGGATTGAAGCGGTTACCGGGCAGACCATTTCGGCCTTGGAAATTGTGCCCACTGACACGGCGCGAAAACTGCGGATCGAGCTTCCGGCCAATGCAGACGGGTTTGAAATTGCACCGACGGAAACGGGTTATCTGCTACGGTGGCGAGTCGTCGGATCCGCCTCAACTGGCGCAATGGCTGCGAGTGAAACACCGCCGCAAACAGACCGTGTGACGGATACGAATAATATCCATACCGATCTTTCTGCAGCCGCCGAGCTCGCAACCGGCAGTGATGCTGGCGCTGCTGATTCAGCTTCGAGGCCCGTCGCTTTGGGTCTGGTTGATGGCTGCGGCGCGGCGCAAACAGCGGTCGAGATTGATCCCTGGGATATCGATGCGTTGGCGGTTCACTCGGAATGCCTCCTTGAAAATGGGGATGCGACACAGGCGATTGTTTTGCTCGAACGGGTGATCGCTTTCGAGCCAGGCCGTTTCGATGCTGTGCTGACATTGGCAGAAGCGCATGAAGCGCAAGGAGACCTGGATGCCGCCCGTGGTTTATACGAACAGGCTGCGACGGTTGCCGCGACAGATGGACAGGCCGTTGCCGCGCGAGCCCGGGCGCGGGCGCTCGCGAATTAAAGGTCCAGGTTCGGCCGAATTGCAGCTTGCAAAGCTATCAATGTCGTCTCATCGGCTTTTCGTATCTTGCGGGTTTCGAGATCCAGTATCGCGGCGACGCCTTGCATGGACCACAGCAATTGATCGTTTTCATCAAACACCCAGTGAATGATTTTCCGGATGTTCTGATCGACGGCTTGCAGGCCGGAACGAATAACAAAACCCTCGCTCCGTTGCGGCAGGCGGCGGATACAAATTCTCGCTTCCAGAAGCGCGCCGCCGACTGCGGCTCGACCTTCAAGATGTGATCGGGTCTGTTCCGGGAAAGCTTCGGAAAAATTGGC
>BQJI01000227.1 GCA_021604625.1 Hyphobacterium sp. | reverse complement strand
CAGCGAACCATGAAACTCATTGGTGCCTGAACGGGTCACGGCATTCATCGTGCCGCCGGTGAAGCCGCTGAACTGGACATCAAAAGGCGCGACCTCGATCGACAGCGACTCAAGCGCATCGATGGAGACCGGGCCACGATTTTCAGCCGGGAAGCCAGAAGAGTTCAGTCCGAACAGGTCGTTTTGTGTGACGCCGTCGACGGTAAAGGAATTGTATCGATTGTTGGAACCGGCAACTGACAGAGCGTCGCCATTCTCGGGGTCAAGGTTTGCAAATCCGCTGATGCGCGCCAGATCGCGAGGGTCGCGGCTAATGCTTGGCAGGCCATTGATATCGTCGACATTGAAAGATTGTGATGGGCCAGTAGCAAGACCACCCAAGTTGATCGCGGATGCTGTCACAACGATCACATCATCCGGGGTGCCGGCTGACAGCATTACAGGCACATTCACGAATTCGCCAGCTGACGCATAAATGCCTTCGATACGTTCACCGTTGAAGCCGGTTCCTGTTACCGTCACGGTATAGGGACCACCGACGCGCAAGCCCGTTGCGTTGAACCGGCCGGTCGGGCCGGTCGTAGTCGATGATGTCGTTCCGGTGGGAACGTGAACAATCACAACGCTGGCACCCTGCACGGCTGTACCACTCTCGGATGTCACCGAGCCGCGAATATTCGAGGTGATTTGCTGTGCGTGCACGGCAGCGGGTGCTGCAAGTGCGAACAATGCAGCAGCGGCCGCGCTGTAAGATAGTTTTCTGGAAAATGACATGGATCTCTTATTCCCCACGAGTCGACGAAATAGGGACATTAGCGGCCCCCGTTGAAACACCGGGCGGGCATTACGCTTCTGGCACAAAGGATCAATGACTTATTTATTACACTTATGTGACGGAATCCGCGATCGATATGCTGCGCTGCACAAACGACATTTTCGGTCATGCTCACGAAAATGTGAAATCGCCTGAAAACACAACAAGAATCCGGACACGCATGCGCAGTAGCGATTTCCACACCATTCCCGAATAGTGAAATCGAGGCCAGGCAACGTCGCCGACATTTCCGGGGAAGTGCGGCTTGAATGTTACACTTCACTCGGGCAGGAAACCATCATGTTGAAGCGCCACAATCTGACCGATTCTTTTACCGCCCTTCAGTGGGGGGTTGTGGCCATTTTCGTGATCACAACGCTGCGTCTGATCGCGCTCGCCAACACCCAGTTGCAACTCTATCCTGATGAGTCTCAATACTGGGTCTGGTCGTGGGCATTTGACTGGGGGTATTTCTCGAAACCCCCTTTGATTGCCTGGATGATCGGCCTGTCCACCTCGACATTTGGTGATACGGATTTTGCCATTCGCCTGCCCTCGCTGATTTTTCATGCGATCGGCGCCGCCTTCCTGCTTTTAGCGGCGAGTCATTTGAAAAACGGACGGGCGGGAAGCCTGGCCGCACTCATATACCTGTCCATGCCCGGCGTCGGGCTGTCAGCAGGGGTCATTTCGACCGACGCATTATTGCTGCCTTTATGGGCAGGCGCGCTGTTCATGATACTGCGATTGCGAGACGGATCGAACGACTGGGCCAGCGCCGTCGCACTGGGAATTTTGACCGGGCTCGCTTTCCTCGCAAAATACGCCGCAATCTATTTTCTGGTTGGAACCGGACTGGCTTTGCTAATCGATCCGCCGACCCGCCGCGCACTCGTATCGATGAAGGGCCTTGTCGCACTTGTCCTGATGATGGTGATCTGGACGCCCAATCTGCTGTGGAATTCAGCCCACGATTTTGCCACCGTCCAACACACCGCGGCCAATGCCAACTGGCAGGGAAATCTGTTCAATTTTGAGGAATTGCTGGATTTCCTGAGCGGACAGCTCGGCGTCTTCGGATTGCTCCTGTTTCCTGTGCTGGTGACGGCCATCGTGCAGGCATGGCGACACTGGTCAGACCCGGAATTTGAAACCGACCGCTTCCTCACCCTGTATTGCGCACCGGTCCTGATCGTCGTCCTCGTGCAGGCCTTCATCAGCCGGGCCCATGCAAACTGGGCCGCCTCTGCCTATGTCGCTGGGACGCTGCTTGTATTGATGTTCCTGTTGCGCGGCCGACCCTGGCGGCGACACGTGATCATGGCCTCTGTCGTCATCGGATTCAGCGCATCCATCGTCATGGCTGTCGTGTCCATCAATCCCGGCCTGGTCGGCGGAATGAATGCCGCGCGCGGTCTGCGTCACCTGCAATCCTGGCCGCAAACCGCCGAAGCCCTGGCCGAAGCCGAACAAGACGCCGCCTATTCGGCCCTGGTTTTTGACGACCGGAATATTTTTCACCAGATGCAGCGCTATGGCCAGCAACTCCAGACACCTCTGCGGATGTGGCAGCGATACAATGCCCCCCACAATCATGCGGAAGACGTCTGGGCGCTGGAAAATGGCACAGTTGGACCGGTGCTCATCATCTCGGAAAGAGAATGGGAACGCGACCGCCTCCTCGCCGATTTTCAGCAGGTGACGTTCATCGCCGAAATCGTGATCGAGACGGGTGGACACCGGCCAAGGCGTTTATCCCTTTACGAAGGCCGCGATTATCAGCGCGTCGCCCGCGCGCCCGTTGACGCAGACAGCCAGAATGAAGCGCGTGTCAACGCCGGTAGAGGCAACTGAAAGGAAACACTTGGCGATAACGCCATCAACGGTTTAACTAGGTCTAATTCCGCTTCGAAGGGTCGTGTGTATGTTTGGGATGAGTTTTACCCGTTGCCTGGTTGTGATTGCTGCAACGGTTGCGATCAGCTCCTGCACGACAACATCTTCACCGGCGGAAACTGACGCCGGACCGCTGACGCGTTTGCCAGACACCAATCCGGTCACCAATCGCGGCGAACGTCGTGTAGAATCGGGTGAACTGATTCAGGGCGCGCAAGGCAATGGTCAGCTCGAAGAACAGGTGCGCTACGGTGATGGCCCGCACGTGCGTCAGGGCCGCCTGTCGTCCAATTCCCTGCCCGACGGCGCGTTTACCGTGAATTTCGCGGATGCACGGGTTGACGAAGCCGCGCAGACCATTTTTGGCGATCTGCTGGACGAGCCCTATCTGATCGATCCGCGCGTGCAGGGCCGCGTTACCGTCAACACGCCGCGCCCCTTGTCACGCGATGGTTTGCTCTCACTTTTTGAAGCCAGCCTTTCTGTCAATAATGCCGCACTCGTCAACACCGACGGCGTCTATCGCGTCATGCCGGCTGGCGAAGCGCAAACATCCGGCCTGGCACGGTTTGCATCTTCCGCTGAGCCGGGTTGGGGCGTAACCGCTGTACCGCTTCGTTATATTTCAGCGACCGAGGTCCGCACGCTGATGGAATCCGTCGTCACCCGGCCCGGCGCACTTCGCGCGGATCCGGCACGCAATCTCCTTTTGATCGTGGGTTCAGCGCCGGAGCGCCGGAATGCCGCCGAGGCAGCCGAGGCGTTCGATCTCGACTGGATGGCCGGAATGTCGGTGGCCCTGATCCCGCTCGCGAATGCCAGCGCATCC
>BQJI01000226.1 GCA_021604625.1 Hyphobacterium sp. | reverse complement strand
CCAGTCCTATCGTTTCCGGAAAATTCCGTATAAAGTCCCACCATCCCTATGGACGGCGCGAATTAATGCCCTACATAGCGGTCTCGCTCTTATTGCGAAACCGGAAGAACATCGGGCGACTGAGTTTTGACGTCCAGTCCTTCGGTCCGGAAACCGGAACTACACGGAATACGTACGTATTCCCAACCCGAAAACGGAAGGATCATGGTCACCATGGACGCCAACACACCTGCAGAACTCCGCCCTGCCGAAAAAATTTCCACGCGCCCGAGCCGCGACGAGGCCGAAGCCGCTGTGCGCACGCTGATCGCCTGGGCCGGGGATAATCCCGCCCGCGAAGGCCTGCTGGACACGCCCAAACGCGTCGCCAAGGCATTTGAGGAATGGTTCTCAGGCTACGCCGCCGATCCGGCGAAAGAGCTCGCGCGCGTGTTTGAAGACGTGCAGGGCTATGACGATATGGTGATGCTCACCAATATCGACGTCGAGAGCCATTGCGAACACCACCTCGCCCCGATCATGGGCGTGGCGCATGTCGCCTACCTGCCGCGCAAGAATGTGGTCGGCATTTCCAAGATCGCCCGCGTCGTCGAGATTTTCTCGAAACGCCTGCAAACGCAGGAAACCATGACCGCGCAGATCGCCGATACGCTGATGGAAGCGATGGATGCGCGCGGTGTGGCCGTGCTCGTCGATGCCAAACACCAGTGCATGACGACGCGCGGTGTGCATCACCCGAATGTCTCGACCATCACCACGACGTTTGCCGGTGAATTCAAATCCGATGACGAGCTGCGTGGGCGCTTCATGCAGATGGTAGGGCGGGCCTAGGGCTCATTTTGCAACGTGACGGGGCGGGCAGTTTGCGCTAATGCGCGCTCATGACCGCTCCCATCACCCTTGTCTCGACTCTCAAAGGCCTTCGCCTCGACCGCTGGATGGCGGACGAGATCGAGGATTTTTCCCGCTCGCGCCTGAAAGCGCTGATCGAGGATGGGCGCGTCACCTGCAATGGCGAGCTGGTCCTGAACCCGGCAACCAAAACCGTCGCCGATGCCACCTATGTGCTGGAAGTGCCCGAACTACTGGCGGCCGACCCTGTGCCCGAAGACATTCCGCTGGAGATCGCTTTCGAGGACGAGCATCTGATTGTCGTCAACAAGCCAGCGGGCATGCCGGTGCATCCGGCAACCGGAAACTGGACCGGCACGCTGGTTCACGCCCTGCTGTTTCATTGTTCAGGCAGCCTGTCAGGGATAGGCGGGGTGGAGCGCCCCGGCATTGTCCACCGCCTGGACAAAGACACGTCCGGCTTGCTGGTGGCGGCAAAATCGGATGCCGCGCATCACGGTCTTGCCGAACAGTTTGCAGCCCACACCGTTGAACGCGCCTATATCGCCTTTACCCGTTCCTCTCCGGAACCGCGCAAGGGCCGGATCGAGACGCGGATTGCCCGTTCAGATACGGACCGCAAGAAAATGGCGGTGGTGAACAAGGCCAATAGCGCAGCCGGCAAACATGCCATCACCAATTACGAAACGATTGCGTCTTACGGCCGCGAAGGCGGGGCGATGCTGGGCCGGGGTCTGGCCGCGAAGGTCGAATGTCGTCTTGAGACCGGACGCACCCACCAGATCCGCGTGCATATGGCGCATATCGGCTGTCCGCTTCTCGGCGATCCGGTCTATGGGCGCGGTCGCTCGCAAAAGCTGAAAGAACTGGATGACGGACGCGCCTTCAAGGATTTCCGGCGTCAGGCACTGCATGCGCGCCTTCTGGGCTTTATCCACCCGATCACGAAAAAGCGGTTGAGTTTCGAGACGCCGCTTCCGAAAGACATGCAAAAGCTGGAGCATTTCCTCGGCACGCTTTGAGCGTTTTTCTACGTGCTGAAGTCACAACCAAAAGCGTCTTCCTCCGATTTAATCGGAGGATCTCAACGCAGAGATCGTCCGGTCAAGCCGGACGAAAACGCAGTTTTTGATATGCCTGCATTGCGCAAAACTTATCCCCGCCCGACAAACCACCCCCATAATGCCTGCACCTCATCCCGTGTGAGAGGCGGTCTGCAGGTCGTTGGTATATCGGGGGATGAGGGGAATGCCTCGAATGATGCGGTGTAACGATCCGGGTCATAAAAGAGCGGCTGAGGGTGCGACGCGTCCCGAAAGGGAAGCGGGCGGACATCGCCTTGCAGGATCGAGGGGTTGAAAGGTCCATTGTCAGGCCATCCTGGCCCGGCCAATGAAACAATGGAAACCGGCAGCCCGGTTGGGTAAACCCATGCGGTTCGGCGGGTAGGACGAAATTCCGGTGTGCCTGAAAGACGGTCCGGCAGTTGAAAAAACATTCCGCGCGGGAGGCCTCGCTGGCCACCCCACTACACAATCAAAGACGGCTTGCGAGTTCTCCCGCGCCCTCTCCTGATCCATGCCTTCGCAGCTTTCGCTGGCGGGGGTGTTGGTGCTGAAACAAACTGAAACCCAATGCGTTGTTCTCACATGACATAACTTCGCCGTGATCCCCTAGTAATGCTCAGCATCAATGCCTAACTAATCATTGAACACGGAGTGTAAGGGGACAAAAATGGCTAATACAATCTCCCTGTCGCTTTCTCCCGAAGAAGGCCTCAACCGGTATCTTTCCAACATCCGGAAATTTCCGATGCTGGAAAAGGACGAGGAATTCATGCTGGCGAAAAGCTGGCGTGAGCACGACGATACAGGTGCCGCCGAAAAGCTGGTGACGTCACACCTGCGCCTCGTGGCCAAAATCGCCATGGGTTATCGCGGTTATGGCTTGCCGATTGCCGAAGTGATCTCGGAAGGCAATGTCGGTCTGATGCAGGCCGTGAAAAAGTTTGACCCCGACAAAGGTTTCCGTCTGGCCACCTATGCCATGTGGTGGATTCGCGCCTCGATCCAGGAATATGTCCTGCGGTCCTGGTCGCTTGTCAAAATGGGCACAACCGCTGCCCAGAAGAAGCTGTTCTTCAATTTGCGCCGGATGAAATCGAAAATGGCAGCGCTTGAAGAGGGTGATCTGCGCCCCGATCAGGTCGAAGAAATTGCGACCAAGCTCGGTGTCACCAATGATGAAGTCGTCAGCATGAATGGACGTCTGTCCGGACCGGATGCATCGCTGAACGCCCCGCTCAAAGGGTCTGACGGCGAGAGCCAATGGCAGGACTGGCTGGAGGACGATAAAGGCGTCAACCAGGAAGTCGAACTGGCGGAAGATGATGAATTCGATCAACGCATGGTGCTTCTGCAAGATGCCATGTCCGATCTGAACGAGCGCGAACGCGACATCATCCAGCAACGCAAGCTGACAGATGAGCCAAAGACGCTGGAAGAACTGGCTGGCGTTTACAATGTCAGTCGCGAGCGCATTCGCCAGATCGAGGTGCGTGCCTTTGAAAAGCTGCAACAGGCGATGAAACGTGCTGCAGCAGAAAAAGGCCTGGTGCCGGAAGACGCATAAGTCCGCTCGACATCTCCCATCGCGCGGATTAGGTCCCGTTCCATGAATATTGGAGCGGGAC
>BQJI01000225.1 GCA_021604625.1 Hyphobacterium sp. | reverse complement strand
TCGCCAGATTCGCGCCCGAGGAATGGCCCAGCGTCGCAATTCGTGTCGGATCAATGCCGAAATGCCCGGCCGTATGGCGGACAAACCGCACCGCCCGCCGCGTATCTTCAACGGCAGCCGGAAAGCGATTGCCCGGCGAAGACCGGTGATTGATGACAAAGGCGGTAAAGCCCTCCTCATTCAGCGCACCCACGACGTGGCGGACATAATGGTAATCGGACAGGTCTTTCAGTTGCGGAGCAGAATAAATCTCTGGCCGATACCAGCCCGAGCCCGGCACGACGATCACGCCCAGCCCGTTCGTCTCGTCCGGGACATAGACATCCATCAGCATCGCTGCGCCCGACACCATGCCGTAGACGATATTGGATTGCGTCGGTGCGGTCGGCGTTTCGTTCTGCGCCATCGCAGCACTGCCCAGCAAAGCCACGCCCAGCGCAGCGGCAAACAAATGTCTCATCTCACTCTCCCCGGAAATCTGTCGCGCGCAATGTGAACGCTGTTTACCGTGAAGGGAAGGGGGTGTCCTACCCTCCCGTCATACCGGACGGCACATAGTGACGATCCGGGACCCATTCCGAGGCATCAACATTCCGGCATGGGTCCCGGGTTCTCGCTTGCGTTCACCCCGGGATGACGCAACGAACCGGTCGGCGCTAGCTACCCAACCGCTCCGTCACCCCCACGGCTTCTGCCGCCGCATTCATCTGTTTCAGGGTTTCAACGTCCATCGGCAGACCTTCGGTCGAGCGACGTTTGCGCAGGGAGCGTTCCGGATCTCCGGGCGCAACAACCGGTGAGTCCCAATCGGCAGGCGGCGAAGCGAGGGCATATTCCCACATCGCATCGGTTTCGCGCTCCATCGCCGCCGGATCGTCAAAGGCATTGGGCTGCATCACCACGGCGAACATCTGATTGCGAATACCGCCGCGCCGTTTATTGCCGGGCTGGATGGTGCCGCCCCCGGAATAGACCCCGGCCAGCAATTCCGCTGCGAAGGCGAGGCCATAGCCCTTGTGATCACCAAAGGGGGCCAGCGCACCTTTCTGCTCGAAACTTTTAAAGCCCGACGGATCGTCGGTCGGCGCGCCGTTTTCATCGAGGATTGACCCGAACGGTACGCGCAGGCCTTTATTGGCGGCGACGCGTGCCTTGCCCATGGCAATACGGCTGGTGGCCATATCCAGGAGGAAGGCGGGCTTGGTGCCGGTGGGCGGCAGGGCGATGCAGACCGGATTGGTGCCAAAGCGCGAATCCGACCCGTTATACGGCGCGACCATCGGATCGTGATCGGTGACATTGACGAAAAACAGCGCGGAAAAACCGTCCTGCGCGGCCATTTCACCATAAGCGCCAATCCGCCCGAGATGGTGCGCATCGGATAACGTCACCGCGCACAGGCCCAGATCACCGGCTTTTTTCATCGCCGCCCGCAGCGCGAATTCACCGGCTTTCCGGCCCCAGGCATCGTGTCCGGCGATCTTCAGGACCGCGCCCTTGTCGTGGGTGATGTCCGGTTCGGCACTGACATCCACCAGACCTTCAACCGCGTGCTTCAGATAGGCGGGTAGCAGGCCGACACCATGACTGTCATGGCCCGTCAGATTGGCCATTACCAGATGGTAGGCCACCAATTGCGCATCCGGACTGGTGGCACCGGCCTTTACCAGAGCGCCCGCGCAAAACGCCATCATTTCAGAAGCGGGAATGCGGATATCATTGGGATCCATAGCCTGCACTTTACGCAACTTGGACGGCGAAGCTAGTGGGGTCAGTCAAGCTGGCTAACGATGGCTCCGTGTGCGAGCGTGTTAATATTATTGTTTCATTGCCATGCGTTAGATGTCAGGTTCGCGCGGGGTTATGGGGGATACAGGGCTTGGATATCGGAAATTTTAGCGAAGTCGTGACTGCCGCTGCGTCGATTGTCACCGCATTGTCTGTCGTCATTGCCGCGCAGCAATTCAATCTCAGCCGCAGGAATGCCGCGGCAGAAACTGCGCGCAAGAAAAAACAGGCCGCTATCGACGCCTCGCGCATCTATATTGACAACAAGCGTCCCGAGACGGATTTGATGCTGCAATTCGTGAATAACGCCTGTCACATCAACAGCCGCATCATTCAGGATATCGAGAAGTTCCATACACCTGAATTGCCGGTCGCCTTGCTGGAGGATGTGCGCGGCTGTGTTGAATTCTACGATCGCGAAGCGCTGGGCGAACTGGGTGAAGAGGACGGACGAATTACGGGCCTTTCGGCCAAGCATATTATCCAGCTCCGATGGCTGATGATTGACTATCTCAACACGCTTGAAGCCGTGCTCATGTTCTGGTGGCAAGGCACTGCCAACAAGACACTACTGGAGGAAGAATTCGGTTTCTTGCGCTCGAATGCCGACAGTTCGCGCCCCGTACGATACCTCGTGGAATCTTTCGGCGCGGCCAATTTTCCTGCGATTAGCGCCTTCCTCAAATCGGGAACGCGAAACGAGGCGCCAGAACCGGACCTCGACTGACGCAATTGAAGGCAGGTGGTCGAAGCCGGGAATGCGGAAATCCCCGGATTGCATCAGTCGGTCTCCACTTCTTCTTCGGGGCGCACATCGGGCGGCATCCAGGCGCGTTCCAGCGCATTGTCACGCGCGGTTTCGCGGTCATTGCGCATGGTTTCTTCCATCATGTCCGACTGCTGGCGCGCAATCGCCAGATATTCCGGATTATCCCAGACCGATTCGCCCTCTCGCCAGGCCGCCGCAAGCTTCACCAGCGTTTCGCGGTCATGACGGACGAAATACCGCACGGATTTTTCGGCTTCGAACGGATGTTCGCCCAGCCCTTCCAGCGCGCTTCTCGCGGCCCGGACGGCGCTGTCAAACGTCTCGCGAATGATGTCATTCGCACCCGCTGCATAGAGTTGATAGACGTGATGGCGATCAATCGCCCGCGCCACGATATGAATATCCGGGCGTTCGCGGCGCACATGTTTCACCAGCTCGGTGATCTGTTCCTTGTCATCAATCGCGGCGACAAACTGGCGTGCCTCTTTCAGACCCGCCGCGTGCAACAAATCGGGTCGGGTCGCATCGCCATAGAAGGTTTTGATGCCCATTTTCGACATGTTTTCAACGAATTCGCTCTTGTGCTCCAGCACCACGATTTCATAGCCGGACGCGCGCAACACCCGGTGCACGATCTGACCAAATCGCCCATGCCCGGCGATAATGGTTGTCCCGCGCTGGTCGATTTCATCGGCCTCGCGCTCGGGTTCGCTCTCGGTGTATTTCCGCGCAAAGACCTGCTCGTAGAGAATAAACAGCAGCGGCGTCACCAGCATGGAGAGCGCCACCAGCAAGGACAGGACGGGCAGAAGGTCTGGCGGCAAGACGTCGTTCTGAACATTGAAGGACAGGAGGACGAAACCAAATTCCCCCGCCTGCGCCAGAGACAGCGCCATCAGCCAGCGATCCTTGCCGCGCAATTTGAACACCACCGCCAGCACAAACAGGACGATGGCTTTCACGCCGATCAGGGCTGCCAGAAGCCCGAGAATGAG
>BQJI01000224.1 GCA_021604625.1 Hyphobacterium sp. | reverse complement strand
CGCGTCAATCTGATCATACGCCTGAAAATCACCAAAATACTTCGTGATCGCAGCCGTCAAAGTCGTCTTGCCATGGTCAACGTGACCAATCGTGCCAATGTTCGCGTGCGGCTTCGTACGCTCAAACTTTTCCTTGGCCATATTAAAGCTCCAAGTCTTGAGTTAATTCCAAACGACGATCGCTTAGGCGATCTTCGCAATGACTTCATCGGCCACAGCCTGCGGAACAGGTTCATAGTGGTCGAATTGCATCGTGAACTGCGCGCGGCCCTGCGTAGCGGAACGCAGCGAATTCACATATCCAAACATATTGGCAAGCGGCACCATGGCATTCACCACAGTCGCATTGCCGCGCATTTCCTGATCGCGAATCTGACCGCGGCGGGAATTGAGATCGCCGATAACAGAACCGGTATATTCGTCCGGCGTCACGACTTCGACCTTCATGATGGGCTCAAGGAGCTTCATCTTCGCCGGCCCCTTGATTTCACGGAACGCAGCGCGCGCCGCGATTTCAAATGCGAGTACGCTGGAGTCAACGTCGTGGTATTTGCCGTCGATCAGAGTGGCTTTGAAATCAATGACCGGGAAACCTGCCAGAAGACCATTGTCCATAACAGAACGAATGCCCTTTTCAACGCCGGGAATGAATTCCCGCGGCACGTTACCGCCAACGATTTTGGATTCGAATTCGAAACCTTCACCGGGCTCACGCGGTTCAAAAATCATTTTCACTTCAGCGAACTGACCCGAACCACCCGACTGCTTCTTGTGCGTGTAGGTAATTTCGGCCGTCTGACCGAGTGTTTCACGATACGCCACCTGCGGTTGGCCGATATTGGCTTCAACCCGGAACTCGCGCTTCAGGCGATCCACCAGGATATCGAGGTGCAATTCGCCCATGCCGGCCATAATCGTCTGACCGGATTCATCATCCGTGCTGACACGGAAGGATGGATCCTCAGCAGCCAGTTTCTGCAGGCCAATGCCCAGCTTTTCCTGGTCAGCTTTCGATTTCGGCTCGACCGCAATTTCAATCACCGGATCCGGGAATTCCATGCGCTCCAGAATAACCGGGCTCAACGGATCACACAGCGTATCGCCGGTCGTCGTATCTTTCAGGCCCGCAATGGCGACAATGTCACCGGCAAAGGCTTCCTTGATATCTTCACGCGAATTGGAGTGCATTTCCAGCATACGGCCGATGCGCTCTTTTTTGTCCTTGACCGTATTCAGAAGCGTGACGCCCGTCGTCAACTTGCCCGAATAAATCCGGCAGAAGGTCAACGTACCCACGAACTTGTCGTCCATGATCTTGAACGCCAGCATCGACAGCGGCTCGTCATCTGAAGATTTACGCGTGGTTTCTTCTTCTGTCTTCGCGTCAACGCCCTTGATCGCCGGCACTTCAACCGGGCTCGGCAGGAAATCAACAACAGCGTCGAGAAGCGGCTGAACGCCCTTATTCTTGAAAGCCGTTCCACACAATACAGGGTGGAAATCAAGATTGATTGTACCCTTGCGGATCAGGCGCTTGATCGTCTCAACCGAAGGCTCTTCGCCTTCGAGATACGATTCCATGACCGATTCATCCTGCTCGACAGCAGTCTCGATCATTTTCTCGCGCCATTCCGCAGCCTGGTCAGCGAGGTCAGCCGGAATATCAACTTCTTCAAAGCTGGCTCCGAGGCTCTCATCATTCCAGATAATAGCTTTCATCTTGATCAGATCGACAACACCGTGGAAGTCATTCTCCGCGCCGATCGGCAATTGAATTGCCAAAGGCGTACAACCAAGGCGCTCGACCATCATTTCAATCGAACGGAAGAAATCAGCGCCGATCTTGTCCATCTTGTTCACGAAGAACATCCGCGGCACATGATATTTTTCGGCCTGACGCCAGACCGTCTCGGTCTGCGGTTCCACACCGGCATTCGCATCCAGCAGCGCAACAGCACCATCCAACACGCGCAAGGAGCGCTCGACTTCAATGGTGAAATCCACGTGCCCGGGCGTGTCGATGATATTCAGACGCTTGTCGTTCCAGAAAGCCGTCGTCGCAGCAGAGGTGATGGTAATTCCCCGCTCCTGCTCCTGCTCCATCCAGTCCATCGTGGCAGCACCATCATGAACTTCACCGATCTTGTGGCTTTTGCCGGTGTAATAGAGAATACGCTCGGTCGTCGTCGTTTTACCGGCGTCGATGTGCGCCATGATACCGAAGTTACGATAGTCTTCGATTTTGTGGGTGCGGGCCATTTGGGTCGTCCTTGGGGAGGTCGGCTATTGGAATATTTACCAGCGGTAATGCGAGAAGGCGCGGTTAGCTTCAGCCATGCGGTGCGTGTCTTCACGCTTCTTCACAGCTGTTCCGCGATTGGATGAAGCATCCATCAACTCTGCGGCAAGGCGTTCACGCATCGTATTTTCGTTGCGAGCGCGCGCAGCAGCTACCAACCAGCGAATGGCCAGAGCTTTCTTGCGTTCAGCACGCACCTCGACCGGAACCTGATAGGTCGCACCACCAACACGGCGGGAGCGAACTTCAACATCCGGCGAAACGTTTTCAAGGGCTTCGTGGAAGATCGAAACAGGTTGGCGCTTGGCCTTTTCCTCGATCATTTCGAAAGCACCATACACGATGGATTCGGCGACAGATTTTTTGCCATCGAGCATCAGGTAATTCATGAACTTGGTCAGATCCTTATCGCCGAATTTCGGGTCAGGAAGGATTTCGCGTTTTTCCGCGCGGTGACGACGTGACATTCAGGTCTCTCCTACTTCGGCCGCTTCGCGCCGTATTTCGAACGACGTTGACGACGATCCTTGACGCCCTGTGTATCCAGAACACCGCGCAGGATGTGATAGCGAACGCCGGGAAGGTCTTTCACCCGACCACCACGAATCAGGACCACAGAGTGCTCCTGAAGGTTATGGCCTTCACCCGGGATGTAACTCACCACTTCGTGGCCGTTGGTCAGACGCACCTTGGCCACTTTCCGCAAAGCCGAGTTCGGCTTCTTCGGTGTCGTGGTATAGACGCGCGTGCAAACGCCGCGACGTTGGGGGCAAGCCTGCAGGGCCGGCACCTTGTTGCGTTTCGGTTTGTCTTTCCGCGGCTTGCGGATAAGCTGGTTAATCGTCGGCATACCGCCTCTGTCCGTTTTCTGCGCGTTCATTCCAACTGGGTCCGAACGCATAAACGCCGACGTGCCAAGCCGGTTGGCTTCGCCCGTCGATCCATTGAACTTATTCCGTATTTTCGGACGACGTATAAGCGTTATTTTGCTTACGGCTCGCCCCCGAAAATCAGGCGCGGAACCTATGCGCGGGATTCGCAAACGTCAAGCGCCTGTTACGGATTTTTGCGGACATCTGCGTCCACATAAAAAAGGGCCGCCGGAAAGACCGGCAGCCCTTTGATTTGCAGTCGAAAAACCGAATCAGGATTCGGCCTCTCCTGTCGCTTCTTCAGCCTTCTCGGCTTCCGCCGCTTCAGCGATTTCCGTTGGAAGTGCTTCGGCTGCTTCAGCGGCAGCTTTCTTGCGTTCCTCCAGC
>BQJI01000223.1 GCA_021604625.1 Hyphobacterium sp. | reverse complement strand
GATCAACAGGCCAAGTGCCACAACGAGGCCGGTAACCGACATCTGGTGCAGCGGTTCATCATACAACCGAATCAGAAACAGGACGAATAGCACGGTCAATGGCAAGGCCGACCCGACGATCAGGGCGGCCCGCCACCCCATCAAGAGAAAGAGCACGGCAAAAACAATCAACGCGGAATAACCAAGGTTGAGCGACAGGCCGTTCAACCGAGATTCAACGTAATCAGATTGCGAAAAAACGACCTCGACCTGAATGCCGGGATTGCTTGCCGCAAAGTCGGTGATCACACCACGCGCACTCTGTGTCCATTGATCAACCCGCAATTCTGCCTGCAGGTAACCGGCCACGAAAACCGTACGTTCGCTGTTGAAAAACGCCATCGCCGACGCCGGCGTCTGAATGCCGCGTTCAATCTCGGCGATATCGCCCAGCCTGACAAAGTCGCCATTTTCGATTTCGATGACCGGAACGGTGCGGATGCGATCGAGCGTTTCAAATTCGCCGCGAATTTCGACATTCAAATTCGCGTTTTCGCCACGTAATTCACCGGCGGGCGTCTTGGCATCGGCCCCCGCAACCCGGCGCGCCAGGTCATCTATGGTCAGGCCCAGAGCGGCCAGCGCGTCGGGATCGGCCAAAACACGGATTTCCTCGTTTACGTCCCCAAATATGCGCGTCTGGTCGGTACCGGAAAGATTGCGGATCGAATCCTCAAGGTCGCTGGCCAGCCGCGACAGGATCGCCAAATTCGGGTCTCCATCCATTGTCCAGGACAGGGCCACAACCAATGTCGCCGCGCCGAGATAGCTGCGCTGCACATCGGGTGAGCCTGCGCCCGCAGGCAAAACCGGTCTGACGGCATCGACCTGTTCACGAATCTGGGTCCAGGCCTGGTCAACTTCCGTAGGACTCAGATCGTCGCGGATATTGATATGAATCAATGAAACACCCGAACGGGATGTCGACGCCACCTCATCAACCTCCGGCAATTCCCGAATCGAATCCTCGATCGGGTCTGTGATCAATGCTTCGACGCGTTCCGCAGACGCCCCCGGAAAAGGCGTAACAATCACCCCGAAGCGTTCCGTCAGGCTGGGGTCTTCCTGACGGCCCAGCGTGAACAGCGCGCCAATGCCGGCAATCGTCAACAGAATGACGGCCAACATAGACAGACGGGAATAGCGATAGAACAGGGTGGCCATCCGCCTAGCCCTCAACCGGCGAAACGTGTTGGCCTGCGGTTATCCGTTGCAATCCCGACGCCACAATCTGTTCGCGGTCATTCACGGCGCCGCGCACAAACGCTCTATCGACTTCGACGCGCAACGTCTCGACAACACGCGATTGCGTCACCCAGCCATTTTGCTCGTCACGCACCAGGACCTGAACCGACCACAACCCTCGCCGACCCTCCGCCAACGCGCTCGTCGGCACCCAAAAGCCCCGCTGGGCAATATCTGTTTCCAGCTGCAATCGAGCTACTTCACCGGCTCGCGCGTCGCCTGCAACCACGTCAAAAATGGCGGACACTGTGCGCGAGCGCACGTCAACAACACCGGTCGCACGCCGAAACCGCGCCCGGACGCCACCGCTATCGGCTGTGAATGTGTATGTATCGCCTTCAACCAGCGTCGACGCGGCTTCGATCGACAATCCAATTCGGATTTCTAATGACCGATTTTCAACGAGGCGCAAAACAGGACTGCCGGGCGCGGCAATGGCGCCCTCGTCAGACAACCGCGCCGTAACAACACCATCAAATGGCGCCCTGATTTCCGACAGTGTGAGTTGCGCCCTCAAGGCATTGGCCTGCGCAGCGGCGGCCGCACGCCGCGCGTCTGCCGCCATCGTATTCGAAGCCATTTCATCAAGGCGTTGTTGGGAGATATGTCCCCGTTCAAACAATGTTCGCTGACGATCTTCCGTTGCGTGAGCGATCGAGAGCTGGGCATCCGCTTCATGGGTTTGGGCATCGGCTGCAGCAATTTGCGCGCGTAACGTACTGGTATCCAGAAGTGCGAGCGTGTCGCCCGTGACGACCAAATCACCGACATCAGCTGTAACGTTCACGATACGACCGCCACGTTCAAAGCCGAGATCACTTTCCCGGCGAGCCGCGATGAGGCCGGGATAGGCTTCACTGATCGTCGCGTCGTTGAGATATTCCACCGTCAGGACCGAAACCGGGACGCCGCCGGGCTGGTCCTGACGCACATCAGCATTCGCTGCACGCATCGTTGATACCAGCACCACGACAACGCCCACGCCGATTGCCGCCATCAATATGGCAAATCCTGAGCCCAGGCTTTGTAGTCTCTGGTTTAAATTATGCATCCGGATGCGCCCTCGCGATTCTCAAATCGAGGACGTTACATAATGCAGTAATTGCCGTTTGAAAAGTGAACGGTGTTCACTTTTTGCATATCAGCTATGCATCAGACATCCAGACCGCGGATAATCATGTCCGTATGAAACTGGATTACCGCATCTCGCGTCACGTGCTGCGACCCCGGCAAGCCATGGGGAAAGTCGTCGACAGACGCCATCAACATTGCGAGGCCGTGTACGCTTGCCCAGACACTTTTTGACGCAATAAGCGGGTCCATTGTACGAAAAACACCCTTTTCAATGCCGGCGCAAATCATGTCGCAAAGCTGTTTTTCCGCATGAAACGCAAAGCTGCTCTCGTCGGGCATCGAGTCCTTGTTGAAGAAAGAAAAGGCCATCACGTAATGACGCGGTTCTTCCATCGCCGTCTCGATGTAAGCGCGGCCGCAACGCGCACACAATACGTGCTCGTCGCCGCCCTCCGCCGCAGCTGAATGCATTCGCTTGATCAGGCGTTCGAAGAATAATTCGCGCATTTCGGCGAACAGCGCTTCCTTGGAGTCAAAATACTTGTAGATCGCCGCGGGCGAATAATCGATCGCCTCCGCCAGACGGCGCATGGATATCCCCTGCTCGCCATCTTTCGTAAACAAATCTTCGGCGGCCTCGATAATCGCATCGCGGACTTTCAGCCGTCGACGTTCGGCGGGCGTAAGCTCATCTGTTTTGACGTCAGCGGTCATGTTTTTTCCAATGAAATCCCAATGCGCAGTTCTGGTGCTGCGTTCCCACCCCATATAAGGTCGCAATTCCCGAAACGTCAAAAAGCCGGAACAGGACTTATTCCATGAGCGCTTCGCAATCATCTGACACGCCACCGGAATTTCCGTCGCAGGGAGAACGTGTCACGCCGCATCACAAAAGCGAGGACGCGCTGCGCCTATTGGTTCGCCGACGGTCAACAGCCGCGGTTGCGATGGGCGATCCGGGGCCATCACCGGATGAAATCGATATGCTACTCGGCATTGCGGCACGTGTACCCGATCATGGCAAGATGACACCCTGGCGGTTCGTCCTGTTTCAGGGCGAGGAACGCGGGAATTTCGGGCAAATCCTGGCAAAAATATGGGCCAGCGAAAACGAGACCGATGCGGCCCGGCTGGAGCTGGAACAAAACCGTTTTCTGCGCGCGCCACTTGTTATCGCTGTCATTTCCAATGTGCGGGAAAAACATGCGATCCCGG
>BQJI01000222.1 GCA_021604625.1 Hyphobacterium sp. | reverse complement strand
CCTGCTCACAAGCTGTTACGCCATTCCCGCATTTTTGAGGATCTGATAGGCGTGAATCACCCGGCCCAGCTGTTCTTCGGACGACCGGTCACCGCCATTCGCGTCCGGGTGAAACAGCTTCACCATTTCAGCATAGCGCTTCTTGATACGGCCCTTGCTCTCCGTGCCATCCAGATTCAGCGTTTCCAGAGCCATGGATTGCAGCTTGCCATAGCGCTTGCGCCGCTCTTCCGGCGGGACATCGCTCTCCGGGCGTTTGCCGAATAAATTGTAGGGGTCTGTAAACCCGTCCTTGAAGTCCTTGGACGCCTTGCCGGCTTTGGCCTGCTGGCCGGTATTGGAACGGAAATTCCATGTCGGCCGGTGGCCGTAATGCGCCGAGGCGTTGAACGCAGCGACCGCGTCCTGATCCATATCTTCAAAGAAATTCCAGGACTTGTTGTACTGTCCCGCATGGCTCTTGCAGAACCAGTGAAAATCATTGAGATCAGCCGTACCCTTGGGCGCACGGCTATCGCCATGCGCGCGGCAGCCCGGCCATTCACACACGCGCTCTTCGGGTGCCGCCTGGTCTTTCGGCGGCTTGATGCGCATGTCTTTAAAGCGTGGCTTGTAGTTGAAATCGCCTTTCATGCCATAAGTATGGAGTGTCAGGGTTTAAGCGACAACTAAGCGGAGGTGTAATTGGCAGGTGAAGTTCAGCAAAGGCTTGAAAACAAGCTGCGAGAGGCGTTTTCGCCGGACGTGTTGGTGGTGACCGATGAGAGCGCACAACATACCGAGCATGCCAGCGCGCCCGATGGCGGGCAGAGCCATTTCCATGTCGAGATTTCCGCAGCAGCGCTCACCGGTCTGTCGCGGGTTGAACGCCAGCGCGCCATCCACAAGATCCTGGCCGAGGAACTCGCCGGTCCGGTTCACGCATTACGCATGACGGTGAAATAGTCGTGCGTGCTTCGAGGCTTTTCTGCGAAAAGCACCTCAGCATGAGGTCGGCTGGTTCTCTTGTTTCTACCAACCTCATCCTGAGGTGCGAACGTAGTGAGCCTCGAAGGAGGGCTCGAATATGACCCTCTACATCGATGCTGATGCCTGCCCGGTGAAGGACGAAGCGATTCGCGTCGCCGAACGCCATGAAACCGAAGTGAAACTGGTCTGCGATGGCGGATTGCGTCGCCCGCAAAGCCCGTGGGCGCAACTGGTCATTGTTCCCGAAGGCGCGGATGCAGCGGATGACTGGATCGCCGAGCGTATTGGCCCGGGCGATATCTGTGTCACCGGCGATATTCCACTGGCCGACCGCTGTCTGAAAGCCGGTGGGTTCGCCATTGATCATCGCGGCAAGCCATTTGACGCCGACAATATCGGATCAGTGCTGGCCACGCGCAATCTGATGGCGGACTTGCGCTCGGCGGGTGCGATGGAAGGCGGGGGCGGGCGCGCCTATTCCCAACGCGACCGGTCGGCTTTTCTCAACGGGCTGGAAGTCCTGTTCCAGAAGATGAAGCGCTAGTCTTCGTCCGGCAATTCCTGAACCCGGAGGCGGACGATCTGATTGCGCAACCGTTCGACGATCTCGAAACGCGCCCCGAAGAAGCTGAACACCTGCCCGATATCCGGAATGGTCTGGCTTTCGTGAATGACCAGGCCGGCCATTGTCACTGCCTCCTCGTCCGGCAAATCCCAGTCCAGGGCGCGATTGACGTCGCGGATCGGGGTATGACCGTCCACCAGCCAGACACCATCGGCTTCCATTCGGACACCGTCGACGACAATATCGTGCTCGTCTTCAATCTCGCCGACAATCTCTTCGAGAATGTCTTCGAGCGTCACCAGCCCCATCAGCGCGCCATATTCATCAACGGCCAGCGCGAAATGCTCGCGCTTCTCGCGAAAGGCGTTCAACTGATCGAGCAATTCTGTGGTTTCAGGCACGAACCACGGTTCGCGTTTGACTTTCTCAAGGTCGATCGCTGTCGCATCTCCGCTGGCCTTCAACAGGGCTCGCGCCAGATCGCGGGCATGAAGCACGCCGACAATATTTTCGGCGTCATCCAGATAGAGCGGCAAACGCGTATGCGGGCTGTTCAGCGCCGCCGCCACGATCTTGCTGACCGGAAGTGACGCATCGATCATGGCGATGTTTTTGCGGTGAACCATCACGTCATCAACGGTCAGTTCGTGCAGATCCAGCACGCCGCCCAGCATGTCGCGGTCATCCTTGATCACCCCGCCTTCCTGGTGGTGCAGATCAATATGGCCGCGCAACTCTTCGTGGCTGGACAGGACCGGACCTTCGACCCGCGCACCAATCAATCGCAACGCAAAACGCACAATCGCCTGCACCGCCGACACGACCGGCGCAAACACCCGGACAAACTGCAAAATCGGCCACGATACCGCCAGCGCAAACCGGTCCGGATTGGACAGCGCATAGGTTTTTGGCAGGACTTCCGCGAAAATCAGAACCAGGGCCGTCATCACCAGTGTTGCGTAGACAACGCCGTGCTCGCCGAAAATTTGCAGAAAAACCGCCGTGGCGATCGCCGAGGCCAGAATGTTGACCAGATTATTGCCCAGCAGAATGCCGCCAATCAGCCGCTCTCTGTCCTCGGTCAGCCGTGTGACCCGGTTGGCGGCCATTCGGCCTTCTTTTTCTAGCTGCAGCATGCGCGCCCGCGATACTGCGGTCAGCGCCGTTTCCGAGCCCGAAAAAAATGCGGACATCAGGAGCAGGAGCACAATTCCGCCAAGCGAAATCAGGATCCAGGTCTCGGTCATTGTATTGTGTCTTTCAGAAAAGTGAGCAGATCAGCCGGATCGGTCTGATCATGGATAAAGGCATCGCCGATGCCGCGCGCAAGGATAAGGCGGATATAGCCGCCAGAATTCTTCTTATCATGGCGCATGCGGTCCAGCATAGCCTCGGCTGAATAAGGCGCACCGTGAAGACGGGCCAGCCGGTATTCCAGCCCCATCTGGTCCAGATGGCGTTTCACGGCCTCGGCGGCTTCGGGCGGGCAATGTTTCAGTCGCACCGAATAATCAAATGCCAGCGCCAGACCCGCTGCAACCGCTTCGCCATGCAGCAATTGTCCGGCTGACTCACTTTCCAGCGCATGGCCGAATGTGTGGCCCATATTGAGCAAGGCACGCACGCCTGATTCACGTTCATCCGCCGCCACAATGCGGGACTTGAAACGCACGGCCTCGACAATCAATCCGGCCACCTGATCACTTGATGCGGCGTTCGCGCCCTTTTTTTGCAGATGATCAAACAGGCCGGCATCACCGATCAGCGCGGCTTTCAGAATTTCGGCATATCCGGCAAGTGTTTCGCGTTCGGGCAGGGTTTCCAGAAATCCGGTATCGGCGATGACGCTGGCAGGTTGGTGGAACACGCCGATCAAATTCTTGCCTTGCGCCATATTGATCGCGGTTTTGCCGCCGACGGAGGAATCCACCATGGCCAGCAGCGTTGTCGGCACCTGGACCACGTCGATGCCGCGCTTGTAGATCGCTGCGGCAAAGCCCGCGAGATCGCCTGTTACGCCGCCGCCCACCGCGATGATGGCATCCCCGCGCTCCAATT
>BQJI01000221.1 GCA_021604625.1 Hyphobacterium sp. | reverse complement strand
GCGGTTGCCGCCTTCTTCTGCCGGTGTTTCCTCGACGCCGCCTTCCGCGGCCGCATCGTTCAGCGCTTCAAGCTGATCATCGACATTCTCTTCCGCCTGATCGACGGTGGATGTGGCATCGTTGGCGGCGTCGTCCAGCATGTCACCGCCCTCAACCTCGGCGGTCTCGGCAACAACCGGCGCCGGGAAAGCGACCGGATTGGCTGCCAGTGTTTGCAAATAGGCGAGCAGATCGGCGCGATCTTCATCATTGCGAATACCCGCAAAAGCCATGGCCGTGCCATCGAGCCAACCGCGCGGATTGGCGATGAAGTGATCGAGTTGCTCATACGTCCAGTCGCCTTCGAGTGCGCTCATCGCACCGGAATAGGAGAAGCCGTCATATGAGCCGACGTCGCGGCCAACCACGCCCCAGAGATTCGGTCCCTGGAGATTGCCAGCGCCTGGCTCTGCATTGTGGCAGGACACACAGCGACGGAATGTGCGGGCACCCGATGAGGCATCTGCACTTGCGAGGAGTGTGCCGAGGTCGATAACCTCGACTTCGACCGGTTCGCCGCCGCCAGTGCCGCCGAGAACAGCCTCCAGATCAATCGGATAGGACAGGGACGCATGTTCGTCGCCGCCATGTTCCTCGGAGAATACGACTTCGCCGACAATGCCGATGACCATCACCATAAGTACGAGACCTATGATGACGGCAGCAATTTTGTTCCAGAAGAGATCGCCCATACCCGTCCCCAAAAGTGTTCTGAATCTGTGCGGTGTTTGACATGCAGAAAGCAGCCAATCAACCAATTGATGTTGTCAGTCACTTAGCCGCCATGGGCGGAGTCGTCCAGTGGCGCATCGTCGCGGGTTACACGTCCGCAAGGATTGCGCGTTTTAGACTGTATTCAATCTGCTTTCATGTTATTATCAGAAATCTGCCATGCTGTGATGGAGGGGTCTTGCACAGCTTGGCCAGACGCTACACGTCATTGGTACGCAATCGACGGTCGATTGCGGATTGTTCACTCTGGCCCTCCCAATGAAAGGTCATTTCATGTTGCGCACACTTGTTTCCGCATCCGCGCTCGCGCTCGTCGCGGCCGGTTCGTCCTTCGCCGACGATGGCGATTTCTTCTACAGCATTGGATATTCTTCAGTCGATATTTCTGAAACAGGTCTGGATGTTGGTCTCGGGGCCATCACGCTGCGCAGCGGCTATGAATTCACGGATCATTTCGGATTTGAAGGCCAGATCGATATCGGCGTGAATGGTGATACGGTTTCCGTTCTCGCCACGCCGGTCGATGTCGAGCTGAATTACGGTTACAGCTTTTTTGCGGTGGCCCGCGCGCCTGTCGCCGAGAACATCAACCTGTTTGCCCGGGTCGGCTATGGCTCGGCAGAAGTTGAAGTTTCGGTTCCAACCGTATCCTTCGCCGATGATGCAGACGGTTTTGCCTGGGGCGTTGGTGGCGAAATGTTCTTCGACGAACGCAATGGATTCCGGATCGAATACACGCAATTCGATTTTGACAATACCGATGCCGACGTCTTCGGCGTGTCCTATGTGCGCCGCTTTGGCGGTGGCCGGTAGGTCGCTTTAATATCCGGGCGGTCTAATCCGCCCAGACTTCCAGAAGCCGCCGCGCAATTGCGATTTTCGGTGGAATATCTGCTTCGGAGTGCGCGCCAGACAACATGGCGCGCACTTCGTCTTTTGAGAACCAGCGTGCCGCTTCGATTTCATGTGTATCTATATGAATATCTACGGTTATCGCCTCGATGATCAGGCCAATCATCAGGGATGAAGCGAACGGCCAGGGCTGATTGTCGATGATCCTCGCGGTTTCGGGGTTGGTCCGAAGCCCGGCTTCTTCCCAGATTTCACGCGCACATCCATCCTGGATGGTCTCGCCCGGCTCCATGAAACCGGCGAGCGCTGACCACATCCGTGGTGGCCAACTTTCCTGTCGACCAAGCAAGCACCAGTCATCCTTGACCACCAACATGATCGCCACCGGGTCGACGCGCGGGAAATGTTCCGTGCCACAGGTCTCGCAAAGCCGTTTTCGTCCAGCCTCGGTCTGGATTGTCCCGCCACCGCAATTCGAGCAGAAGCGGTGTTTGCGACGCCATTCGATCATTGATCGCGCCTGCGCCAGAATTCCGGTTTCCGCGATGGCAAGCTGCATGGATGCGGTGCGCGTGTCACAAAATTCCAGACCGGTTGGTGTTGGCTGGTCGGGGTCAAGATCCAGCACGTAAAGCGGTGCGCCCTCCTGAAGCCCGAGCAGGATGGGTTCACCCATTTGCGCTGCCTCCCGGTGAAGATGATAGGGTCGGCGAAGCAGTTGACCATTATCGCAGATTGCCGGGTCGCCTTTCAGGAAAAAGATGGCGGAGGCATCGCTCCGGGTTTCCAGCGCTTTCAACGCATCGGGATCGCGGCGGATGTCTTCTGCGCGATCGAGCGGCGAAACACAGAAAGCCAGCGGAGCATTTGACAGCATGCGGGGAACCTTTTCTCGATTACTGCCTATATGTGGGAGGGGCGCGTGTCGGTAAACCGCAAAAACAGAATTAGCGCCCAATGAGGAGACATCAGTGAAGCGAACGATCCTGCATCTTGTCCACAATTCCAGATCGGGCGCTTTTATGCGCGGGCTGACTCTGGACGAGCTGCGAACAGTCACAAAAACTGCTGGCTGGACGATCGCCGGAGAAACCGATCTGGCGGCTGATCCGCCCGCTGACCTTGCGGCACTGGCATCGACATCTGCTGATGTCATCGCGATTGCCGGAGGAGATGGGACACTGATTTCTGTGCTGGGTGCGCTGGTGAAGCACAGTATCGACACGCCTGTGCTGATTTTGCCCTGCGGTACGGCGAATCTGTTGGCGCGCTATGTGCACTCGACCATTGAACTTGCAGAGGTCCTTGAACGGGCAAGACAGGCGTCCACCGACAAGCTGCCGCTGGGCAGCGCGAACGGCCAGTTATTCGCGGTTGCAGCGGCTATCGGGATTTCACCGGGTCTGGCCAAGGCAAGGGAAAGGCTGCGCGAACCGGATAGGTCGAACCGCGCCGGGCGATTCTGGACCTATATCCGGGCCGGGTTTCGGTCGTTTTTCCGGGGGCGGTTTTATGTCGATCTGATGCAGGATGAAGCGCCGCGACCGACAACAGCGCTCTATGTTACCTGTCCGGTTTCGCTGGGTTCGGAAAAAACCTTCACCATTCATGGCGGCCGAATGCGGAACGTTGCCGACCTCGCGGCCGGCGTTATCAAAACCGCCCTTCCCTTGCCGGATAACAAAGCCAATTGGAGCGCGGACACTTCGCGTCTGATCGTGCTGTCCAAGCATGGTCAGCCGGTCATTCTGGATGGAGAGCCGATCCGGATGGACGGGCCAATCACGGTTGAATTCTGCAGCGACAGTGTCACGGTCCTGACCGCATGACACGGATTATTCATATCGCGGACCTGCATTTTGGCGATGAGAGTGCGGCGCTGGTCGAAGACTTTCTCGACCAATTGCCGGATCTGAAAGCCGATGTGGTGGTGGTCGCTGGTGATCTGACCCAGAGCGGATCACGCGATGAATTCGCACGCGCGGCTGAA
>BQJI01000220.1 GCA_021604625.1 Hyphobacterium sp. | reverse complement strand
TCGCCACCAAGGCGGTGGTGGCCGCGGACGTGCCGCCCTACGCCATCGTCGCGGGCAATCCGGCAAAAGTGGTCAAATACCGCCTGCCGGAGGCCGATATCAAACGCCTGCTGGACCTTGCCTGGTGGGACTGGCCGGTGACGCGCATCGCCGCGGCGTATGAAGCCCTGATGAAGCAGGATGTGGCGGCGCTGACCCTGTTCGCACCCGACAAGGCAGGCTAGGTTACAGCGATGACAAAAATTCTTCGCGCCGTTCCTTTTCTGCCATCAACCGATGTTGCCGCCAGTCTGGCTTTCATGCGCGACAGCCTCGGTTTCGAATGCTGGTCTTGGGATGATCCTCCTATCTATGGCGGCGCGGCGCGCGACGGGGCCGAGCTTCATTTTTCCGCGACCGACCGTAAAGAAGTGTGCGAGTGGACCTCCTGCCGGGTTGATGTTGATGACGTCGCGGCCATTTATGCGTTGGCGAAAGCGGCAGGCTGTGTGCATCCCAATGGCGATCTGGACGACAAACCCTGGGGCATACGCGAATTTGCGGTGCTCGATCCCGCCGGCATTTGCATCACCTTCGGGCAAAAAATCGAGGGCAGCTGATGCTCCACCAGTTCTTCACCCATTTGCGCGCAGCGAAAATACCGGTCACGACGCGGGAATATCTGACGCTGCTGGAAGCGCTGGACAAAGGTGCGGTGCGTCCGGAGATCGATCATTTCTATTCGGTCAGCCGTGCGGCGCTGGTCAAGGATGAGCGCAATTATGACAAGTTCGATGCCGTGTTCGGCCATGTTTTCAAGGGCGTGGAGGCTTTGTCCGCCCTGTTTGAAACCGAGGACATTCCGGCAGAATGGCTACGCCAGGCGATGGAGAAACTGCTGTCCCGCGAAGAAATGGAGGCTCTTGAAGCTCTCTCCTTCGAGGAACTGATGGAGACGCTGAAAGAGCGGCTGGAAGAGCAGGATGAGCGCCATGAGGGCGGCTCGAAATGGATCGGCACGGGCGGCACATCGCCGTTTGGTCATGGCGGCTATAATCCGTCCGGCGTTCGCATTGGTGGCAAGTCAACCCACAAGAAAGGCGCGAAAGTCTGGGAGCAGCGGCGCTATAAAGACCTTGATGGTGAACGCGAACTGGGCACGCGCAATCTGAAAGTCGCCTTGCGCCGATTGCGTAAATTTTCGCGCGATAGTGCGCAGGAGGAGTTTGACCTCGATCACACGATTGATGCAACGGCCCGGCAAGGCTGGCTGGACGTCAAGATGCGCCCGGAACGGCGCAATGCGATCAAGGTGCTGGTATTGTTTGATGTTGGTGGGTCGATGGACCCATATGTCAAATCCTGCGAGGAATTATTCTCGGCGGCGCGCACGACATTCAAACATCTGGAATATTATTACTTCCACAATTGCATCTATGAAGGCGTGTGGAAATCAAATTATCGCCGCCGGTCGGAAACCATTCCGACCATGGATTTACTGCACAAATATGGCCGCGACTGGAAGATCGTCATCGTTGGCGATGCGGCGATGGCGCCATACGAAATCACCCATGCTGGCGGATCCGTTGAAGGCTGGAATGAAGAGGCCGGCGCGGTCTGGATCAACCGGCTGGTCGAGCAATATCCCGATCTTGTCTGGCTGAATCCCGAGCCGGAAAAATGGTGGCAGCACGCCTATTCCATCCGTCTGATGCAGGACATTATCGGCCCGCACCGCATGTTCCCGCTGACCCTGGAAGGCGTGGACTACGCCATGAAAGAGCTGGGCCGCTAAACGCCTTCATACTCGGCCGGTTCAAGGCCCAGTTCGCGTTCCACCCGATGCACCCAGGACCGTACGGCGGGGAAATCCTCAAGATCGAAACCGCCTTCATGGGCCACGCGCGTATAAGCGACCAGTGCGACATCGGCGAGCGTCATCGCGGAGCCGACGATGAAATCGCGCGCCATCAGGCGCAGCTCCATCACCCCCAGCGCACGGCGGCCCTTCTGCATCAACATCGGGTCAATCTCGGCTTCCGGGATATTCATGAATTTCAGCTGCGCCCGGCGCACCGCAATGGCGGGCTCGTGGCTGTATTGTTCCCAGAACATCCATTCGAACATTTTCGCCCGATCGAAGGCGTCATCGGGGATGAGCGCGGAGCCTTCGGCCAGATAAAGCATGATCGCATTGGACTGGGCGAGGACATCGCCCCCTTCGCGCACCATGCAGGGCACCTGCCCGGCCGGATTAATGGCGAGATAGGCATCCGTGCGCGTATCACCCGCAAAGACATCCATTTCCTGCCAGTCATATTCACGACCCATCAGATCCGCGACCCAGCGCGTCTTGAGGCAATTTCCGCTGGTGGACGCGCCGTAAAGCCGGATTTTCGACATGACTGATTCTCCTCGCAATCAGACGCCAGCCTAGCGCGGCGCTGCGCCGCAGGCCACAGACTTGGCGGGTGGATCAGAACGCCATAGAAGGAAGCCAGATCAATTGCGAGCAACGAGATTGTGACTGAAATACCGCCGAAATCGCCCGAAGACTGCGTCACCATGCTGGATGTGAGGGCGGGCGTGGATGCGCTCGACCGCGAGCTTGTTCGCCTGATCAAGGTGCGTGCGGGCTATATGGAAGCGGCGGCCCGGATCAAGCCGGATCGCGGGGCGGTACGGGATGAGACCCGCAAACAGGACGTGTTGAACAAGGTCGGGGTAGCGGCCGATGCGGCCGGGCTTTCCCGGTCTATCGTTGAACCGGTCTGGGAAACGCTGGTCGAGCGCTCCATTGCGTATGAATTTGATGTCTGGGACCAGACCCGCGACTAGGCGGCGAGCGCGGTTTCAATCTCGGTAAAGGCAGCATCCGCAGCACGGCGCACTTCGATAACGGCCATTGGCCAGGCCGATTGCGGCGCATCCTCGGCACGTTGACAGGCCTCACCCAGTTCAAATGCGCCGACCCCGCGCGATGCGCCTTTCAGCGTGTGCGCGGCGGCCTTCCAGGCATTTTCATCGCTGGCGGTCTCCATTGCGCCCAGACACCGCGTGGCCTGTTCCTGTAAGAGGCCGAACAACTCGGCTTCCAGTGCCGCATCACCAGCCGTATAGCGGGCCAGATGGTCTCGATCGAATATCATGTCAGCCCCTTTCGATTGGGCAATCCTGCCCCTTCGATAACGCATAGCGGTTATGAATCTCTTGAGATGGGCCGGTTTCGGCTTGCGTTCGATCATTTCGGGCGTATGTTCCGCCGCCTTCACCGGACGCCGCGCGTTCGGTTCGCCAAAGTTTTGTGCGCCTATAGCTCAGTTGGCAGAGCAGCTGACTCTTAATCAGCGGGTCCGAGGTTCGAGCCCTCGTGGGCGCACCACTTTTAGCAGGTAAATTGGGCGTATATTAGATATTGATTTCCCGATTCTCTAACCCGCGCGCGCGTTCCGGTCCCTCAGGAATTCTCATAGCTGGCTGCGATCATTGGCTTGGCTTTTTCGAGCCCCGCGTGATCACTGATGGAAATTTCAAGATCACCCGTACCGTAGTGGCCGACTGATCGAACATCGCGCGTGAACCCCGGTTCGACTTCTATACTGTCGGGATCGGCTTTCAACAAAAGCTTTATGACCCCACC
>BQJI01000219.1 GCA_021604625.1 Hyphobacterium sp. | reverse complement strand
CGAGGAGGCTATACCGGCATTGTTGACAAGGATGGTGACGGGGTTGTCGGCGCGCGCTGACGCAAATGCATCATCGACCGAAGCCTGATCGGTTACGTCGCATTGCACGGCGCGGGCGCGGGGTATCTCCTTCGCCTCGGTTTCCAAGCGTTCAAAATTGCGGCCCATGAGTACACAATTTGCGCCGTCGGCGGCCAGTCGTCTTGCAATCTCCAATCCAATCCCGGTGCCCCCACCGGTGATGACTGCCGTTCGATTTTTAAGGTGTGCCATGGTTAGTTGTCCCTTTTCCAACCGGAAAATGTGCCGCCATTCGCCGCCAGCTCTACAATCAGCGGTGCGGGGGTCCACCATTTGGATCCGAATTTTGTCTGGTAATGCTCGATACGTTCGAGTACATGGGCTGCACCCAGCTCGTCGGCATGAAACATAGGGCCGCCACGGTATCTGGGGAATCCATATCCATTTGCGTAAACCACATCAATGTCACTGGCGCGTTGTGCAATCCCTTCCTCCAGGATCAGAGCGCCCTCATTGATCAGGGCCAACAGGCAACGTTCGACAATCTCGTCGGGCAAGACCGGTCGCTGCGTCATCCCGTTTTCGGCTGACAATTCGTTGATCAGCGAGTCGACCACCGGATCTGGAACAGGGGTTCTTGAGCCGGGCTCGTATTGATATATTCCGGCGCCGGTTTTCTGACCCTTCCGACCCATCTCGACGAGGCGGTCATGCAGCGCCGACGCCAGCGGTTCATAATCCACACCTGCCGTCAGAGATCGGCGATTGTCATAGCCAATGTCCAGACCTGCGAGATCCGCCATTGCGAGCGGCCCCATGGGCATTCCGAAGTCAAAAAGCGCCTTGTCGACGTCCTGAGGCGATGCGCCTTCCATGACGCACAACCCGGCTTCCCGGCCATATCCTTTCAGCATGCGATTTCCAATGAAACCGTGACAGACGCCCGAGACTACAGGAATTTTTCCGATCTGCTTTGCGGCACCCAGTGCCGTTGCCAGTGCGGCATCCGATGTTTTCTTGCCGCGAACGATTTCCAGCAACCGCATTACGTTCGCAGGCGAGAAAAAATGCATGCCCAGAATACGGGACGGATTGCGCGTGCCTGCAGCGATGGCGTCAACATCCAGGTATGACGTGTTTGTCGCCAGAATCGCATCAGATCGCGCAACACGGTCCAGCTCGGTGAAGACCGCTGCTTTCACATCCATACGTTCAAAAACGGCCTCGATCACGAGATCGCACGCTGCAAATCCGTCCCAACTTTCTGCCGGCTGAATGCGATCATATCGATCCAGCGCTTCGGCTTCTGACATCCGGCCCTTTTCCGCCGACGAAAGATAAAGCGATCGAATGCGTTCAAGTCCGGTTCGCAATGCGTCGGGATTGGCGTCGTAAATGCGGACGGTAAATCCGGCATTGGCAAAGGCCATGGCAATGCCGCCGCCCATTGTTCCGGAGCCGACGACGCCGACCAGGCCGAGACTGACCGGCCTGGCGGTCAGACCTTCAACTCTGCCGGACAGCCGTTCGGCGAAGAAAAGCGTTCGCATGGCGCGCGCTTGCGAGCCGTCAATCAATTCAAGAAAAAGCTCGCGCTCTTTTTCGAGTCCTGCATCGAAGGTCAGCGTGGCGGACGCAAGGACCGCTTGTGCAGCAAAATCAACGGCGACCTGGCCGCGACGGCGTTTTTTGGCGTTGGCAATTTCTGCATCAACCGACGTTTGATCCAGCGGCGGTGCGGACATGTCCCTGACGCGACGTTTGTCTGTTTGCTGCCGGGCAAAAGCGATGGCGTTTTCGAGAACATCACCATCGGAAATCCCGTCGCACAAACCAATATCCACAGCTTGAGCTGCGGAAACCGGCTTGCCATCGAGCGTCATTTTCAGCGTTGCGGGTAGTCCTGCAAGCCGGGGCGCGCGTTGTGTTCCGCCAGCGCCCGGAAAAATGCCAAGATCAATTTCCGGAAACCCGACGCGGGCCTTGCGATCAATCACCCGATAATCACATCCAAGCGCGGTTTCGAGGCCACCACCCAGCGCCATGCCATGAATGGCTGCGGTCACAGGAACGGGGCAATTTTCCAAAGCCGCAATCATATCCGGCAGTGAGGGGCCTTGGGGCGGTTTACCGAATTCGCTGATATCAGCACCCGCGAAAAAAGTGCGGCCCTCACAATGAAGAACGACACATTTGGCGGTGCTGGCGTCTTTCAGAGCCGTTGTCACGCCGTCTCGCACCTTGTGACCGAGTGCGTTTACGGGCGGGTTGTTGACTCGGATGATCAGGCAGTCATCGCGTAATTCGGTCGAAACAATATCGGTCATGTCACGGCCGCCTTTTGTTTGAATTTCTCCTGATCCCATTCTCCGGACGTCATGACTTCTTTCAGGATTTCAACGGCATCCCAAATGTTGGCGTAGGAAATATAGAGCGGTGCAAACCCGAAACGCAGGATATCCGGTGCGCGGAAATCGCCGATCACGCCGCGCGCAATCAGAGCCTGCATTATGGCATAACCCTCTTCATGGTGAAAACTGACCTGGCTGCCCCGCTGCTCCGCATTTTTGGGGCAAGCGAGCTGGAAGCTAAAATCTTCGCATTGCTCATTCACGAGGCGGATAAACAAAGCGCCCAATGCGGAAGATTTTGCGCGGATCTGCTCCATATCGGCTTCGCGCATGAGGTCGACACCTACTTCCAGCGCGGCACATCCTAAAATTCCCGGTGTCCCGCACTGAAAGCGATCAATGCCGGGGGCGGGGTTGTAGAAGTCATCAAAAGCGAAGGGTTGCTTGTGGCCCAACCAGCCAGAGAGGGCCGGATAGACGTGTTCCTGATGGCGTTTGGCGGCGAACAGGAAAGCCGGGGCTCCCGGGCCGCCATTCAGATATTTATAGCCGCATCCGACGGCGAAATCGGCATTGCAGTCATTCAGATGAACCGGCATGGCGCCGCATGAATGTGACAAATCCCAGATCACCGGGATGTCTTTTGCATGTGCAGTAGCCGTGATGGCTTTCATGTCGCGAACGCGACCGGACTTGTAGTTGGTATGGGTCAGCAGGAGGACTGCGATATCGTCGTCCAGGGCTTCAAAGATGGCATCCGGCGGAACAAGCCTCTGCTCTACCCTGCCGTTGGTCAATCGCTCCAAGCCCTGCATCATATAGGCATCCGTCGGGAAGTTTCCGGTTTCGCTCAACAGAATATGACGATCAGACTTCAGTTGAAGTGTGGCGCTCAAACATTTGAATACATTTATTGAAGTAGTATCACCAACGACGACTTCACCGGCATTTGCACCAATAAGGTCGGCGATCTTGTCGCCCACGCGACCTGGCGCATTGATCCAGTCATTCTTGTTCCACGACCGGATCAGATCCTGACCCCATTCGCGTGTGACGACATCAGAAACGCGAGCCGCAGTCGCCTTTGGCAGGCAACCCAGGGAATTGCCGTCGAGGTAGATCACACCGTCGGGGAGGTCAAATTTGGCCCGGAATGACCGCAATGGATCGGTATTATCGAGTGCTGCAAGATCAGCACGGCGGGTTTCTGGCATGTCAGATTTCTCTCAGCATGGCGCGGACCGGTG
>BQJI01000218.1 GCA_021604625.1 Hyphobacterium sp. | reverse complement strand
GCCCTTTCTGATTTTCCGGAATATCGCCCATGATGGCGTGAATATCGTCTATCGGCGACCCGACGGTCATGTCGGCTGGATCGACCCGGACCGCGGCAAGTAGGACTGGCCCCTTCACCCCGTTTCAGGTTAGAGCGCCAGGCGTCTGACCCCAACTGAACCCGGACTGTAATGATGTCTCTATCCGATTTGTTGTCGGCCAAGTCTGTTCTTGGAACGCTCAATGCGTCCAATCGCAAACAGGCATTGCAGATGATCAGCGAGGCCGCTGCCGCCAAGCTGGAGCTGGATTCGCGCATCATTTTTGATGCCATCATGGAGCGCGAACGTCTCGGCTCGACCGGTGTCGGCGACGGGGTCGCCATTCCGCATGCGCGGCTTGAAGGTCTCGATCGGGTCTTTGGCCTGTTTGCACGCCTGAAAACCCCGATTGATTTTGACGCCATTGACGGTCGCCCGGTGGATTTGATCTTCCTGCTTCTGGCCCCAGAAGCTTCAAGTACTGAACATCTCAAGGCGTTGGCCCGGATTTCCCGAGTTTTTCGCCGCGAGGACACCCGCTCGCAATTGCGGGCTACAGATACGCGCGAAGGTATGACTGCGCTATTGACGCTGCAGAGCGAATCCGACGCGGCCTAGACGTTATCTGTCTGAATTTTTTACGATTGCCGCGCGCGCAAGGCGCTTCATTTCCGCGATATAGGTTTTTTGTGCCCAACCGCAGGTCAGCCGCAGACTTTCCCAATTTGGAACGGAAAGCATTGTCCAAAGCAGGTCTGTAGCCCGAACCGGTGAAATGGCAGGATCAAGGCAATTATCGGCCTTCAGGGCCCTGATGGCGGCTGCGCAACCGTGGCGGACAGCCTGCTTGCGGTCAGACCAGGCAAGGGACGCAGCCTCATCCGTCGTTTCCATGGCCATGAAGGCGCGAGCCACGCCGTGAATCTCCGGAATATAATTGCCCCAGGCTTCAATAAAGAAATCGAGGCGCTGCAGCCCCGATGTCGCTGATTGACTGGCGGCGAACCGGTCATCAATTTTGAACACTTCATCAAGATGGCGGGCGGTTGCGATCAGCAAATCCGCGCGCGCTGGAAAATGGAGATATAGCGCTTGCCGGGAAATCCCGACCGCACGCGCAATATCGCTCATGCGAACAATTTCGCCGGTCTGTGACTCCAGCAATTTCCAGGTCGTTTCGAGAATGGTCAGACGCGTATTCGTATTTTTTCTTGACATGGCGTCAAGGTAGTCTTACTTGACGCCATGTCAACTTTACACCATGTCAAGAAAGAGTATGAAAATGCCAACACATATAGACCCACCCGTTCATAGCCCCGGGCTTACATTGGTTCTCGGCGGCACCGGCAAAACCGGTCGCCGTGTTGCAAATGGATTGCAGGCGCGCGGCATCGCCACACGGATCGCCTCACGCTCGGTCAGCCCGGCTTTCAGCTGGAGTAACCCGGCGGGCTGGCCGACTGTTTTGAGCGATGTGAAAGCCGTCTATCTCAGCTACGCGCCTGACCTGGCAATCCCCGGAGCGACGGCCTCCATTCGAACCTTCACCGAAGCCGCCGCAGCGGCGGGCGTGCAACGCATTGTCCTGCTATCGGGCCGAGGGGAGGCCGAAGCCGAGGCGTGCGAGCAAATCGTGCGTGATTGCGGTCTCGAATGGACGATTGTGCGTGCTAGCTGGTTCAACCAGAATTTCTCCGAAGGGGCCTTCACCGACATGGTGAAATCAGGCGCAATAAATTTGCCCGTTGGTGCAATTGGCGAGCCCTTCATCGATGCGCAGGACATCGCCGATGTCGCCATAGCAGCGCTGAGCGAAACGGGTCATACCGGCGAAATCTACGAGGTCACCGGTCCGCGTCTTCTGACGTTTACTGACATTGCGCAGGAATTGTCGTCCGCCACCGGTCGGCGAATTACGTTCACGTCGATCTCGCGCGCCGCGTTTCTGGCCGGTGTCGAGCAATCGGGCGTGCCGACAGATATCGCCTGGTTGATGGATTATCTTTTCACCACTGTACTCGATGGCCGAAATGCCAATATCACCACCGGTGTGCAGCGGGCGCTGGGTCGCGCACCCCGGGACTTTTCCCTCTATGCCGCCGAAACGGCGCAGACAAGCGTGTGGGGGAGAGCAGCATGAGAAATCTCCCCTTGATTTCACTTCTTATCCTGTCTGGCCTCGTCGCCTTCGTGATCGGTCTGACGCTTCTAATCGCGCCGCAAAGTCTGTTTGCCGGAAATTCTGCGGTTATCAATGCGGGGCCAGACCTCTATTCGGAAATTCGTGCTCCCGGCGGGCTATTGGCCACTCTCGGGGGATTTGTGCTCACCAGTGCCGGAATCACGGCGTGGCGGACCTCGGGTTTGACAGTCTCGGCGGCGCTTTACCTCTCTTACGGACTTGCCCGAATCTGGAGCCTGATCGTCGACGGCCATCCCGGCGACGCATTGATCCTGGCCATGGCAATCGAACTGGCACTCGGAATGGCGGCGTTGGGCGCGCTGCTAATTCCAGCACCCGCCATACAAATGAAGGGAGTGGGCACATGACCGGTCTTGCCCTCATCAGTGCCGCGATCGGGCTTTCCAGTGCCGTAGTCAGTGGCGTGTTTCTCAGCTTCTCGGATTTTATCGTTCGGGCGCTTTTGCGAACCGAGCCCGCCGCAGCCATTGCCGCCATGCAGCAGATCAATATCACCGTCCTTCGGTCGCTTTTCCTGACGGTATTCCTGCTTTTGGCTCCAGCCTGCCTCGCCGTTTCTGTTGTGGCCTGGCAGTCGGACGCTCAGGGACAGAGCCTGTGGATATATGCGGGCACCGCCGTTTATGTAATCGGCAGCCTGATGGTCACGATCGCCGGGAATGTTCCGATGAATAATCGCCTCGCTGTCATGGAGCCCACATCGTCGGCCGCGGTTGAATACTGGCACACATACGGGCAGCGCTGGACCCGGCTGAACACAATCCGGACGCTGGCGAGCTTTGTTGCGTCGGCCTGCTTCCTGATCGCTGCGTTTTTTGACATTTGACTCGCGCAGAATGGAACCGGTTCCTGTCCATCGCGTTTGTCTGGTGAACCCCAGACAGGAGCGAGCCTATGACTGATATTTTTGACCGTATCAAAAAAGACCATGACGCGGCCCGCGCACTCGTGGACGAAATCGAAGCCACGACGGACAAAGCCGGGAAGCAACGCGAAGCGCTCTTCGAGACATTCAAGATCGAGCTCTGGACCCACAACAAGGTCGAGGAAGCCACATTCTACGCCAGGCTGGAAAGCAAGGGCGAAGAGGATGAATCGCTGGAAGCGAAAAATGAGCATCACATGCTCAACTCGCTGATCGAGGAACTCGACACCATGCCGAAGGACAATGTCGAGTGGGGTCAGAAATTCCACGCCCTCGCAGAACTTCTCTCCCATCACATGGATGAGGAAGAGGAAGAATTCTTCGAGCTGGGCCGCAAGGAATTTTCCGAATCCGAAGCCGAGAAACTCGGCGAGCAGTTCGATACCCGCAAGAAGGCCGTGAAGCCGGCGCTGGCGCCGGTTGTCGGATAATGTCCTTCACGGTCGCTGACCAGTCCTGCCTTGCCCGCGCATCGCATCACAATGCCAACC
>BQJI01000217.1 GCA_021604625.1 Hyphobacterium sp. | reverse complement strand
GTCTATGCCTTGCTGACAGCAATGGCTGACGCCACAAGCGCATCATACACGGGGCCGCGAACATCATCCGGGGCAGATTCACGCCCGACAATCCATGCATAGAGATCCTGGTCCGGCAATTCGAGCAAAGCTTCAAACTCGGCCAGTTCTGCCGTTTCCATGTCCGGCAAACGCGCGCGCGCAAATCCTCCGATCACCAGATCAGCTTCCTTGAAGCCGCGATGTTCAGCTCGAAACAACAAACGGCGGCGGCGGATTTCAACAGATTCAGTCATGGTTTGGCGATATAGTCTGCCCCGGCGCTGGCGTGAAGGCAGAGTCTGCCGCAATCTACACCTTATGCGACCCGAGATTCTATTTCCGCTCTTCAAAGAGGTTATCACCCTCCCCGGCCTGGGACCCCGACTGGCTGAACATGTCGGGCGGGTTGCCGGACGCCGGATTCGCGATCTCATCCTGTTTCGTCCGACCTCGGTGGTCGACAGGAGTCTGCGCCCGACCATTGCAGCAGCGCCCGAAGGTCAAATCGTTACCATTCGTGCCGATGTGGAAAGCCATATTGAACCGCCCAAGAGCCGGTTCACGCCCTACAAAGTCCGTATGAGCGACGAAACCGGATTTTTGCATCTCGTTTATTTCAAGCCGCGGATTGATTATCTCAAACGGCTCTTGCCGGAGGGCAAAACCCGGACCGTCTCCGGAAAAGTTGAATCATTCGGCAGCGAAAAACAGATCACACACCCCGATCTTGTCCTGACAGAGGCGGAAGCGGCGGACCTTGGCGGGTTTGAGACCGTCTATCCACTGACCCAGGGACTCAGCCTGAAAGTTTTGCGAAAAGCGATAAAGGCCGCAATGGAACTTGCGCCCGCCTTGCCGGAATGGATCGATCCGGCGGTTGCAGACAATCGTCATTGGCCCGACTGGATCACGGCGATCCGTTCCATGCATTATCCGGACACGATTGAGGAGACGAGTCCCGACCACCCTGCCCGTCAGCGATTGGCGTTTGACGAATTGTTTGCACGCCAGCTTGCCTTGCAGATCGTCGCGCAGAGACGTCGTCGACGCGGCGGGCATCCGATAAAGGGCAACAATGCCAGTGTCACCCTCGTCCGTAATGCCGCGCCGTTTACGCCGACCAATGCACAAGAGCGCGCCTTCGACGAAATTTCAGTAGATATGGCGTCTGACCAACGAATGATGCGCTTGCTGCATGGTGACGTTGGCGCGGGCAAGACTTTCGTCGCTGCACTCGCCGCCGCCCGCGCCCATGAAGCCGGCATGCAAACAGCAATCATGGCGCCGACCGAAATCCTAGCTCGCCAGCTAGCGCGAACAGTTCAGGATTTTGTAACACCCGCAAAAATGACCGTGGCAGCGCTCACCGGACGCGACAAGGGCAAGAAACGCAGCGAAATTATCGCGCGTCTTGATGCCGGTGAAATCGATGTCGTTTGCGGCACACACGCCCTTTTTCAGGAAGGCGTTGAATTCAACAAGCTCGGATTGGTGATCATTGATGAACAGCACCGTTTTGGCGTCTCTGATCGCCTGAAGCTTTCATCGAAGGGATATCGTCCCGATCTTCTGGTCATGACCGCAACGCCGATCCCGAGAACCCTGTCCCTGTCAGTCTACGGCCACATGGAAATGTCGCGGCTCGATGAAAAACCGATTGGCCGGAAGCCGCCGGATACGCGCACAATTTCGATGGACAGAATCGACAGTGTGATCGATGCGATTGGGCGGGCCATCGAACGAAATGAGCGAGTATACTGGGTCTGCCCGCTTGTCGAAGAATCCGATGTGTCAGACCTTTCTGCCGCCGAAGACCGGCACCGACAATTGGCTGCAATCTATGGCGAAGACAGAGTTGGTCTGGTGCATGGGAGAATGTCAGCGAAAGAAAAGGATGCCGCTGCCGTCAATTTTCGGAATGGCGAAATCGACGTTCTCGTAGCTACCACCGTCATCGAAGTCGGCATTGATGCACCGGATGCAACCATTATGGTCATTGAACACTCTGAACGCTTTGGTCTGGCGCAATTACACCAGTTACGCGGCAGGGTCGGTCGATCGGACAAAAATTCGACCTGCCTTCTATTGTACCAAGGCCCACTGGGCGAAATCGCACGCAAGCGGCTGGACATTATGAAACAGACCGATGACGGCTTCCTTATCGCCGAGGAAGACTGGAAATTGCGCGGTGCAGGCGATCCTCTGGGCGTGCGGCAAAGCGGCCTTCCGGACTACCGGCTCGTAGATATAGAATCCCATACCAACCTGATACCGCTCGCAAATGATGCAGCAAGAAAAGCCATTTACGAAGATCCGGACTTCAACGGCTCGCTGGCTGATGCGCGGCGCACATTGCTCTACCTGTTCGAACAGGACGAAGGTATTCGCCTGATTGATTCGGGTTAGGACGGATCTTTCAGTTTCTTTTTGATATGGTCCGGCACATCCGCACGCGCCAACCCCTCCGGCGTCACCAGACCAAACGAAATTATCATTTTTGCGGCTTCTTCCACCGACATTTCAAGCGGCGTGACACGTTCCCTTGGCGTGTAGAGCAGAAACCCCGATGTCGGATTCGGGGTTGTCGGAACAAACACACCGATCGAATCCTCTCCAACATCGTCGCGTATCTCACCTTGCGCGGCGGCGGTTACAAAGCCGACCGCATAGGACCCCTGGGTTGGAAATTCCACCAGAACCACTTCCTGAAAAGATTGCTGACGGCTGGAAAAAACGGTTTCGGCAATCTGTTTCACCGCGCCGTAGACATTGCGAACCAGCGGTACCGAATTCAGCAATCGCTCGCCGATCCCGATGAGGGATCGCCCAAATATATTAGCCGCCAACGCGCCAAGAAGCGTCAGGGCCACTACTGCAACCACTACGCCTAGGCCAGGAAGGGCAAATGGGAGATAGGTTTCAGGATTATACTTTGCGGGAATGAGGGGTTTAATCACCCGATCTACGAAATTCACAAATGTGTATATCAACCAAATGGTTACAGTGACAGGAAGCGCAACCACAATGCCTGTCAGAAGACTATTTCTTAGCCAGCGAAACACGCATGGCCTCCTTTCATAAGTATCAGACAGCCAATCTGGTTGATTCTGCGGCGAACTCGGCAACACTACGCGTCTGTTTGCTCAACGCCAATACGCAAGAGGACGACGACCACGGAATGCGTAAATTCTGGAAATCTGCGACCCGTACCCGTGTGGCGATCTGGACGATATGCACCGCAATAGCGGGCTTTGTCATTCTGCTCGCTATGGCCTCGTGGATATTACGCGACCAGATTTACCAATCCCTGCTCGACCCCGGCGAGCCCTACCAGACTTACACCATCCCTCCTGCACCGGACTATGTCGATCGCGCGGCCTGGTATGCCTATCCTGCCGAAGCCGACACGCGACCCGCTGTGTTTTTTGTTCACGGCACTACTTATCCCGGCGGATCTGACTGGAATGCAGCTATCGACGCTGAAGCGCCCGGAAATTTGGTGATGGACGAGCAGTTGCCGAATTTTGCAGCGCCATTTTCAGACGTCGGTCAACTTTATGCCCCGCGCTATCGGCAGGCGGCGCTCTACACATTCATGAATTTTCGCGAAGACGGTGTGGCCGCAAAAATCACCGCGACGTC
>BQJI01000216.1 GCA_021604625.1 Hyphobacterium sp. | reverse complement strand
CGCCGTCGGGTGCAGCTCGATCTCGCGATGCGGCACGTTCAGATGCGGCGCAGATTCGGGGTTCGTGTAGACCCGGCTGGAGCCCGGCAGCGGCCCGGTTGTGACGTCCGGTGTCTCGAAACTGGCTTGGTTGGTGGGCTTGTTCATGGGGTGTCTTTCTCTGGCAAAAGGCCAAGTTCGAGTTGCAACTTCTTCGTCAGGCCGGACACGACAATCTTGTGGCTCTCGGTCAGATAATCTCTCAGATCATTATCGGAGAGGGTGTCTTCGCTGGTGCGCTGGATCCATTTCATCCCGGGTGAAGCGAGATAGGGGGTAGGGCGGCAGCCCGATTGTTCGGACAGGATTTCAAAGGAAATATCGGATGTCTTGAAGGAGACACAGAACGCGTCTTCCTTCTCGTTCCAGCCGCCGACCGTGAAGATTTTTCCGCCGATTTTCCAGACAGAAGCATCGCCCCACTGAACCACATGTGTGGTGTGCGGCAGGCTGGCGCAAAATTCGTCGAATTCCTCACGCGTCATCGCGTTCTCACTCCATCCCGCCGCCGGCATGATCCGGATCCGGTTGTTAAGGGTAAGTCTCAGCCCGCACAGAATCGCGCAGGCACCCCCTGGATGCGCACAATCTATGTCCGCTGATTAACGGGAGCAAGCGTTTTACATGAAGCCGAGATAGAGCAATGCGACACCGGCAATCGCGATGAGACCGGCATAGACCCGCATGACGCCATCGCTCCTTGCCACAGCCCCCATCAGGCCCAGCGAGATTGACGGCATCACGAAAAGAATCACGCCCTTGATCAGCGACAGCCAGCCAAACACGGTGACCAGGGTCGAGGTCCATTCGGCGCCCGGCTGATGAATGGCGAGAATGGCCACGCCAGACAGAAACGCCAGAAATCCGGTGATGAAGCGTAGTAGCGCACTGTTTTCCATCTCGGATTTAATGGTGTCGATTGAGGCTGGCTTGATAGCAATGCCCAGGCCCGCAGCCAGAAAGTAAAGACCGAAAATACGTAGAAACAGTTCGGTGGTTGAAGCGGTATCAAACATCAGGCGTCTCCTTGCGTTCATTGTCGAGACACAACCAGCCTAGCACAGTTGAAGGATAATCCCTGCATCGGCCCGAACGGCCCCCTTATTGCGCTGTAGCTTCCGTTAAACCGGAGGCGCAAGATGCGCGTATCAAACTGGAGCAGAATTCTCGTCGCAGGCGGCCATGGCCGCCTCGAAGATCGCGCCAATAATTTTACGGCGATCCGCACCGCTTTCGCGCTGGTCGTGCTACTGGGTCATGCGATCATGATCCCGATGGGCCTACCGATTACCGGCGTGTTTCCGGAAATTGTCGACGGCATGGTGCAATACGCGCTGGACGGGTTTTTCATTCTCTCCGGCTATATGATTGCCGCCAGCCTGCTTCGCTCCGCCGACATGACGCATTACACGCTGGCGCGGGTGTTCCGGATTTTCCCCGGCCTGATCGCGGCAGCACTTGTTCTGTGGCTGGTGGTCGGACCAATGTTCACCACTCTGTCGCTCGCAGAATATTTCACCCATCCGCAATCACTGGCCTTTCCGTTCCTGATCATTTTGCAAGGCGATCCTCAAGCCAGCCTGCCGGGTGTGTTTGCGGGGCATCCGCTCAGCGACATGAATGGCCCCTTGTGGACGATACGGTTCGAGCTTCTGGCCTATCTGGCCGCTGGCGCGCTGGCATCGGTCGGCCTGTTCCGCAATCGCTGCGGCATTTTCGCGGTCTTTCTGGCGGCTGCCGCGCTCTCGATCTTTGAGAGCATCGCGCTCTATCAGGGGCCAGGTGCCGATACGGTCTATTATGCCGGACGGTTCGGCGGGGCCTTCATGGCCGGCGCCGCACTGTATGCCCTGCGCGACAAGATTCCGCTGAAGCCTGTCATCGGACTGGTGCTGATCGGTCTCGCTATTGCGCTGTCGTCCACGCCACTGGCGATGATTTCCGGCCAGATTGCCATGGCGTTCGCCACGCTTTGGGCCGGGTATCTGATGATCCCCGGCAAGGCCGGAAAAGCCATCCGCGAGGTCGAGGATATTTCCTACGGTATCTATATCCTGCACTGGCCCATCGGGCAGATGGCCTTCGCGCTCCTGCCCGGTCTCGGCGCAACCGGTCTGTTCGCCATCATGTTGCCGGGCGCGCTGGTCAGTGGCTGGTTGATGCGGGTACTGGTTGAAAAACCGGCCATGGCGCTGAAACCACGACGGCGGAAAAACCAGTCAGTAATCCCTGCGGCTGTTCCCGCCTAGATCGTGTTAGCGACGAAACACCTCGTCATTCCAGGTGAATGAAACGATTTCTCCGGCGTCATTGCGCTGAAATTCCAGACGCTCGGCCCCGTCCAGCGGATGCGCCGTCGCACCAAACAGATCGGGTTGAGCGGGTCGCAAATTGCGGCTCAGATCACCCAGACGGAATGTCAGACTATCTCCGATCATTTCAAGACGGGCGTCTACGGGCAGACTGTCGGACCGGTAGGTTCCGGCATAATCCGACAGGCTGGCTGAGTCCGGCTGCCAGTTCCAGGCACCCCAGGCCTCGTCGGCGTCGTGTTGCGCCAGGCGTTGCTGGCGTCGGTCCAGCAACATGGCGGTACGGTCGCGATAGAAATTCTCGCGATGCCCTGCCATACCGTCGGCATTTTCATCATCGGCCAGGAATTGCAGGAACATGCGAACTGCCGTCTGGGTCCACCAGCCGGTCATATTGTCAGAATTGGAAAAGGCGGCGATGCCAAATCCCGCGTCTGGGACGAAGGCCATCATGGTGCGCGCGCCGGTATAGCCACCGCCATGGATATGCACCTCAAACCCCTGATATTCGCAAATATTCCATCCAAGGGAATAGCCGGAACACGCCATCTCATAGGAATTGCGACCATCTTCCTGACCGGTTAGTGCGTAGGGCGTTTGCGCCGTTTCCAGCATGGTTGCGGTCAGCCCGGCATGCTGAGCTGCGCCCGCCAACTGGAGCTGTAGCCAGAGCGCCATGTCATTGGGAGAGGTGACCAATCCGCCCGCGGATTGCATCATGCCATCGGTTTTCGGCGGCACATCATGCCAGCCCAATTCATCGCCCAGCCAGATATGGTTCCATGACATTTCCCCGTCCGGGAAATCGGACGTGCGCGCCGATGTGTGATCCATGCCCATCGGTCCGAAAACGATGTCGTCGAGCCAGTCCTGCCACGACCGTCCGGTCGCCGTTTCCAGAATGGCCGCATAGATATTATAGCCGAGATTGTCGTACTGGAATCCCGCCTCCCGTGGTTCCGAATAGGCACTGATCAAGCCCGGATAGTCGGCGGGGTCGACAGTCATGACATAGGCTTCGAGAAAGGTGATCGTGCCGTTTTCAATCGGCACCTGATGGCTCAGAAGATCACGGAGGGTGAAATCGGCAGGGTCCACATTTTCGGGCCCGTTCGCCTCCGGCAAATACGTGTCCAGCGCCGTGTCGAGTGGCAGGATATTGCGCTCATCCAGCGCGGCTGCGACCAGGCCCATATACGCCTTGGTCTGCGAGGCAATATAGATCGGTGTATTAGCGGTCAAAGGCGCGCCTGTTGAAGCGCGACGCACGCCTTCCACCCGGTTCATCAGGATGTCGTCTTCGGTGACGATGACGACGGCGAAGCCCGGTCCCACGCTCTCTTCGAACCGG
>BQJI01000215.1 GCA_021604625.1 Hyphobacterium sp. | reverse complement strand
ATAACTCCACCAGGTGTAGATTTTTTCCGGTTCCGGAATGACTTCGCGGGCGACATCTATGAAATCACCGGCTGCCAGCATGGCATTCAGAGCATCGACCTCGCCCGGCGTGTGGGAGACGACTTTCAGAAGCTGTTTGTGTGACCAGACATCGTGCTCATAGGGCGCGATGTTGAAATCGCCGAGAATGACGATCTTGTCATTGCGCGTATCGCGCGCTGAAAAATAATCCGTCGTCCGCGTCAGAAATTCCATCTTGTGGGCAAAACGCGGATTGGTCTCGATGTCCGGCTCATCGCCGCCCGCCGGAATATAGAAATTATGGAGCTCGACGCCCTGCACACCCACGCGCTGATGCCGGGCTTCCTCGCGCGGGCAGATCGCTTCATCGCCCAGATCTTCCAGTGGGTATTTCGAGGCAATTGCGACGCCATGCATGCCCTTCTGGCCACGCACGTGAAAATGCTCATAGCCCATATCGCGGAAGGCCTTTTCCGGAAATTCTTCATTCTGGCATTTGATTTCCTGCAGGCAGAGCACATCCGGCGTCGCCGCTGCCACAAAGGGCGCAATCAGCGGCACGGCCCGCAAGCGTACCGAATTGATATTCCAGCTGGCAATCGAAAGCGTCGTCATCGGCAAATCCAATCAGAGTATATTATAGGTCGATCCGGCGAGGCCCACCGGCCAGCGTCCGCGCACAAATAGCCGCCAGCGCGCCAGGAACGGGTGTGGCGGTACATCATCATCGGCTTCGGCCAGGATCACCAGCGCCGCACCATTGGCTGCCTGCACCAGTGAACCGGCGGCGGCATTCAGAACCGCCTCATCACCCATATCTCCGAGAGAGGCGGAATAGGCGACCGCATCCTGCGCAGCCTCTCCGGCTTTTACTCCGACATATTCCAGCGCTGTCTGAATACCTTCCTCGTCCAGCCGAATGGCGGCTTCCGACACCAGACCGGCGCGGAGCATTTCCTCTGCCTCCCAGCCTTCAGGATTGAAATCCATCGCCTCGGCGGCCATCGCGGCGTCTTCCCAATTGGTCAACAATCCCGCATCGGCATGCGGAAAGCCCAGCCCGTCCAGATAGATACGGGTCAGATCGCGCTCGCGCGCGTCCAACGGGTCGCCGAGCCGCATGAACAGACGCGCATCGCCCAGCCCGTCAGCAAAGGCGCGAACCTTGTAGAGCAGCGGAATTTCATCAAGCAGGCGAGTATAATCATCATCAGACATGGGATTTACCTTACCCGGACGGAGCCATTGCGGAACTCGAACAATACAACACAATTCGATAGCGCGAGGCCCTGTTCCAACTCCTGAAACCGCCAGTCTTCGACCGCACGAACAGCGGCGTTTTCAAAATGACCGGCGGGCACGGATTCAGCCGCTCTTACCCGATGCGGTCGGCCCGTGTCATAAACGTGAAACCGCACCACCACCCAGCCTTGCAGGCCACGTGAATAGGGCCGCGCCGGATAATCCGGCATCGCAAATTCACGCGCCGCCAGCTGGGCGCCCTGACAATCTTCCGGTCCGATCAGGCGTTCAACATTGGCCGGAACCGGAAACGGTTGTGTCGCCCGGAAGGGCTGTGAACGCGGATCAAGGCGGCTGGTGCCGGGCAGGTCCGCAACCGACGAACATCCGGCGAGCGCCAACAGGACGAGAAGACAAAAGGGGCGTTTGAACATGGCCTCACGCTAGCGGGATTTCGGAAAAAGAAAACGCCCCGGAATCACTCCGGGGCGCTTCCATGATAGATTGGCGAAAACGCCTAGTAGCGGTAGTGCTCGGCCTTGTAGGGGCCTTTTTGTTCGACGCCGATGTAATCGGCCTGAACCGTTGATAATTCGGTCAGGCGCGCCCCCAGTTTTGGCAGGTGCAAGGCGGCAACTTTCTCGTCCAGATGTTTCGGCAGGATATAGACTTCATTGCCGTATTCATCACCACGCAACCACAATTCGATCTGCGCCAGCGTCTGGTTGGTGAAAGAGGCCGACATCACGAAAGACGGGTGGCCATTGGCATTGCCAAGATTCACCAGACGGCCTTCGGACAGAAGGATAATCCGGTTGCCTTCCGGGAACTCGACGAGATCGACCTGCGGCTTCACATTCGTCCATTTGAAATTATGCAGGGCTTCGACCTGAATTTCATTATCGAAATGGCCGATATTGCAAACAATGGCCATGTCTTTCATGGCGCGCATCTGATCAACCGTCAGTACGTCCTTGTTTCCGGTCGCGGTGACGAAGATATCGCAATCATCGACGACGTCCTCGACGCGCACAACGGCATAACCATCCATGGCGGCTTGCAAGGCGCAGATCGGGTCAATCTCGGTGACCGCAACGCGGGCACCGGCCTGTGACAGCGATTCTGCCGATCCCTTGCCAACATCGCCATAGCCACAGACGAGGGCGGTCTTGCCGGCCATCATCACATCGGTGCCGCGGCGAATGGCATCGACCAGGCTTTCACGGCAGCCATAGCGATTATCGAATTTCGACTTGGTGACAGAATCGTTCACATTGATGGCAGGGAAAGGCAATTCGCCGCGCTTTTGCATCTGATAGAGCCGCATCACGCCGGTCGTGGTTTCTTCCGACACGCCCTTGATGCTGGCTTTCGCCTTGGCAAACCAGCCTGGCGTTGCCGCAATCCGCTTGCGGATCTGGGCAAACAGATATTGCTCTTCCTCCGATGTCGGCTCGCCCAGTATGGACGGGTCGTTTTCGGCTTTCTCACCGAGGATCAGATACATGGTGGCATCACCGCCATCATCGAGAATCATGTTGGCGGTCTCGCCATTCGGCCAGGTGAAAATCTTGTCCGCAAAATCCCAGTATTCTTCCAGCGTCTCGCCCTTGTGCGCGAACACCGGAACACCGGTTTCAGCGATGGCGGCGGCAGCATGATCCTGCGTCGAGAAGATATTGCACGACGCCCAGCGCACTTCCGCGCCCAGCGCGGTCAGGGTTTCAATCAGAACAGCCGTCTGGATGGTCATGTGCAGCGATCCGGCAATCCGTGCGCCCTTCAGCGGCTGTTCCTTGCCATATTCCTCCCGCAGCGCCATCAGGCCGGGCATTTCGATTTCAGCCATGTCGATTTCGGTACGGCCCCATTTGGCCAGCGACAGGTCTTTGACTTGGTAATCAGACATTCAAACAGGTCCTTCCATCAGGATGATCGGGAGAGCTTTTGCCCTCCGGGGCGGGGACTCCCGGCCGGATAGGGGACAGCAATGCGCCGCCGGTTAGCATGTAGGGCGACGCGACACAATATAGAGGCTGGCGGCAACCAGTCAGGGATTACACCTTTTCCCTGACTCTGACGGCCTGTTTCTTGTATAAGAGAAAGCTGTCCGGTATTTTCGGACCAGAGTTATGGCCCGGTTGGTCATTTGAAAAATGTAAGAGGGTGGTTCATGTCGAGTATTCCGGGGGCACACGCCAGCCTCGGCTTTGGGCGTAAACGCGTTGATTTTTATGCTTCACCGGGCGTTACCGGAGAAAGCGGGCGGCGCGGAGAACACGAAATCCGCGATGCGGACGGTGAAATCCACACACTTCGCCTGTCCCGCCCTGATACACCTCTGGAAACGGGCGAAACCGTCACGGTTCTGCGCGCCCAGAGCGGCCCGGACCATGATTCGCGTCCCGTCTCGGTCATCAATCATGATCGTAACGCCTGGACCCGCACTTCGCCTGATGCGACGTCGGTTC
>BQJI01000214.1 GCA_021604625.1 Hyphobacterium sp. | reverse complement strand
GGTCAGTCCGGCAATCCCCAGATAGTCTTCAGGCGCGATATGGGTGGTGTCGATCTTGTTCAGACCAACCCCGTCAGAGATATAGGCTTCACGCCAGCCATGCATGGAATTGACCCAATCGCCTTCGGAAAAATCAGGATGATGGCTTTCCACCACCTGTCCGACCGCGCCGCCATCCATTGCTGCGCCCAGTGCAAACGGATCGATATAGGTGCGCGCGCCGCTCATCCGGCCACGCATATAGGGATCAACCGACAGGAATTTGTTCACCACCAATACCTGCCCTTCGCCGGGCGATCCGATATCGGTCTCGACCATCTTGAAATGTTCGGCGGTTGGTTCGGTCTTCGGATAGGCAGTCAGGTGGATTTCACGGGATTTCATGGCGCGATACTTTCTTGTGTGGCTTCTGCGGCAAGTGCGAACAGGCGGAAGATTGACATATCATGCGCCCAGTTGAGCGCCAGATCGGCAATCAGGAACTGGCCAATCACCATGATGATCAGCGTCACGGGCAGCATTAACACCAAACCGCCGGTTTGCAGCGTAACAACGACAGGGTTTTGTGAATAAAAGCGGGCGAAAATCCGCGCCAACGCAACATAAAACATGACCATCGAAAGGCCGAACGACAGGCCGAACAGGATCAATGTATATCCTATAGTTCCCAGAAGCATGAAGGGCAGGATCACGATATAGGCGGCGTTGGTTGCCACCAGATAGGCCAGAGCGTGCCCGAAAAAGGATCGTTTCAGCTTGTACAGCTTCATGATCAGCAGGAAAGGCAGGGAAGACAAAAACGACAGGAGCGTAATTGTCCACCCATTCGCCGTCTGCAGGGTGGCGTTTACAGCGTCGCGCGTGGTGCCGGCCTCAGCCAGCCAACGCTCGACACCTATCGTCGTCGCTTCACTGGTCGCAAGGGATTCGACGGACATTCCGATGGGAATGTCGAGGAAAGCCATAATCGCGAATTGCAATCCAAACAGGACCAGAAATAGACGAATGATCGGCACATAACGTGCGCGATCCCCGGAATAAGCCGCCTCCAGAACGCGCGGTGTGTGAACCAGCGTGTCCCATAACGTCCGGAAAATCCGGGTATCCACCCCGATCGCCGCGTCGGCCACGTCTTCCATGTCTGCGCGCGATGGGCGCGCGTCCTCGACACCGTCTGGCTTGATCATTCTGTCCCTCCGGCAATCAAACTAGTCGCGATGTGGATTCCCACAAGAGGCAAGCGGCGAAAACTCGGCAACAATTCTTGAAGCGCAGGACTGCAGCGTTTTCTTGCCGGTAAGGTCTTGCCTGCTAGTCAGCACGCTATGAGCTCTAGCACGACCCAATTGAAGGCCGGTGTGATCGGCGCCGGCGTGTTCGGCGGACATCACGCACGCAAATATGCGGCCGAAAACCGTGTGCATTTATCCGGCGTTTACGACGTTGATTCCGCACGCGCCGGAAAGCTCGCCGACGAATTGGGCACTACGGCCTATACCGACCTCAATACCCTCATTGAGGCCTGCGAGGCGGTGACCATCGCCAGCCCGGCCATGGCCCATTATGACGCTGTAAAAGCGGCACTCTCGGCGCGGCGACATGTATTGGTGGAAAAACCGCTCGCCGACACCGCCGCGCGCGGTCAGGAATTGGTCAGTCTCGCACGGACAAATGATCTGGTTCTGCAAGTCGGCCATCAGGAACGCTTCGTCTTCAATGCCATGGGCGTGTTCGACATTGCCGAAGCTCCGCGGAAAATATCCGCCCGGCGCATGGGCTTGCGCTCGTCACGCAATCTGGACGTCTCGGTTACGGTTGATCTGATGATCCATGATCTGGATCTGGTGATGGCGCTGGCGCGCGCGCCCCTCACAGATATTCAGGCCACGGCCCGCAAGATTTTCACCGACACGCCCGACGCCGCCGAAACGACGATGACGTTCGAGGATGGTTTTGTCGCAAAACTGGAATCCAGCCGCGCCGCCGATGCGCTCGATCGGGTCATGCGCATTGATTATGCCAGCGGTTTTCTGGAGGTTGATTTCGTCGCCAAGACCTTCATCAACGAAACCGGCTTCGATCTGAATGCTGATTTTGCCGACGATCCCAAAGCCCGCGATTCGCTGGGTGCCAATGTTCACGCCTTCATTGAATCGGTCCTCGATGGCGCGCCTGTCGCGGTGCCCGCAGAGGCCGGATTGGCCGCGCTCGCCGTTGCCCGCGATATAGACCGCGCGGCCGCCGCCTGACTTCGCGCTTGAACGTGCTGGCGCGCAGGGCTAGATCGCGCTCATGAAAAAGCTGCGTATTGCATCCGCCCAGCTGAACCCGACGGTCGGCGATATTTCCGCAAATCTGGAAATGGCCCGCGCCGCGCGTGCTGAGGCGGCCTCAAATGGCGCGGACCTGATCGCTTTCCCGGAACTCTTCATTCTCGGTTATCCGCCCGAAGATCTGGTGCTGAAACCCGCTGCCATCCGCGCCTGTAGAACCGCTATCGAGGCTTTCGCCGCCGATGACGGGATTGCCACCCTCGTCGGTGCGCCCTGGCAGGACAATGACAGAGTCTATAACGCGGCCATTTTGATTGATAAGGGTGAGATCAAGGCGGTCCGCTTTAAACATGACCTGCCCAATTATGCTGTCTTTGATGAGAAACGCGTCTTCGCTCCCGGCCCTCTGCCCGCCCCCGTTGATTGGCGCGGTTTAAAGCTGGGCCTGCCCATCTGCGAGGATATCTGGCTCGAAGACGCGCCGCGCGCCCTCGCAGCCGCAAGCGCGGATTTCTTCATCTCCATCAATGGCTCGCCCTGGCGGCGGTCCATCGCGGATGAAAGGCGCGCGGCCTTCGGCAAATGGACGGATCTTTCCGTGCCACTTGTCTTCGTCAATCAGGTCGGGGGTCAGGACGAGCTGGTCTTTGATGGTGCGTCTTTTGCGTGGAATGCGAACGGTGATGAGATCCAGCGCCTTCCAGCGTTTGAATCCGCCATCGCCTATTCCGACTGGACCAAAACCGACAGCGGCTGGACCGGAACCAGCGAGATGAATGCCCCTCGCCGCGACGGGCTGGAAGCGGATTGGCAGGCCACCTGTCTGGCGCTCGGCGATTACGTCAACAAGAATGGTTTTCCCGGCGTCGTACTCGGCATGTCCGGCGGCATCGACAGCGCCATCTCTGCCGCCATCGCCGCCGATGCGCTCGGCCCCGACCGGGTCTGGGCAGTGATGATGCCGTCGAAATATACCTCGGATCACAGCCTTGAAGACGCCAAAGCCTGCGCCGAGGCGCTCGGCGTGCGCTATGACGTTATTGATGTCGAACCCGCCATTGCCGCCACGAGTGGGATTTTCGCCGATATTTTCACCGGCCAGAAACCCGACACCACCGAGGAAAACATCCAGTCGCGCATGCGCGGCGTGGTGTTGATGGCGCTCTCCAACAAATTCGGCCAGATGGTGCTGTCCACCGGCAACAAGTCGGAAATGGCGGTCGGCTATGCCACCCTCTACGGCGACATGAATGGCGGCTATAACGCGCTGAAAGACATCTATAAATCAGATGTCTACCGGCTCGCCCGCTGGCGCAATGAACAGAATGCATCGCCCGGCCTCGCCCCGGCAGGCACCGTCATTCCCGAACGCATCATCACCAAAGCCCCGTCGGCAGAGCTGAAACCCGATCAGACCGATCAGGACAGCCTGCCGGATTATGACGTACTGGACGAAATCCTCACCGG
>BQJI01000213.1 GCA_021604625.1 Hyphobacterium sp. | reverse complement strand
CAGAATCGGCCGCGCTTTCCAGCAGCAGCGCCAGATAGGAGGCACCACCAATTTCTTTCAGCCCCCCATCGCGTTCAAAATCTGTTTTAAGAACAATGGCATCGGCCAGCGCGCCGCGCTGAATCCGATCCGCCGTGGCCTGATAGATACGGCCATGAACAGGGTCATAGAAATGGTCGGCGCGCAGCCAGTCGCTCACCCTGTGCAGCACTTCATTGTCATACAATAACGCCCCGAGGAAAGCCTGTTCGGCCTCGATATTGTGAGGCGCGGCATCTGTTACGCTATCATCGGAATGGGGGAGGTCATGTATCGCCATGGGTCCGGTCTTAACGAAGTCTTAAGGCGCGTCTACTGACGAAAATTGATTGACATTGCGCTTTTCCGACTCGCCCACAGAAATCAGCACGTCTGTGGATAACTTGAGTCGCGCGCCAGAAAAAAAGGCGGACCAGATGGCCCGCCTTTAATTCGTTCGAGACAGAAACAGGCTTACGCCTTGTCGTCGTCCCCGGCTTCCGCTTCGGCGTCAGCCTCGACGTCCGCATTGTCTTCAGCTGCGAGCAGGTCTTCCGGCTCGGCACCGGCTTCAAACAATTCGGCAGCCTGGGCTTCGGCAACGGCGCGATCTTCGTCGGCTTGCGACTGGATCACGTCTTCACCTTCGGCCTGACGCTCGGCTTCTTCCTCAGTCCGGGCGATGTTAATCGTCACGGTGATCGTCACTTCCGGGTGCAGCTTGATTTCGATGTCATGCAAACCCAGGGATTTGATCGGATCATTGAGGACAACCATGGAGCGGCTGATATTCAATGCGTCGGTTGACACGGCTTCCGCGATGTCACGGCTGTTCACCGAACCATAGAGGTGGCCGGTTTCACCCGCCTGACGGATCATGATGAAGGTTTCACCATCCACACCGTCAGCCGATGTCTTGGCTTCGTCGCGGCGTTCCGCATTGCGCTTTTCGAGAATTTCGCGTTGCGCTTCGAAACGGGCACGATTGGTGTCATTGGCACGCAGGGCTTTTTCCTGCGGCAGAAGGAAATTTCGCGCAAAGCCGGATTTAACCGTTACTTCGTCGCCAATTCCGCCGAGACTACCGACACGTTCGAGAAGAATAACTTGCATCATCTCTCTCCTTAATCGACCGCGTACGGCAGAATGGCCATCTGGCGCGAACGCTTGATAGCGCGAGCCAGTTCGCGTTGCATCTTTGCAGAAACAGCGGTGATGCGGGCCGGGACAATTTTGCCCTTTTCCGACATGTAGCGCTGCAACAGCTTGGGATCCTTGTAGTCGATCGCTGGCGCATTTTCGCCAGAGAACGGACAGACTTTCCGACGACGCTGGAACGGGCGGCGGGCCGGAATATTGGAAATATTCAGATCAGACATATTCGTGTCTCCTTCGGCCTAGCGACGTTGTTCCCGGCGGCGCCGGTCGTCTTTTTTGGACAGGATGGCGGATTGCTCTTCGGTGTGAGCCTCGACTTTGATCGTCATGTGACGAATGACATCGTCGGACAGGCGCTGACGCCGTTCCAGCTCGCTGACCAGATCGGCCGGCGCGTCAATGTCGATCAGGCCGTAATGGCCCTTGCGGTGCTTTTGAACACGGTAGGCAAGGTTACGCAGACCCCAGTATTCGGTCTTGCCGACTTTGCCGCCCTTTTCCTGAACGAGGGTTTTGAGCTCTTCGGTCAGAGACTCAACTTGCGCCGGAGAAATGTCCGGACGTGCAATAAATACATGCTCATACAGAGCCATGTCGGTACTCCCTTCTCTCATGAAAGCGGCGCGGATCAACCGAAGGGTCGGGATGATCTGCGGTGGCTCCTTTTCCCATACGCCGCTTGCGTATTTATCGTGGAAGAAAGGACCGCTTTCGTTCGAAGGCGCGCGTATAGGGGAAAGCGCGCGGCAGGGCAAGTGGGGAGGGGTTCAACGCCTCATGCGTTCATGAACGATCCGGAGAATTTCAATGCGATTCTCCGCTTCCCGGAAAACGATGAAGTGATGCAGATGGTAGAAAACACGTCCTTCAAAATATTCGTCAGCAATGGGCGCGAGCGCCGGAAACTTGGCGAGCATCGCAAAAGTTTCAAAAATTTCATTGATATAGGCGCCAGCCTGGCGTTTACCCCACCTCTCAATTGTATAACGGGAAATCTGGCTCAAGTCGCTGATGGCCGCCTCGGTCAGCGAGAAGTCAGTCATCGACGCTGGTAACCGCGCTATTTGCTATCTCTGCCTTCAGGCGCAATAGAGCTGTGCGCCCATCGACTGTTTCTCCCCGATCCGCCTGCGCAAACCCTTCACTTACGGCTTCGCGAATTTCCGGTTTCTGCATCAAGAGATGAAATTTGTAGGCCTCTTCGGTCATGACGACCATGGGTCGCCGCCCATGCTTTTCGATCCGCACGGGGCCGCGCTGGGCATCATCCAGCAATTGCCCGAATTTGTTCTTCGCCTCGGTCGCAGAATAGGTTTTCATCGTTTTGTCCAATTTAGCCAATTTAGCTAAAATAGCTGAATTGGGCGATGGGTGCAAATCAATCCACCACCGCCTCCTCACAATACCGACCATCAATCATCCATGTGCCGCCGCGTTCTTCACAGCGCGCGGGTGGATCCATGAAGTGGGCGATGGCCAGCAATATGGCCGCGCCGACGATCAGGAATATCGCAACATACAGCAGGCGGCGTGTGAGCGGCGTTTTGCGGGACATGAGTCGATCCTGGGTTTGCATGCGACAGAATTCGTTGTGCCAGACAGCATCGCCTGCGGCGAGACCTAACGCACCATTTCTTCGTTGGTGACGCAATATTTATGGATTGCGGGCCAAATTTGGCCAAACTGGCGTGAAATACATCCTGCTCGCCGCAATTCATGGAGGGGGCTATGCCATATACCATCCGCTATCTGGATGATGTGAATGTCTTCGAGATGCGCACTCATGGCCGGATGACCGTGGAAGAGATCGCGGCCTATATTCCCGAATGCATGTCCAAGCCGGAATTCAATGCCAATACGCAGATACTCGGCATTGCCAGCGTAGATGCCGATTTCAGCGAATTCACGTTTGAAGGCTATCAGGACGTTCTGATTCCGGCCATGCAAGCGGCCCGTTCCGGCGCGCAGGCGGATTTGAAAGAAGCGATTCTGGTTGAGAAAGACCTTGATCTTGCCATCATCAAGGTGTTCGAACTTCTGGCCACAAAGGGCCCGGGGCTGAAGAGCCGTGTCTTTCGCAAGCGGGATGAAGCGATCGCCTGGCTGACCTCTGACGATTGATTAAACGCGCCGCGCTGTTTATCGAGTCTCTCAAAGGGATGGCGAGGAGCAGCGTGATGACATTGGCATTTGTTTTTCCGGGTCAGGGTTCGCAAGCCGTGGGCATGGGCACCGAGCTCGCCGGCGCTTTTCCCGCCGCACGCGACGTGCTTCACGAAGTTGACGAGGCGCTGGGCCAGAAGCTCTCTCACCTCATGGCCGATGGTCCGCTCGACGATCTGACTCTGACCGAAAATGCCCAACCTGCGATCATGGCGGCGTCTCTGGCGGTGATGCGGGTGCTCGACAGCCAGTTCGGCATTGATGTATCCGCCGCAAAATTCGTGGCCGGACACTCGTTGGGCGAATATTCCGCACTGGCGGCAACAGGTTCCTTGTCGCTATCCGATGCCGCAAGGCTTCTTAAACTCCGAGGCCAGTCCATGCAGGCTGCCGTACCAGTGGGCGAGGGCGCCATGGCGGCGCTGATCGGTGCTGAAATG
>BQJI01000212.1 GCA_021604625.1 Hyphobacterium sp. | reverse complement strand
CGGGACAATTCGTCAATCCGGCCAACCCGGCGATCCACCGCAAAACGACAGGTCCGGAAATCTGGAATGACACCGATGGTCAGGTTGATGTCTTTATTTCAGGCGTTGGCACCGGAGGCACGCTCACCGGTGCCGGCGGGTATTTGAAAGAGAAGAACCCGGATTTGAAAATCATCGCTGTTGAACCAACGGACAGCCCGGTTCTTTCCGGTGGTCAACCGGGGCCACACAAAATCCAGGGCCTGGGTGCCGGTTTTGTGCCCGACATTCTGGATACGGACCTCATCGATGAGGTCATTCTGGTCTCGAACGAGGACTCCATCGCCTTTTCACGTGAAGCGGGTCATGTCGAAGGGTTGCCGGGCGGCATCTCGTCGGGGGCGGCATTGAAAGCCGCGCTGGACGTTGCCAAACGTGACGACATGGTCGGCAAGAATATTGTCACGGTTATTCCGTCTTTCGCCGAACGCTACATCTCTTCGATTCTGTTTGAGGGCGTTGGCGATTAACGCCTAGATCAGGGCGTCGTGGCAATAGGCCGAAACGTCATTAATCCTGGGGTCGACAACCAGATCACGCGGACGCAAGGCGCGCGAAAGCCGCAATCCTTCCAGCGTTCGCGCGCGGGACAGGGCCACATAGGCCTGACCGTGCGCGAACATGCCGCGTGAAAAGTCGATATAGAGCTTTTCCAGTGTCAAACCTTGTGCCTTGTGGACGGTCATCGCCCAGGCGAGGCGCAGCGGGAGTTGCTTGAAGGCGCCAACGACAGATTTATCAATCGACTTTTTCGCGGCATCATACTGGTAGGAATACCGCTCCCATGCTGCCGGCTCGATGCGGTGCGTGTCGGCGCCGACTTTCACAAAAACAGCGCCATCATCAAGATCAGCAACTTCGCCCATCGTCCCGTTCACCCAGCGCCCTTGAGGGTCATTACGGATCATCATCACCCGCGCACCGCGTTTGAGCATCAGCGGGTCCTCTGTCGGGAAAAGGCGCGGATCAAATTTGCCTTCGGTTTTTGAATCATACGCCCGTACATCGCCCGGCAATGCCGAGAGGCGCGCCACATTGATGTCGTGCGCAGCCTGATTGGTCGGCGTTAGCACGACATGCGTCGCGCTGGCATCAAATCCGGTCGCCTGCGTCACCCGTTCGTTCAGCAACGCCGCTTCTCGGTCATCAACGCGCGCTTCGCGTACCGCAGACAATATATCGATGAAATCCGGGTCGGATTGACGGAAAATTGTTTCCAGTTCCACTCTCAGGAAACCGGCATCGCGGAATCCCGGCGCATTGAAAAAGAACGGCCCGCCATAAATTTCATCCAGATACTGACCGACCTCTCCATCAACAACCGGCGGTAATTGTGCGAGATCGCCGACCACCACCATCCGGACACCGCCGAATGGCTCCGAGCTGTCACGATGCAAGCGCAGTGAATGGTCGATCGCCGCCATCATGTCAGCGCGGACCATCGAAATTTCATCAATAACGAGCGTATCCAGCTCTTTCAGAACGCGCGCATGGCGCAACCGTCGAATATCGTGCGGTTCGATCAGGCGAGGCGGTAACCGGAAGAAGGAATGAATGGTCTGACCACCGGCATTCATGGCCGCGACCCCGGTGGGCGCCACAACGGCGGCGCGCCTCTCCATTTTCTGCAGGAATTTACGCAACAAGGTGGTTTTGCCTGTACCGGCCCGACCGGTCAGAAAAATATGCGCACGGCCTGTGGTCAGAAGACGCAAGGCGGGCGCAGTCGGATCATCCGTGAGCGTTGGTGAGGCCATGAAGCGAGCCTGGCCTGATTGGTGAACAATCGCCATAGGCAGACTGTCAATCCGGTGCTAGTCGATCACCATGAATGACGACGAGATAGAACGCTATGCTCGCCACCTTGTCCTCAAGGAGATTGGCGGCCCGGGTCAGCAACGGTTGAGGGCGGCTTCCATCGTGATTATCGGGGCAGGCGGATTAGGTGGCCCGGCGGCGCTATATCTGGCGGCCGCCGGAATTGGCACGATCACCCTGATAGACCACGACACAATCAGTCTCGACAATCTGCAACGCCAGATCCAGTTCACAACCAGGGATGTCGGCCAACCCAAAGCCGAAATCGCCGGCGCAGCTTTATCAAAGCTGAACCCGCTGGTCACGGTCCGCGCCGTTCCCGCCGAACTGACGACCGGAAATGCGGGTGCAGTCCTGGCCGGTGCCAATGTTGTTCTGGATGGATGCGATAATTTTGAAACCCGCTTCATTGTCAATCGCGCCTGCCATGAGCTCGGCATTCCGTTGGTGTCAGGCGCGCTCGGGCGCTGGACGGGTCAGGTCGGCGTTTTTGCGTCGGGCCACACCCAGACCGGCACAGCGCCGTGCTATCAATGTTTCGTTCCTGCGATTCCCCCGGACGCTGAAACCTGCGAACGCGTGGGTGTCGTTGGCGCTCTGACCGGAATTATTGGTTCGATGATGGCGCTCGAAACCATCAAGTGGATAACCGGCGCGGGCGACCCGCTCGTCGGCCGGCTCTGGATCCACGACGGCTTGTCCGGAGAGAGCCGGACACTGAAACTGCCCAAAGACCCGGCTTGCCCGGTGTGTGGCATACAAGACACCAAACAGTTCGGAGAACGCGGGTGACGAGTCTAGTTGCAGCGCGTTGAGAGCGGGCTCACATCTTCCGCCCCGCTTGCATCAATATAAAGCGTCGCAACCATCCGCGGCGTACAGATAAAGCCCCAATTCCAGTCTTCGTGATATTCGGCCAGCGGGTCCATCGCAAGAATATCCTCAAGCGACATGCCCTCGTCCACCAGCGGCGCAATAATATCTCGGGTGGCGCGCACCATATCGATCGAGGCCTGAATATCCTCAACCGTCGATAGCGGCCCGTGGCCGGGAATGATCTGCGTGTCCGGCCCGGCAATTCTCAATCCGGTTTCCATCGCTTCAAGAAATCCTTCAACCGAACCACCGCCAGCAAAATCAATGAACGGGAAAAGTCCTGAGAACAGCGTGTCGCCCATATGTAAGACATCCGCGTTTTCAAAATACACCATGGCATCGCCATCGGTATGGGCAGAGGGAACGTGAACGGCACGAACCGTTTCCCCATTCATATGGAAATGAAGGTCTGCGCCGAATGTCAGAATGGGAAGAAAGGCTGCATCCTGAAACATTTCCTCATCTGAATTTGCCAGTCGCGTCCGAATATTGTGATGCGCAATGATAGTCGAGCCTTCCGCGTGGAAGTGATTATTCGAACCTGTATGATCGCCATGATAGTGCGTGTTCAGAATGAAGCGGGGCACGCCCTCACCGGCAATTTCAGCAATCGCAGCTTCGACCAGCGGGCCTGTTCCGGGAAGCAAATCATCTACTAGCAATATGCCGTCATCGCCCGTTAAAAAACCGAGATTACCGCCGGCCCCGGTCGACAGCATCACGATGCCGCCGCGCAATTCGGTAGGTTCAAAATTGAGTTGCCGCTGTTGCGCCGTCGCGCTGGCGGCAAAAATACAAGCGGTTGCGCAGGCGAGAACGAATTTCATGACAATCTCCTCAAGGGCTTTGGCGATTTATAACGTAGCGCCCGTCACGAGTCTCGCCGATCACATCAGATTTACCGACCCTTCATCCTGTTGAGCGCATGTCTGGGAATATGACAGGATTTCGCTGCCTCATTGCCCTTTGCCTGCTTCTGGCGCCCTCCGGACATGTCAGTGCACAGGATGCCGATACGCCATCCGGCTTTGAAGTCCCGCGCTTTGTCTCGTTAAAAGTGGGCGTAGCCCATGGCCGTGAAG
>BQJI01000211.1 GCA_021604625.1 Hyphobacterium sp. | reverse complement strand
CCCGCCGCCCACAGCGCCCGCGTCTCGGCTGCGGCAGGTCGAAACCGCATCGCCTCCTGATTGTCGACAATCGCGGCCAGACGTTCATCCACTTCGCGGGCCAGCCAGGCTTCATGCTCGCCCGGCTCGCCGCCGGACGGCACCACGCCGTCAAAACGCGACTTGTTGAAGCGTAAAATCCGGTTGATGAAATTGCCGAGCACGTCGGCCAGATCCTTGTTCACGCAAGCCTGAAAATGCTCCCATGTGAATTGCGTGTCCGAGCCTTCCGGTGCATTCGCCGTCAGATACCAGCGCCAGTAATCCGCCGGAAGCAGCTCCAGCGCCGTATCCATGAACACGCCGCGCTTTTCGGAGGTCGAGAACTTGCCGCCATACCAGTTGAGCCAGTTAAACGCCTTCAGCCGGTCCACCGTTTTCCACGGCTCTTCAGAACCCAGAATCGTCGCCGGGAAAGACACCGTGTGGAAAGCGACATTATCCTTGCCCATGAACTGGACATAGGTGACATCATCCGCGCCCTTGTCGGTGCGCCACCAGCTTTCCCAGTCGCCGCCATTGGCACCGGCCCATTCCTCGGTCGCGCCGATATAACCGATCGGCGCATCAAACCAGACATAGAAAACCTTGTTTTCAAACCCGGCCCGCACCTCGCCATCGCGCGCCACCGGCACGCCCCAGGCCAGATCGCGGGTGATCGACCGGTCACGCAGGCCTTCATCCAGCCACTTGTTCGCGATCGACACCGCCAGCGACGGCCAGCTATCTGCGGCGGCATCCACCCATTCACGCAGCTTCGGCTCCATTTTCGTCTGCAACAGATAGAGGTGCCGGGTTTCGCGAACTTCCAGATTTTTCGATCCGGAAACTTTCGAATACGGCTCTTTCAGATCGGTGGGTTCCAGAAGGCGTCCGCAATTATCGCACTGGTCACCGCGCGCCCGCTCGAAATCACAATGCGGGCAGATGCCTTCGACATATCGGTCGGGCAGGAAGCGCGCATCATCAATGGAATAGACCTGATGGTCGGTTCTTTCCTCGATCAGCCCCTTGCCCTGCAATGTCGCAGCAAAATGCTGGGTCAGGCGATGATTGGGCGCATTCGAGGTGCGGCCGAAATAATCAAAGCTCAAGGCAAAGCCGTCGCAGGATGCGCGCTGAACTGCATGTTCCTTGTCGCAATAGGCGCTAACGTCCATGCCCTCGGCCGCCGCCGCCAGTTCTGCCGGCGTGCCATGTTCATCGGTCGCGCAGATATACAGCACATCATGGCCGCGCAGGCGCTGGAAGCGGGCATAGACATCTGCGGGCAACATTGACCCGGCCAGATTGCCCAGATGCTTCACGCCATTGATATAAGGTAGCGCGCTTGTGATCAGATATCGGGCCATTTTTGCTTCGCCTCAATTCCGTTTTGTGCTTAGGGTTTCCCTCGGGACGCGAGTGCATTCGCCTCGCACCGATATTCACGCGCGAGACATACGCGTGAATGCCTGGGGAGGAAACACATGCCACGCATATTCGGACACAATCTACTCTTTTTCATTCTGGCCGGACTGGCCTTTTATATCTTCGGCTTTCTGATGTATGGCGTCATTTTCGGCGAATACTGGATGGAAATCGCCAACGTATCGCCGGACCATTCTCCGGCGCCGTGGAAAATGGGCCTGGGCTTTGTCATTCCATTTGTATCTACAGCCGGGATCGCCGCCTTGGCGTCGAAACTCGGTAAATCCGGTATGGTGGGATATATGAAACTGGGCGTCGTGCTCGCCATTTTCTTTCCCATCATGGCCATGGCCTATGGCTACGCCTATGGCGATACTTACAACATCCGCATGTTCACCATGGACAGCCTGCACATGATTGTCGGCTATGCGATTGCCGGGGCGGTTCTGTCCTTCGGTCGCGCAAAAGCGGAGGCGTAAATGGAATTCTACGGAATCAATCTGATCGGCGTCTTGCTCGCCATGGTCGGCTTCATGGTCGTCGGTTTTCTCTGGTACGGGCCGCTTTTCGGCAAGCGCTGGATGGAACTCAACGGTTTCACACCGGACTCCATGGGCGATGTGAACATGCCGGTAATGATGGCGAAGGGGCTCACAAATTCCCTTGTTGCAGCGGTTGGCATATCACTGGTCCTAAGCTGGAAAGGCGCCGAAGGCCTTCTGGCATCCATGAAGACGGCGTTTTTCATCTGGCTGTTTTTCAGCGCCACGACAGCCTTGCTGGCCCATATCTATGAGAAGCAAAGGCTGGAATTGACACTGATCCACTTCGGCAATCAGTTGACGGCCTATCTTCTGGCCGGTGCAATTATCAGCTTCTTCTGAGTTTGATGAAATTGAGGAGCGATGCCCGCTTGCAGGCGGGCATCGCTTCGCTATAAGCATCGCCACGCAGCGGGCCGGCTTAGCTCAGCTGGTAGAGCACCTGATTTGTAATCAGGGGGTCGGGGGTTCGAGTCCCTCAGCCGGCACCATCCTTGGCACCGCAAGTCATGGTAACACCAAGGCCTGCCATGACGCTCTGAACCGCACTGAGTACGCACTTGGTGCACGAGGGCCCAGGTATCTTGGATTGCGATTGTTGCCGTGCCCTGTTTGTCGGTTGGTGGCAGCGCTTTTGAGTTCCCGGAACGACTTAACGTCCTGCAACACCCGCCATTTTTCTTTGATCAATGGCGTCTAAGGGCTTATCCCGCGTGCAAACAGGAGTGCTTTTCATGCGCCGTGCCGCTTTTTTGATCGTTATTCTCGTTGTTTTTGCCATTATGGCGGGTGTCGTGCTGGTTCGCGAACTGACCCGCGCCAGTGATGCGGAACGCGGATTTGGCGGGTTCAGCACGCCAGTGGCGGTCGCAGAGGTCATCGAGATGGAATTTGCCGATGTGGTTTCGGCAATCGGAACCGCACGGGCCAATGAATCGGTAACGATCACCGCCAAGGTCTCCGATACGATTTCGCGCATTGCCTTTGAATCCGGCCAGCGCGTGGAAGGCGGTGAGATTCTGGTAGAGCAGACCGACCGCGAAGAAGCGGCCGCCCTGAACGAAGCACGGGCAACCCAGCGCCAGGCTCGCCAGGAAAACGAACGCTTCGAAGACCTCGCGGCGCGCGGCATTGCACCCGCGCAACGCATACAGGAAACACAAGCTGAACTGGACCGCGCGACATCGCGTGTCCGCGCCGTCGAGGCACGCATGGCCGACCGCATCATTCGTGCGCCGTTCGCTGGGCGTGTCGGGCTACGCAATGTCAGTGCCGGTGAACTGGTTGGTCCCGGCGACGTTCTGGCCACGCTTGACGATGATAGCGTGATCAAGCTCGACTTCACCGTGCCCGAACGGTTTTTCGCCGCACTTCAGACCGGTCTTGAAGTCCAGGCCTATTCGGATGCTTATCCCGGCGAGGTTTTCAATGGTGTGATTTCCGAAGTGGAATCCCGTATCGATCCGGTCACGCGCTCGGTCACGGTGCGGGCCGAGCTTTCCAACGAAGACGGACGCCTGCGCCCTGGCATGCTGATGACCATCGAGGTGCGCCGCGGCGAACGTACAAATGCTTCAATACCAGAGGGCGCATTGATCCGCGTCCGCGAAGACGCCTTTGTCTATGTGATCGTTGACGGCGACGCAGGAATGACCGCGCAGCGCCGCCCGGTTCAGGTCGGCATGCGAACAGGCGGACGGCTTGAAATTCTCGATGGGCTGGAGCCGGGTGAGCGCGTTGTTTCCGAAGGGACGCATCGCGTCCAACCCGGGGCCCCTGTCCAGGTCGTGGGCGATGAACCGTCTCCCGCCGGAGGTCACGCATGACGCTTTCCGATAT
>BQJI01000210.1 GCA_021604625.1 Hyphobacterium sp. | reverse complement strand
ACAGGCTGGAATTCACCCGACCCCAACCGGCACCGAAATCGGTGAAAAAAGCGGCCTGAGCACGAATGGCAGCACGCAACAACAAGGTAGTGGCATGAGCACGATTTCAACCGATCTGAGCGGTCAAACCGCAATCATCACCGGCTCGACCAGCGGGATTGGAGAAGCCCTGGCCAACGGCCTCGCCGCGAGCGGAGCAAATATTGTTCTGAACGGGCTTGGTGATACCGACGAGATCGAAAAAATACGCGCCAGCATGGAAGCGCGCCACGGCGTGAAAGTGCTCTATCACGGCGCTAATATGCTGAAGAGCAACGAGATTGCCGACATGGTGGCGTTCGCCAATGCCGAGCTCGGTCGTGTGGACATGCTGGTAAACAATGCCGGAATTCAACACGTCGCGCCGATCGATGAATTTCCCGAAGAAAAGTGGGACGCGATCATCGCCATCAATCTGACATCAGCCTTTCACGCAATAAAAGCCGTTCTGCCGCTGATGAAAGCGCAAAAACGCGGCCGTATTATCAACATGGCGTCCGCGCACGGGCTCGTCGCTTCACCGTTCAAATCCGCCTATGTCGCGGCGAAGCACGGCATTCTTGGCCTGACCAAGACTGTTGCGCTGGAAGCAGCTGAAACCGGCGTTACGATCAACGCCATCTGTCCGGGCTATGTAAAAACCCCCCTGGTCGAAGGACAAATTGCCGACACCGCCAGAGCCCGCGGCCTAACCGAGGAAGAGGTGGTGCGGGATGTCATGCTGAAAGCTCAGCCCACACGAAAATTCGTGGAATACGCGGAGCTGGTCGGCTTGATGCTGTATCTGGTCTCGGATGCAGGCGCGTCGTGCAATGGCGCATCCTTCCCCATCGAAGGCGGCTGGACCGCCGCCTAGGCGGCCGACACGACCAGCGTCCCGTCCGGAGCCGGTAAGGTCAGTTCCAGCAGAAAGTCCGGATCGGCATCTGGATCGAGCCAGATACTTTGTGCGTTCTTGTCCAGCACAACCGGCATCCGGTCGTGGTAATCCACTGCATCTGCGCTCGGCGTGGTCGTCAGCACGGTAAAAGTCAGTTGTTTCTGGCCATCCCCAAGATCACGCGCTTCCCACAGCCCGGCAAAAGTCAGCAAGGACCCATCGGCCTTTGAAAATCGCCATTTGGTCTTCGCGCCCGGCTTGCCGGTCCATTCATAAAAAGCCATGGCCGGAACCAGCGCACGTTTGCGCTTGAAGGCCGACCGGAACATCGGCTTTTCCGCAACGGTCTCTGATCGCGCATTGAACATTGGACGTGCCGGCCGTTCTTTCATCCAGCTCGGTTCCAGTCCCCAGCGCATCAACACGACTCTGGACTGACCGTCCTGACCGACGGCGATCACCGGCCCCGTATTGCCGGGCGCAATATCCGCATCACGCACAAAATCCGGCACATCCAGGCCCAGCATGTCGCTCAATGTTTTGGGATCGACCTCAATGTCGTATCGTCCACACAATGCGATGCCCTCCGCCGCGTTCCAAACAGCTTCGCCACACGAAGCCCTGCGTCAAGGATGTGAGATGACTGAGATCAAACGACCCCTCGCCTGTGTTGGCATCGTCTGCCGGCGCGGCGACACGGTTTTGCTGATCCGGCGCGGGCGCGAACCCTTGAAAGGAAAATGGTCTATTCCCGGCGGCAAGATGGACTTCGGGGAAACCGTGAGAGACGCCGCCTTGAGGGAATTGAAAGAAGAAACGGGCGTTGAGGCGCGCATCACCGGGCTCATAGATGTGGTCGATTCCATTATGGATGATCAACACTATGTCCTCATCGACTTTGAGGCCGAATGGATCAGCGGCGAGCCGATTGCAGCCGACGATGCGATGGCCGCGGAATTTGTGCCGGTTCAAGACGCTATGCGACGTGTGGAGTGGGATGAAACCCGCCGGGTGATCAAACCGGCCTAGACCTGGCCGCAATCCTGCGTCAGGAAAGACCCATGCGACGAATTCTTCTTTGCCTGCTCCTTGTGCTTTCCGCCCCGGCCGTCCCGCAAGGCAATCCGACCGACGACGACGTTGTCGAAGATAACGCAGAGAGCCGCGCCGACCCGTTTCGGGACCCGGGCCGGACCCTTCCCTATCTCGCCTACACACTCGGTCAGCTGCACTATCTGACCTATGCCTGTGGGGGCGAAGAAGCGCAGCAATGGCGGGCGCGCATGATCGAGCTTTTACAGCTGGAAGCGCCAATGACGGGGTTTCGCCGCGAACGGCTGATTGATGCCTTCAATGACGGGTATCAGGTCGAACAGCGCGCCCGTATTCGGTGCGGCGCAGAAGCGGAAGCAGAGCGCCGCACGCTCGCGCGCCGCGGCAGCCAGATGAGCGAAGCCCTGCTCAACGAAGTGCTGGACTAGCCGTAATAATCGCCTTCCGCCGCGCGAAGTTTTGATTCTTCCTTGTGCGGCGGAAACACTTCCAGTTTGACGTGTTGGCGGCGATTGGTCGAAATCACGAAAAATCTTTTGTCCGGGTATTCCATCTTACATTCGAGCATCGCCGAGGTGATCAGATCGACATTTTTCGGATCGTCATCCGACATGCCGAAACTGTGTGGCAGGTCGCGCCCGAAAGCATCCAGTCCCCGCTCAACGCACATGCGTATCGCTTTTCGTTTCAGCCCGGCCGTCGTCAGATGTGCGCCCAATTCATTCTTCACGTCCGGATTGGAAACCCCGAAAACGGCCACATAAAGCGGATCTTCCGGCAATTCGCCCGACGCTTTCAATATGGCAATGCCGTCCTTGATTGTTTCGCTGGAGTGCTGGCGCGCTGTGACGAAGGCAACAGGACGTTTCTTCAGAACTGCATATCGGAAAATATCCCATGACGGACCTTTCCAGCCATCCCCGGCATCAAGCGCGCGACGAATATCCCGATGCAGATATTCCTCGCCATTCCGGTCCTTGCCATCGGCAAATTCGCGAAAAGCTCGCTCCGGCGGCGCGGCCCAGTCTTCCCAGTCACCGGCCACGCCCAGATAGGCACGAATGCCCTCAAACTCGCGCTGCGACATGGTTTTTTCTTCGCCGGTGACGGTGTTCAGCAAATGCACTTTCGTGGGCAGGTGCAGGATATTCTCGTCGATATCGAAAAAATAGAAGCTTGTGCGTTCAGCCATCAATTCACTTCCTCGGGCAGCGTTTCCATGAAACGCACTGGCTTGCCGAGGCCGGATGCCGTCAATTCGCCGTCGCGCATGACCGATTGCCCGCGAATGATGGTCGCCATGGGCCAGCCCTTGACGGTTTTGCCGGTGAACGGCGACCAGCCGCATTTCGACGCCACCCAGTCTTCCGTGATTTGCCGTTCAGCCTTCAGGTCGACAATGGTAAAATCAGCATCCCAACCGACCGCCATTCGGCCCTTGTTGGCGATCGCAAAAATACGCTGCGCGCCGTGGCTCGTCAGATCGATGAACCGCTCAAGACTCATCCGTCCCTCGGCGACATGGTTCAGCATGACCGGAATCAGCGTTTGCACGCCGGGCATGCCGGACGGGCTTTGCGGGTAAGGCCGGGCTTTTTCTTCGCGGGTATGGGGCGCATGATCAGAGCCCAACACATCAAACAGCCCTTGATCAACGCCTTTCCAAAGGCCGGCGACGTGGCGCGCCTCCCGGATAGGCGGGTTCATCTGGGCGAAGGCCTTCAGGCGTTCATAGGCCTCGGGCGCTTCCAGCGTCAGGTGCTGGGGCGTCACTTCGCAACTGGCAATATCGCGATGTTGTTGAAGAAACTCGACCTCTTCGGCCGTTGAAATATGCAGGACATGAATGCGTTTGCCGGTG
>BQJI01000209.1 GCA_021604625.1 Hyphobacterium sp. | reverse complement strand
CGCAAGGCCATGGCCCGGGTATTGTCGAGAACCCCTGTCGGCAAGATCGGTGATCCCGACGAAATCGCCGGGATCGTGGCTTTTCTGGCGTCCAAGGATGCGAGCTATATTACCGGTGAATGCATCTATGCCGATGGCGGTCGGCTGGCGCTCAACTATTTGTCGTCGTCAGACTGAGACTTGTTGCCGCCACCAAACAGGGTTTCGAGATTGACCTCGTCCATGCTGGTCGCGGTCTCGGTCTCCACGGTTTCGCCTTCAACCGGGCCGGAAATCGGATCCTGACCGGCGGCCTTGCGTTCTTCATCCATCTGTTCGCGGCGTTTCGACGCTTTGCGAACCTGTTCGTCGAGATCGATCTGGGTGGTCAGACCCAGCGTCACCGGGTCGGTCGGCTTGATGTTGGATGAATTCCAGTGAGTGCGCTCGCGCACAGCACCGATCGTTGTCTTGGTTGTGCCGATCAGTTTTGAAATCTGGGCATCGGTCAATTCCGGGTGATTGCGCATCAGCCAGGCAATTGCATCGGGACGCGACTGGCGGCGCGAAAGCGGTGTATAGCGTGGACCGCGCTTCTTGCGCGGCTGATGCAGATCGTCATAGCGGTGCTTGACGGCGGTCATGCGGAAGGTCGAATCGGCCTCGGCCTTGGCAATTTCCTCGCGCGTCAGCTGGCCATTGGAAACGGGGTCTGCGCCACGCACACCCACTGCGACATCGCCATCGGCAATGCCTTTGACTTCCAGCCGGTGCAGGCCACAAAAATCGGCAATCTGCTCGAAGGTCAGGGCGGTGTTATCAACCAGCCAGACAGCTGTGGCTTTCGGCATCAGAACTTCGGTCATCTTCTTCGTCTCCAGACGCAATGTGTTTCGGCCATAGAAAAACCCGGCACGGATGCCGGGTTGGATGGCTTTCCGACGCTGGCTTCAAGTCAGGCAAGCCAGCGATTTGCGCCGTATATAGCGCGGCAATTTGCAACTGAAAAGGGATCAGCCTCAGGGGATGAGCAGGATTTTACCCGAATGGCCGCCATCATCCATCAATTGATGCGCCGAGGCGACGTCATCGAGGGCATAAGTCCTGTGGATTTCGGGGGTCAGCTTCCCCTGGTCAATCCAGGGCCAGACATGTGTCCGGATCGCGCTGGCCATGCGGGCCTTCTCAGCATCGGCTCGGCCTCGCAGCGTCGAGCCTGTCAATGATATCTGCTTCAACATCAGGCGCATAAGATCGATTTCACTTCGCGAGCCTTGCAGGAAGGCGATCTGAATGATCCGGCCACCAAAGGCCGCGCAATTGATGTTTTTCTGAATATAGGGTCCGCCGACCATATCCAGAATGACATGAGCGCCGCCCTCATCCCGGACGATGGTTTCGAAATCCTCTTCGCGGTAATTGATAGCGCGGTCGGCGCCCAATCGTTCACACAAGGCGCATTTTTCGTTGCTTCCTGCTGTGGTCAGGACATGCGCTCCGTGGGCTTTTGCCATCTGGATCGCGGTTGTCCCGATGCCGCCCGCGCCGCCATGCACGAGGAGCGTCTCGCCGGATTTCAGCGCACCCGCCTCGAACACATTGGCCCAGACCGTGAAAACGGTTTCCGGCAGACCGGCCGCGGTTTTCAAAGCCATATTATCGGGAACAGTCAATGTGCTGCCCGCCTTTGCAATAACGTAGTCGGAATAGCCGCCGCCGGAGACCAGCGCGCAGACGCGGTCATCAATGGCGAAGTTCGTGACATTGGTTCCAACTGCCACGATTGTGCCGGACGCTTCCAGGCCCTGGCCTTCCGGGGCACCGGGCGGCGGCGGATAGAAACCCATTCGCTCGAACGTGTCGGGCTTGTTCACACCGCAAGCGGCCGTTTTGATCAGCACCTCATCAGCGCCCAAAGCCGCGAGCGGACGTTCCACAATGCGGATAGCATCGGGCCCGCCGGGTTCCGGCACGATGGCGATCTTATGAGTAGCAGGAACACGCATGGCCGGGCTTTCAGACGGAGGGGCGACAAGCGTGATGGTGGGCGCTATTGTGGGGTATCGCAAGAGTGGGAGGTGGGTATGTTTGAAGATGATGCTCCCCAGAAAACACCGTCATCGGCCATTATTCCGGGCGAGGACTTGTCAGAATTTTCAATCGAGAGTTTGCAGGAAAGACGCGGCCTGATTGAATCGGAGATTGCGCGGATTGATGCGATGATATCGTCAAAACAATCCGGCCTTCAGGCTGCGGAATCATTTTTCAAACAGGGTTGATGGCTCTGGCCTATTGATTGCACACTGATCAGCAAGTGGATCAAAGTAGACATGTATGAGTGAGCAAGTCAGCGATACCGGTTTTCAGTCCGGCAATCCGGCAGAACGAGTCGCCGAGTTTGCGGGCAGCGAGCATTTTGCCCGTCTGTTCCGCGATGGTATGGATATGGTTGAGGAAACCGCGTCCTATCTGGACGGGCCGGGGCGCGATGATGCGAAATCCCTCGGCCGGGCCGGTGCGCTCGCTTACGCATCCGAGAGCATGAAGCTGACAACCCGTTTGATGCAGGCAGCATCGTGGCTGCTGGCGCAGCGGCAGGTCGCCGAGGGTGACCTTTCCGCCGAACAACTGGTTTCCGGGCAATACCGTCTGCCTGATGACGACGATGTCGAGGATTTGTGGCTGAGCGATAGCGACCCCGCGCCGGGTGTTCTGGCGGATCTTGCCGCCCGCTCACGCCAGCTTTATGCGCGACTGAAGCGTATAGACGATTCCCTGTTTGATGCGGATGGCCCGGCGACAGGCGGCAGTCCTGTAAGTGATCAGCTCAGCCGTTTGAAGAACGCCTTCAGCTAGATCCGGTTTCAGGCAAAGAAAAAGGCGCAGGACCGAAGCTCCGCGCCTTTTTGATTCCGATATCCGCAATGCGGATCAGGCGAAACCTTTGAACTTGTCCTTGAAGCGAGATACGCGGCCACCGCGATCCATCAGCTTCTGGTCACCACCGGTCCAGGCCGGGTGCGTGGTCGGATCGATGTCGAGGTTCAGCGTGTCGCCTTCCTTGCCCCAGGTGGAGCGGGTCTGGAAGGTCGTCCCGTTGGTCATGGTCACGTTGATCACGTGATATTCGGGATGAATGTCTTTTTGCATCGTAGTGCTCCGGCACGTCAGGCTGTCTTGAATTGAGCGGCGGCTTATAGCGGAGCGACATTTAAAGGGCAAGCCGCTTTACCGCTAACGACTGGTCAGTTTCAGTTCGATGCGGCGATTGCGGGCATAGGCGGCTTCGGAATTACCTTCGGCGATCGGCTGATGCTCGCCAAAGCCTGCGGCCACAAGGTGTTCGGGCGGAACGCCGAGGTCTTCAAACCAGTTGACGACCGAGATGGCGCGCGCTGCCGACAAATGCCAGTTGGACGGATAGGTGGTGCGGATGGGCCGGGGGTCGGTATGACCGTCAATGCGGATAATCCACTCCAGATCATCGGGAATTTCTGTGGTCAGCTGGATGATGGCGTCGGCAATGGGGCGCAGGCTCTCGCGTCCGTCATTGGACAGCGCCGCCGATCCGGATGCGAAGAGCACGTCGGTTTCGAAGACAAAGCGGTCGCCGACAATGCTCACCCCGGTCCGGTTGCCGAGAATTTCCTGTAATCGACCGAAGAAATCCGACCGGTAGCGCGCCAGCTCGGCCACGCGGCTGGCGAGCGCGGCGTTGAGCCGTTCGCCGAGATTGAAAATCTGGCTTTCAAGCGCATCCTCGCGCGCTTCGGCGGCTTCAAGAAGGCCGTTCAGTTCCGAAATCTGATCGCGCAGCGCCTGCATTTGCAGGTTCAGTGCCGTCAGTTGATCCATCTGGCTGGCGGACACTTCTTCCTCCAG
>BQJI01000208.1 GCA_021604625.1 Hyphobacterium sp. | reverse complement strand
TCCCGGTCTGTGCATGGCGGCGCCCGGAACCAATTGTCCGACCGACCAGTTCTGCCAGAAGACCTGACCGGTTTCGCCGAGCGACAATTCATCAGATTTCGCTTTCGCCAATGCACCCAGTCGTCGATTGATTTCAGGTCGCAAAGTTTTTTCTGCGGCCTGACGCAAAGCCCGTGCTTCCAGCGCCGCACCCTCGACATCGGCCTTGAAAACCAGCCCGCCCAATCGGCCCACCGTATGACCTTCGACCGTCACAATGCCGTCAGTGTCAAACGCGCTCTCCAGCGCCTTGTCGGTGCGCAGACCCTTGACCAGCGCCGCGGTACGCCGATCCACAAACCGTTGCGTCAGATGTTCGTGCAAGGCATCGGACAATCTGTCCTCGACCGCGCGGGCGCGTTCGCGCCAGATGTCGGCTTCGGCCGCCCAGTCGCCGCGATGGGCGACATAGGCCCAGGTCCGTACCTGCGACAGGCGTTGCGAAAGCACATGAACATCGCCGCCGGTTTTATCGAGCCGGTCAAATTGTGCCGCCATGAAATCGGAGGGCAAACGGCCGTGTGGACTGCGCAAATACGTCAGAATCTGTTTGATCAGGCGGACATGCGCATCCAGCGAGACTTTGCGAAAATCCGGAATCCGGCAGACATCCCAGATCAGTTCGGCGCCCTGCGGTGTTCGTCCCATGTCCTGAACCGCGTCATCCCTGGCCAGCAAATCCAGGGAAAGCTCGTCAATGGGCTCACGGGTGCGTCTCAATAGCGGGTTGCGTGACGGCCGCGCCAGACTGGTCTGCAAATGCTCGATAGAGCGAAGGTCGAGCGCGCTGTTTCGCCACTGGACCTGATCCAGATGCGGAAAGGCGTGGTTTTCAATGGCGCCGATCAACTCGTTTTCAAACGGTTTGACCTGGCCGGTTTCGCCAAATGTCCCGTCCTGACGGAAACGACCGGCGCGGCCGGCGATCTGTCCCATTTCATTGGCAAACAGCCGGCGGCGATGGCGGCCGTCGAATTTTTCCCGCTCCGCGAAAGCCACATGATCAACATTCATGTTGAGCCCCATGCCGACGGCATCGGTAGCGATCAGATAATCCACTTCTCCGGACTGATAGAGCTCGACCTGGGAATTGCGGGTTCGCGGGCTGAGCGCGCCCATGACCACGGCCGCGCCACCGCGCTGTCGGCGAATCAGTTCGGCAATCGCGTAAACACTGTCGGCTGAAAAAGCGACGATGGCCGAGCGCCGGGGCAGGCGCGCCAGCTTGGTCGGCCCGGCATAGGACAGGATCGAAAACCGGTCGCGCGTGACAATGTCAGCATCGGGCACCAGATGCTGGATGACGGGGCGCATCGATTCCGCCCCCAGCAGCATGGTTTCTTCTGTGCCTCGGGCATGCAGAATCCGGTCCGTGAATACATGCCCGCGCTCCGGGTCGGCGGCGATCTGGATTTCGTCGATGGCCACGAAAGCCGCTTCGAAACTCAGCGGCATGGCTTCAACGGTGCAGATGAAATATCGCGCGCCCGGCGGCACGATTTTCTCCTCACCGGTCACCAGCGCGGTCGCGCGAAACCCTTTCTCCTTGGCCACACGATCATAGATTTCACGCGCCAATAGTCGCAAGGGCAGGCCGATCATGCCGGACCGGCGGGCCATCATGCGTTCTACGGCAAGGTGGGTCTTGCCGGTATTGGTGGAGCCGAGAACGGCCGTGAGAGGTGCATAGGCAGTCATTCCCGCCCTATAGCGGGGTTTGCCCTATTCGGCGACCGCATCCACGGAAATCGACCGCGCTTCGATGGTGATCGCGCCAAAGCCGGAATTCGTGCGGATACGGACGGGCAGGTGAATTTCGCCATCTGCAAAAGGCGCCAGCCACAAGACGATGGGTTCGGCAATATCCGATTCGGACGGCAAATCCTCCGGGTCATATCCGGCAATGGGCTCATAGAAGGCGTGGCAGCGCACCGCCTCACCGCGATAGGCGCGGGTGCGAATCGTGTTTGATCCGGCCACATTCAGCCGCAAATCATAGCGCGCCTTGCCGTCAAAAACAGGAATGCGACCCGAACACAATTCACCCGGATCTGATGATTGCATCAGGCCCAGGCGCAAGAGCGCGCTGATCGGATCGACGGCGCCATCACGCTGGCCCTCATTTGCCGGTGGTTCGCCCATCGACCCGAAGGGCGGCACAACATCGGCAGTGGCGATACCTTGCGGGAAATCAATCCCCACAATGCGGCCCGACCCGCTGGAATGGTTCAGGTGTTGATACCGCCAGGGACGAAGCGCGCCATCTGCATAGCCGGAAATGCCGGCTTCAATATCGGCATCGGAAAACAGCGCTGCGAGACCTGCAGTGGTGAAGCGGGCATTCGCACCATAACTGCTATCGGTAATCTGACCGGTGAGTTGAATATTCGCGACCCGGAATATGATCACCGACCCGGCATAGCTGATATTGATATTCATCGGTGGCGGCGCAGGCGCATCAACCGAGTCTGTGGCATTTGAAACGCCGACACTGGCCAAGGCAAAAACCGTCGCTGCCAAAATAGGGAAACGCATAGACACTACTCCAAAAACATATCCCGCCCGCTGAAACCGGATAGAACCCCTATCGCTGATCCAACATGGCTGCAAGATGAATGCGGAAGACACCCGCCAGTGCTTGACGAACGCATCCGCCTTGGGTAAGTCCCGCGGCTCCTCGCCGAACTGCAATGTCCGGCGTGAACGGAATTCTTTGAACGAAGGTATCTGCCATGTCTCGGCGCTGCGAATTGTCTGGTGTTGGTCCCGCTGTTGGAAACAACGTCTCTCACGCAAAAAACAGAACGCGTCGCCGCTTTCTGCCAAATCTTTGCGATGTTACGCTGGCGTCTGAAGCCTTGGGCCAGTCCTACAAGCTTCGCGTGACGGCCAAGACGCTGCGCAGCATTGACCATATTGGCGGTCTGGATGCCTTTTTGATGAAAGCCAAGGATGACAATCTGTCGCTGCGGGCTTCCAAGATCAAACGCGCCCTCAAAAAGAAAGTGGCTGCGGCCTAGATCGATTGATCTCGATTGACTGTTTAACGCCCGTGGCTCTCGCTGCGGGCGTTTTTCGTTTGGGAGACATGTCATGCTCACTGTTCTGCCCGTAGACATACAGATCGGCCTGGATGACGGGTCGTATTGGGGCGGGAATCGCAATAATCTACACTTTGAGGCCAATGTCGCCCGGTTGCTGAAAGCAACCCGCCAGGCAAACCGCGCACTCATCCACATCAAGCACAATTCCGACAATCCGGAGAGTCCGCTTCGCCCCGACCAGCCCGGCAATGACTTCAAGCCGGAATCCATGCCCCTTGAAGGCGAAACCGTGATCGGCAAATCGGTGAATTCGGCCTTCATCGGCACCGACCTCGAATCGCGCTTGCGGAAGGCTGGATCGAATCGCTTGATCATTTTCGGCCTCACCACGCAGCATTGCGTCTCCACAACCGTGCGCATGGCCGGCAATCTCGGTTTCGACACTTGCCTGGTTGGCGATGCAACGGCGGCTTTCCCCATCATCGATGCCGACGGGAACACGATCGATGCGGAGACAGTCCACCGCATTCATCTCGCCAGTCTGGACGGCGAGTTTGCGCGTGTAATTTCTACCGATGAGGCAGTTTCGCTAATCACCGCAACTGATTAGGGTCTTGTCTAGCACAAAGGGAAGATGATGCGTTTAGCGATTCTGGGATCAGCACTAATTCTGGCTGCCTGTGGGCAGGCGGTGGTCGACACGCCGGTGGTGAACGGCATCGACGCCGCGGACAGCATCTATTCCGGCGGTCCGATCTATACCGCTGACGATGCGCAAGCCATGGTCGAGCTCGTCGCTGTTCGGGACGGTCGCATCGTCTATGCCGGCGCAGAGGCCGATGTGCCGGACGGGATGGTGG
>BQJI01000207.1 GCA_021604625.1 Hyphobacterium sp. | reverse complement strand
ATGAACTTTCAGGTTAGCTACTTGAAGACGCCAATGCTCGCGCTCGCGGCTCTTGCTTCGGCGCCGCTTGTCGCCATCTGGAGCAGAAACAGGAAAAATGCGTTAGGACTTCCTGGGGCAGCGATGGCTTCCGTCATGGTTATCTTCGCGGGGATCGCAATGGTCACCGAGCCCTATACTCGCGAACGGCCGCGTTCCGTAAACCTTGCATATATGCAAACCACAGACGCCGACGGCGCGACAACTGCGCAATGGCGGCTCTATACCTACGGCCCTGAGGATAAAGCGTACACCGCCGCTGCTGGCTTTCCTGCCGAACCTGCTGCCTTCAGTCGCTTCGGCGGCGCAAAATCAAAAGCGTATTTCCAGCCAGCGCAAAATCACAACATCGCCTCTCCATCACTTAGCATCACATCAGATGAGTTTCTGGACGGCGTTCGCATCATAAAGGGCGACATTGCCGCTGGCCGGGCCGGCGTGTTTTTCGGTATAACCTTCCCAGCAGGGACAAACGCTGAAGAATTCTCAGTCAATGGAGACGTCCTCCTCAATCGTGAAAAATTCGCCTCTGGAAAAATCAATCAGGCGTATTTCAATGGGTTCGGCGCCCGAACCCTCCCTTTCGAGCTTCGAATAGCCGGTGACGGCCCTTCTGAGATTGCGATGTTTGAAGTCTCACCGCTTCCTGACGACGCGAAAGCCATCTCAATCATTCAAAAACGTCCCGACAGTGCTGCACCGCTTCAATTTGGCGATCATGCAGAAGTTCAACACATCTACAGGTTCTAGGAAGTTGCAATATGGTCTTTGATCCATCGCCATTCACTTGGCCGAAAGGACGCGTCACTCGTTCTATCTCCTTCGAAAATCTGGACGGCGCCCCGGGCGCCGGCGGCATGGCGTCCAGCCCTCTCGGCAAAGGCCGAAAAGGCTCTGCTGTTCGGCATGTTTATGATGGTGAGACGATTGAGCTGGCTAACATCGAAGGAAACGGAACCATACGTCACATTTGGCTGACGACCCACGACAAACCACACTATTTGCGCGGTTCCCTGATCCGTATTTATTGGGATGGGCAGGATTACCCCAGCGTTGAAACGCCGCTCTGCGAATTTTTTGGATTTGCACATGGCAAGTCACAAGCATTTCAAAGCGTTTTCCATTCCGTCGGCTCAACAAAGGCCATGAACTTCTGGGCGCCAATGCCGTTCACACGCCGCGCCCGCATTGAGTTTGTCAACCAATCGGGCTCGCGCCTGCCGCTATTTTATCAAATCGACTACACGCTTGGCGATAATCACAGCGACGACGTGGGAAGGCTCCATGCCTCGTTCCGGCGCGAATGCGAAACTACGCTCGGCGAAGACTTCGAAATCATGAGTGAGCGAAAAGGACGCATCCGCTATCTCGGTGCTGTCCTGGGCGTCAGACCAAAAGACCCGCTCTGGTGGGGCGAAGGCGAGATGAAAGCTTATGTAGATGGCGACGAGGCGTTCCCGACTATCGCAGGAACAGGCGCTGAAGATTATTTAGGCCAGGCATGGGGCATTCAAAACGACGCCTTTCTCCACCATGGCTGCAACTACAAAGAAAAAGAAGATAATGCAGACACTGGCGTTGTCTCCGCCTATCGCTGGCATCTGGCTGACCCGATTACCTGCGAAAATTCTCTGCGCGTCACTATTCAGCAGATAGGGCACCGGCCGACAGGCTCTGCACGAACCATTGATGAATACAAAGCTGAATTGTTTGAACGGTCTGACGACTGGTCTGCAGCCGCATTCTGGTACGAAGCAACGCCATCCCAGCCGCTTCCCCCGTGCCCTACGCCTGAAATACGGCTGGTCGGTGTCGAGCATCCGGAGAACTAAAAACATAAAAGTGAGGAAACCATATGTCGGAGACAATCCGCATTTTCTGGCCTGGTGACTACCGCCCGACGCCGAACGCCCTAGCGTTGGAGCAAGTCGAGCAAGCAACCCGTCAGCTTGAGAAAAGCCTCGATCGCCTCGGCTGCCGCCACAAGCGTGTTGAAGGCATGATCACGAAACCTAACGAATCCATCAACAAGCTTAGCGCCATTGATGAGCCGATGATTGGCGTCTATGCCCACTGGGTTTATGGTCCGCACACGGTCGATGGTGTTGTCGGTAAAGATTCACCACTACTGCTTGCCAGCAATTTTTCCGGAACCTGGCCAGGCCTTGTCGGATTGCTAAACACCGGTGCTTGCCTGGAAATGGTTGACCGCAAGGCCTCCCGCATTTGGACGGACGCCGATGACTGGTGCGAAGACGACGCCTATATGCCGCGCCTTGAAGAATGGGTTGATAAAGGCGACATCACTTATTCTGCAAGCGCGCTGGCGAAGCCGCCCGCAGCACCGCTACAAGCACAATCGATTGCGGACAATGTATCCGCTGCTATGCGCACACGCCGTCCACTCGCATTGATGCTCGGCGACACATCCATGGGCATGACGAACGGTTATTTCGGGCCCCGCCTGCTCAGTCAGATCGGATTTTCTGAGCATAAGGTCGATCAGGCCTGGATCATCGAACGCGGCAAGTCCATTACAATAAAGCGGATTGATGATGCTTTTTCCTTTGTGAACGACAAAGGCGTGACTTTCCATTACGGCGAAGCGGGCGCTGAAGATTTTTGCGCAGATGCAACCCGAGAGCAGTTGCGGGACTATCTCGCTGTTTTGGATCTAGTGGAAGAATTCGAGGCTGATTGTATTGGCTGGCAATATCAATTGGGCTTGATTAACTCCCGCCCACCTTCAGACTTTGCCGAAGGATTGCTGAACTCGGTTTGCCGACCAGAATCCAATGGCGATGTAATCGCGGATGCAACTGAGGCGGATCAAGGCAACCTGATCCCGATGGAGATGATGAAGCGTCTCCTCAAAGAAAAAGGTCTTCACCAAGCGGTATTTTTTCATGACATCCGCTGGGGAGACGAAGTCGATGGGCGTTTCATCTGGCTGCTGCTCAATTCAGGCTCCAGCGGCGCTTACGCATTCAACCATGATCCTGACAGCTTAAAAGGCGTGCATTCGTATCGTCAGCCGTCTGCATATTTCCCTATTCCAGGCGGCGCCTTCTCTGGCGAGAGCCTGCCAGGCCAGATCACATGGGCGCGGGCGCACCTTTCCGGCGGCGAGTTATGGATGGACATCGGACGCGGCGACGTTGTTCAACTAGAACCTGCATTGCGTGACCAATGGTGGAACAGCACAACCCCGCAATGGCCATTCATGGCCGCAGACCTCCAAATGTCGCGCGATACGCTCATGGCCCATTATATGAGCAATCATGTGGCCGTCGCCTATGGCGATATTTTTCATGAAATGACGGCGCTTTCAAAGGCGATGGGATTTCGCGTGCGGTTTATTTCCGACAATGGCAGCGCAACATGAAAAAGCCCTTGCTGATCGGCATTGACGGAGGCACCGAAAGCCTTCGGGCTGCGGTCTATGATCTCGCTGGAAATGAATTGTCGTCGGCCAGCGCGACCTATCCCACATCGTTTCCCGCTTCCGGACAAGCAGAGCAAAACCCCGAAGACTGGTGGCGCGCCTTGTGCTCGGCGCTACCCGAAACCATGAAAAAAGCCGGCGCAAAAGCTAGCGACATCGCTGCAATTGCTCTCGATACGACGTGCTGCACGGTCTGCTTTCTCGACAGCGATATGCATCCGCTTCGCCCCTCTCTACTATGGATGGATGTGCGCGCAGACAAAGAAGCCGGAGAAGTTCTCGATACCGGTGATGCAGCGTTGGCAGTCAACAATAATGGCCTCGGGCCGGTTTCCGCCGAATGGATGATTCCCAAAAGCTTATGGGTGAAAAGGAACCAACCTGACATCTATGAATCGGCAGCTACGATCTGCGAATATCAGGACTACCTCAATTACCGCCTCACCGGCGCCATGGCGTCAAGCGCCAATAACACGGGCGTACGCTGGCATTTTCGCC
>BQJI01000206.1 GCA_021604625.1 Hyphobacterium sp. | reverse complement strand
CCCTCGGGCGCACAATCCCATACCCTCTGGGCGACTGCCGCTTCTATAAAACTCGCGGCGAGGCCTGGCGGCAACTCGCCCCACGACCGGACAAGACCATCATGGATCAGATCGAATTTCACTCTGGCCAGCTCCCGCCGCCCGCTGTTGGGCAAGGCTGGGTAGATTTCGTCATACCAGTGCATGACCTCGTCATACCGTTCCCCCGAGATGGTGCGGCCCTCGCCCATTTCGGGCCAATCGGCATAAATGGATGTGTTCCTGTCAAGAAGCACAATGCGCCCCAACCCTGTGCATTCGACCATATTTTCTTCGGGCCGCTCAGTCCGCACCGGGTTGGCCGCAACGGGCTCAGGCAATAGCGCCTCAAGCACCGCACAATCATCGGCAGAGCTTTGCAATACCAGCGCGAGAAGTGCAGCGGTGATCATGGCCTAGTCCGTTGCCTCACAGGGCGGCAATGCGGGAACAGGCGGCCCGCCTTCGCTATCATCAAAGCGGAATTCAAGGACGACATCGGCGCAATCGACATCACGCCCGGCGCTGAAAATCCAGCGGCGCACTGCGTTGCGGGCCGAGACGCCAAAGGAGTCTTCGCGACCTGCCGCCGCGCAGGCCGACTCCTGGACGCGGGAATATCCACCGCGCAAATTATACCGCACTATGCAGCTTCCGATGACGTCCGCCCGACCCGCACTGCGCGGAAATACCGGCGGAATTCGCAACAGGGGCTGGGAATAGCCCCACCATTCAATGCCATGACCGGTGCGGTCGCCAGCCAATTCGATTTCGGCGTGGATTCGCTCCCCCTCGTAATAAGCCCGAAACTCATCGTAATCGCGCTCGAAATAGGCTTGTCGCAGAGCTTCAGCTTCGGCTCCGGCCACATCTTCTTCGGTCTCACATTCAACCGTCAGGTCACCGGAAAAAATGGTGCCTTCAGCGGCGCGCGCGACAGTGAAATTGATGTCACACTGCGCCGTCAGGCCGAATGCTTCAGCGGGCGGTGCCTGAAACAGAAGAACAAGGAGCGCGGCGGTGATCATGGCTTACTCTTCATCAGGGCAGGGCGGGTCTTCCGGAACGCCCGTCTCGCCGTAGCGGGCATCGCCCGGGTCTTGAATTCCAAACTCCAGCGTTACCAACACGCAGCGTCGATTGTAATTTCGCGTATAGATCCAGTGTTCCACCGCGTTGCGCGCCGCGCGTGCGAATGCCCGTTCGCTGCCGTCCGTAACGCAATTTGTGTCCAGAACGTCCGACTCCCCCGCAACAATATCATACCTCACCCGACAATTGGCCGTGGCAGCCCGTGCGATCTCTCGCGACGGATATAGGGGCGACACCCGAAAAAGCCGCCGTCGCCGCACCGTCCAGCCGCCATCGTCCGCTCGGTCGAGTTCAACATTCACGCGAACGGTTTCATCGCGAAAATAATCGTTCTGGGCACGCCGTCGTCGCCAGTCGATCTGTTCAATCACGGCAGTCGTCGCGCCTTCATCCACGCCCTCACTGCATCGCACACGAATGTCTTCGGCGCGACGAACACCGGAAATAAATCGCAATTCACACACGGCATCCGCATCGTTGACGGCGGCAAGCTCATCCAGCGATTCCTCAACCTGTTCGGGTCTTGCCCCGCCAGTTGCAAAACCCTGATCCGGTTTGTCCTGCACCAACAGCATCGCGGCGAGAACCTCGATCATCTCCGCCGCCTATCCGCAATGCTGCGGCAGAGGCCGCATGTCCGGTTCTATCTCGTTGTCATTATTGAATCGGCCGCCGGTGACATCGATCACATTGGCGGTCACCCGCACCTCGTCCTGAAAGCAATAATCGACGCTAACCGGCAGAAAGCGTGTCCGCCGTAACATATCGTCAATCGCATTCTCGGCCCGCCGAATGATGTGCGCCGGACGGGTGCGCCCATCCACATAACAGGTAATACGCGGGCTGCGCGGCCGGCCCTGAACATCCGGATAGGCCGCCCAGGAACAGGACAGGGTGGAATAGCCTTCCGCGATCAGTTCCGGCGGCATCACCACTGGCTCGCTGATCACGATCTGGCCCGGCACAGCGCGCCAGCTTCCATCTTCATTGGCCGAAAAATAAGCCCGGTCCGCCGTCATCAGGGCGGCGCTTCTGACGCGGCTGTAGTTGAGCAGGCGCGCGGCATGGCCTGCCGCAATCTGCAGCGCGCCGGCATTGTCGACATCATCCGGACAACCCGTTGTCACCTCGATCACGCGTTGCCGGCGCGACAAGCCGCCGGTCTTGATCGCCAGATCACAGGAAATCTCGCCACTGGCGCTCTGCAAAACAATCGCCATCGCAAGTTCAATTATCATGGCTTGCTCAACTCCTCACAAAATCGAAAAATCATCCCTTAATCCTCATTGTCACTGCAATCAGGCACGTCCGGAAAGCCCGGCGACGGATTGTCGGGATGCGGAAAATCAACCCGGATCGTCTGATGGCTCGGCAGATCGGTATCCACATAGAAAGATCGCCGGATCGAGCGGCGGATTTCGCGCAGAAACTCACCGCGAAAATCACTCGCCCGGCACCGCATGCAGATATTCTCCGGCGTGCCGTCAATCACATCGAATGTCGCCGTGCAGGCACCGCTGACCGTGCTTTCATAGGCGTTGAGCGGATAATAGGCATTGATGCGGGAAATCACGCCGGGCTGGATGCGCCAGTGCAGGCCATCTTCAGTGTCTTCCGGGACAAAGAAAATCCGGCCCGTCATGTCGCGTATGCTCAGATCACGCAGCACCGGATAGGCTTCGCGCAATTGACGCCGCACCTGATCTTCCATGTTCTCGCGATTTTCGACATCCGGGCAATCAGGGAAAATGCGAAAAGCACGACCGTGGCGGGTCTGGTAGCGGGCATCACAATAAACGGCATCAACCGTCTCGTTGGTCGCAACCGTTTCCGGCGGCACCATAAAGCTGGCCACCAACACGCTGAACACCCATTCCATGCCGAACGCTCCCCTGCTCGCGGGTTCAACCCTAGCAGGTATGGCGGGGGCGTGTCAGCTAGTTTCAGTGTCGTCCGGGTCGGGCACGATAACCGTCACGCGGCCGTCTTTCAGGCTGATTTCGGGAACGTCGTCGCGGGTGAAGGCGACAAAAACGCGGCCCGTCGCCGTGTCCACTTCAAGCAGGTCGCCGGCGCCGAAATTCTGCACGGCCGCAATCTTGCCCACCGGCTCACCTTCGGGAGAAACCGCCACAAGGCCTAGCAAATCAGTGATATAGAACTCGTCATCCTCGGGCGCTGGCAAGGCCTCACGCAAGGCGTGAAGCTTTGTGCCGCGCAAGGCCGCGACCGCCTCGCGTTGCAGGTTTTCCCTGAAGGTGACGACAAAGCCGTCCTTGACCGGACGCCATTTGACCGGCGTCAGGAACACCTTGCCGGCCTCGTCCAGAAACGGGCCATAGGCAAAGCACGCCGCCGGGTCCGCCGTGAAGGATTGAAGCCTCGCTTCACCCTTCACGCCATGCGCACCCTTGATACGGGCAATGGTGATGAGTTTGTTTTTCATGGCCAGGTCCTGCCGGGTGCTTCGAGGCTCGCTATCGCTCGCACCTCAGCATGAGGTAAAAGATAATTCAGAATCTACCTCACCCTGAGGTGCTGACGCAGTCAGCCTCGAAGGGTCGCGGCGAAAAGACCGCCCCTCCCGACAAATGGAGGGGCCAATGTCTTCCCAAAAGGCCTTAGCCCTCTTTCTTTTCGTCTTCAGCAGCAGGTGCGTCTTCAGCTGGAGTTTCCTCAGCAGCAGGTGCTTCTTCAGCTGGAGTTTCTTCTGCGGCGGCTTCTTCAGCCGGAGCTTCTTCAACCGGAGCCGGAGCCGCAGCCGCTTCGGCCGCAGCGGCCTTCGCGTCTTCTTCGGCAGCTTTCTTGTCGGCTTCTTTCTCGGCCTTCTCGGCGACACGTTCCTGGGCCTTCTGGCCCGGCTTGCCCTTGTTCGGGTTGTCGCCATGTTTCCAGGAATAGGTCTCGGGCGCGGCTTCATGCATGAAG
>BQJI01000205.1 GCA_021604625.1 Hyphobacterium sp. | reverse complement strand
CGCGTTGGTTTCGTAAAGCACGGCATGCCCGGCTGGCAGCCTCACCTCAACCACACCCGTCGGCTCCTGCAGGCGCAAGGCCCCGCCTTCATAGGTGTCCGGTTCCGAGAGGAACAGCGTGAATGACAAATCCACGCGCTTTCCGGCCATGACGGGCTCATCGACATGCGGTCCATAGACGCTGCCTGCCTCATATCGTGAAACCAGCATCCGTATGGTCGATTTCGGTTGCGCATAGGCCTTGAACAGCGGATGCCGGTTCAGTGCCTTTTGCACCAAGCTACGAACGGTGGCGAGCACGCCGCCCGCCTGCAATTGTTCATTGAGTTTGACTTGCCGCGCCGCGCGACCGGCGGTCTTGGCGCCGTCTGAATATTCACCGCGTGAAATAAGTTGCTCCAGCGCCGCAATTTCGTCGGCGGTACAGACGTTTTCCAACTCGATCATGGGCCTGCCTGTTGCGAATGGAATTCAATAGCAATAAATATGTATCTCAAAATCAGCTGGAGCCCAGAAGAAACATCATGGCAATTGAACGCAAGACAAAACTACTGGAACGAGTTGGCGTCGCGGCGCTTCTGGTCGGTCTCGCCGCATGCTCCCCGATGAATGAAGGCGAAGGGGAAGGTGAGGTTGCGGTTAATGCGGGCGGCGAAGGCGGCGGATATTCTGCTCCGGCCGGAGAAGGTGAGGGCGAAGGCGAGGGTGAAAGCGGCGAGGGGTCTGGCGGCGGAGAGTTTGGGATCAAAGCCGCGCAAGCTGCGGAAAACCCGGTGACCTATCTGACGGCGCTGGAAGTGATGCGGGCGCACTATCTGGCCGGACTGGCGGCCTATGACGTCGACCGGCGTGCCGTCGCGGCTGAAATGTTCACGCATCCGATTTCCGAAATTTACGTTGATCTTGAAGATGTTCTGATTGAACTCGGTGCGCCCGTATTCGGCGATGCCCTCCAGGCCGCCGCGGCTGCGCCGTATGATGGCAGCTCGGATGAAGACATTCGCGCCGCGGCTAGTGTGGTTCTCGCGGCAATCGATGATGTCGAAACCTATGCGCCTCAATCGGAATACCCGGCCGCAGCGGTCCAGGCGCAGGTGCTGACCAACATGATTGTGCGCGCCGCACTTCAATACGAATTCGCGATGGCTTCAGATGCGCCCAATGGTCCCTATCTTGATGGCTACGGCTTTTTCAAATCCGCCGAAGTTATTTCCTCCCGGCATATGGAAGAAATCCGCTCACTTGACGGCGTTGTCGCGGATGCGCTGTCGCATGCCATGACCGCATTGGCGAATGCCTACCCGACGGTGGTCGCTCCTGAGCAAGCGACCGCCGATGCAAACAATCTCGTGGCTCTGGCCGATGCCGCGTCTGCTGCGGCCGAACGTCTGGAATAAACGACAGCATTCTGTTTTTGTCGGATATGACATTCGCTTCTATGGTTTCCTGATATATTTATCAGAGGAGCCGATCCCCGCATGCCGCGACCGATAATCATAGACTGCGATCCCGGCATTGATGATTGCATCGCTCTGATGGCGGCCCTCGCATCGCCGGATGAAATTCGGCTGGAGGCGATCTGCACGGTCGCCGGCAATGTCCGGGTTGAAATATGTACCGCAAATGCACTCGGGCTTCTGGCATTGACGGGCCATGACACTGTTCCGGTCTATGAGGGCTGCGACCGCCCGCTTACCGAAGCGCCGGTTTTTGCGGACCACATCCACGGCGAAAGCGGGCTCGGTCGCGTTCGCTTTCCCGATCACGGGCGATCGGCAAGATCTGAAAACGCCGTCGATTATCTCATCCACCGTCTGCGCGACACAGAAAAACCGCCCGTCACGCTCGTCGTAATTGGCCCCTCAACCAATCTGGCCACAGCCCTCGTCCAAGCGCCGGATATCGCCGGGCGTATCGACGAGATTATCCTGATGGGCGGCGCGCGTCGCGAAGGCGGCAATATCACCGCATCGGCCGAATTCAACATCTACGCTGACCCGCGCGCCGCCCAGACCGTCCTGCAATGCGGGCGTCCCGTTGCGGTCATCGGGCTGGATGCAACGCTGCAATTGAGATGCACGCCGGCGCGCATGCAGAGATTACGCAATCTGGGCAGTGTGGTCACGAACACTGCCGCTGACATGGTCGACCACGTCAATGCGATTTACGGCGAAGTCTATGGCGCGGAAGGTGCTGCGCTTCATGACCCCTGCACCATTGCCTATTTGTTGGCGCCTCGGCTTTTTCAGGCACAGGACGCAACCATCGAGGTCGAGACAGTCTCGGCATTGACCCGCGGGCATACCGCTGTCGACATCCATCGGCTTGGCGGAAAACCTGCCAATGCAAAATGGATTGATGGTTTGCAATCGGACCAAGTCTTCGATTTGTTGCTCCAACGATTGGCACGATTATGAGTGCGACACAAATCTGCGTTATCGGATCGGTGAATCTCGATCTTGTGGTGCGGTGCGAAACCCTGCCCAGACCGGGCGAGACTCTTCTGGGCGGCCAGTTTGCGTCTCTACCCGGTGGCAAGGGGGCCAATCAGGCACTGGCCGCGCGCCGACTGGGAGCCGGGGTTTGCCTGATCGGCAAGGTTGGCCGCGATGCCCATGCAGAGCAGGCACTGGCATTGCTGCGCGTCGGTGGTGTGGATTTGTCCGCCTGTTCGCGCTCAGACCATCATCCCACGGGCGTGGCTTTGATCACGGTTGCCGCCGATGGTGAAAACCAGATTGTTGTGGCGCCGGGCGCCAATAGTGATCTTGCGGTTAGCGATTTACCGGAACGGATCGACACCGCACTGATCGGCCAGCTGGAAATCCCCACGCCCGTTCTGGAAGCCGCCGTGACGCGGTGTACAGGCTTTATTTCGCTGAACCTTGCGCCCGCGCGCCCGCTTCCAGACCGTTTGATTGCAGCCGCGGATCTGTTGGTCGTCAATGAGACGGAAGCTGATTTCTACGGTCTTGAAAAACTTCACGCATCGGGAGCCGCCATCGCGCTGACCCTGGGAGCGGATGGCGCGATCCTGTTTCGCAACGGGAAAGAGGTGGCGCGCGCCCGTCCGCCGGAAGTGGTCGTCGTGGATACCGTTGGTGCCGGTGATGCCTTTGTCGCCGCGATAACGCTGGCGCTGATTGAAGGCAGGCCGGATGATGAAGCGCTGGCCTATGCCTGCGGTGTTGGCGCTCTGGCGACGACGCGCCACGGCGCGCAGACCGGCCTGCCCAATGCGGCCGAGATCGCGACATTGATGGCCGCAACAGGTGAAAAATCATGACCACAGTCGCGCACGTTGATCTCCAGGATTTGCATGCCAGCAAGCCGGGCAAACAGGCCTTCCGGCGTGATCTGATTTCCGGGCTGAAGGCGCACGGCTTTGTCACTCTGTCCGGTCATGGCATCGATCTGCCGACCTTGCGTCAATGTTATATGACGGCCGCGGCTTTTTTCGCGCTGCCGGAAGCTGAGAAGCACCGCTATGCCGGGGCGCTTCGTGGATACACACCATTCGGTGTCGAGCATGCCAAAAATCACGCAGCACCGGATTTGAAGGAGTTCTGGCAGATCGGGCATTCAGGTGATGGATCGGCCTCGGTCGAAAATCCGAACATCTGGCCGGATCGCCCGGACGGGTTTCGCGATACGTTCGAAGCCTTGTTCGACCGGCTGTTTGAAGTCGGCAAGACTTTACTGGACGTGATTGCCGATGAGTTTGATCTGGAAAAGGGGTATTTCGACACCCGGCTGGACAGCGGTACATCCCTGTTGCGCCTGCTGCATTACCCGCCCGTTCCCGACGGCGTTGACCCGGCCAGCATCCGGGCCGCAGCGCATGAGGATATCAATCTGATCACCTTGCTGGTGGCGGCGGAAGGATCGGGCCTCGAATTGCTGGACCGGACGGGTAACTGGCTGGCCATTGAGAATGCACCCGATCATCTCGTGGTGGATACAGGCGACATGATGGCCCGCATCACCAATGGCATACTGCCGGCGACGACGCATCGGGTCGTCAATCCCGCCGGCCCCAATGTGAGTCGCTATTCAATGCCGTTTTTTGTTCAGCCACGATCGGATG
>BQJI01000204.1 GCA_021604625.1 Hyphobacterium sp. | reverse complement strand
ATGAAGAATGCCTTGTCAGGCTCCGAAAGTCGCATGTTGATAAAACTGGTCGCCAAAACAGATGATCAGCGCGTGGTCGGTGTGCATATGGCCGGCGATGATAGTCCGGAGATCATCCAGGCCGTCGGCATTGCCGTGAAGGCGGGTCTGACCAAACAGCAGTTTGATGCGACCTGTGCGGTTCATCCAACGGTGGCTGAAGAGCTGGTGACATTGAAAGAAAAATGGACGCCGCCGGAAATATCATGAATTGGACACCTGCCTCCTGGAGAGAGAAAACGGCTGCGCAACTCCCGAATTACCGGGACGTTGGTGATTTGAATCGCGTCGAGGCCGAATTATCTGCCAAGCCGCCACTGGTGTTTGCCGGCGAAGCGCGTCGATTACGGCGGCAACTCGCCGATGTGGCAGCTGGAAAAGCCTTTTTATTGCAGGGCGGTGATTGTGCCGAGAGTTTCAAGGAATTTTCGGCGGACAATGTTCGGGATACATTTCGCGTAATATTGCAAATGGCTGTTGTCCTGACATTCGCCGCGGCAAAGCCGGTTGTGAAAGTCGGTAGAATTGCAGGTCAGTTCACCAAACCGCGCTCCAATCCCACGGAGACCAAGAACGGAATCGAATTGCCGAGTTATCGCGGCGACAGTGTCAATGACATGGCGTTTGAAGCCGCGGCGCGCGAGCCGGACCCACAACGGTTGATCCGGTCCTATGAGCAATCAGCGGCGACCATAAACCTGCTGCGCGCCTTCGCATCGGGCGGATTTGCCGATCTCGGCAATGTGCATCAATGGACGCTGGATTTCGTCAAGGATTCCCCGGCTCACGATCGCTATGCGGAACTGGCAGGGCGAATTTCCGAGGCCCTTGCTTTCATGCGCGCTTGTGGTGTGACCGGCGATGCCGCGCGGAGCCTGGAAAGCGTTGACTTCTACACGAGTCATGAGGCGCTTCACTTGCCATTCGAGGAAGCGCTGACGCGTCGCGATTCGACCGGAGATTCCTGGTTGGCGACGTCGGCGCACATGTTATGGATCGGCGAACGTTCTCGTCAGCCGGACGGTGCGCATGTGGAATTCATGCGCGGGGTGATGAATCCGATCGGCATGAAATGCGGGCCCACGATGGAGCCGGACGACCTTTTCCCGGTGCTGGACAAACTGAATCCCGACAATGAAGCCGGTCGCATCATCCTGATTTCGCGCATGGGTGCCGACCGTGTGCGGGAAAGATTGCCGAAGCTGGTCAAGGCCGTTGAATCAGAAGGCCGGTCGGTCATCTGGTCATGCGACCCGATGCACGGCAATACCGTGAAGACGGCCAGCGGTTACAAGACCCGTGATTTTGACCGCGTCCTGAACGAGCTTGAAGGTTTCATGCAGGCCGTATCCGGTGAGGGAGCCTATCCAGGCGGGGTTCATTTTGAAATGACCGGTCGTGATGTGACCGAATGTGTCGGCGGTGCAAAAGCCCTGACCGAAGCGGATTTGTCGTCGCGCTATCACACCCATTGCGATCCACGACTGAATGCGGATCAGGCGCTGGACATGGCATTCAGAATTGCAGAAGCTCTGACTGCAGCTCGCACGGGATCATCTCGGGCGGCCTAACCGCCCTGGTTTATGTCTTCCGGCAGATCGCCCTGACTCGGCGTTGAAAAAACCTGGCCCGGATAAATCAGATCGGGATCACGAATCTGATCCTGATTGGCCCGATATATCACCGTATAACGCAGGCCTTCGCCGTAAACGCTACGCGCGATTCTCCACAGGCTGTTTCCCGGCTGAACGACGACCCGGCCTTCTCCCAGTTGGACATTTTCCGGGGCGACACGTTCGAACGGCAAGGCGATAACGGCTTCGACCTGACCGTCGATCGAGAGCATGTCGATTTGCAGATCATATACACCGGGTGCGAGGGATTCTGCGGCGCGAAGCGACCAGCGGCCATCCTCTGTTGCAGCGCTTTCCCCGACAATGGCCCCATTGGCTAGAACCCGCACGCGGCTTCCCGGCGTTGCCCGACCTGCGAAAATTACTGCGCCATTGTCATCGTAGTCCACCGTTTCCAGCGAAAGCGGGCCGGTTGAAATGCCGAGGTCCGGTCCCTGGCGAACTTCGCTGGGCTGACCTGGCCGGGTAATGACAACCAGCGGAATCTCGTCGCGCGATGCCGGGATGGATACCAGAACCGTCTGTTCGGAAAATAAGGTATCGCCGTGCTCGGATTGCATTTGCAGCGAAAGCTGGAGCGAGCCGGCGGGCAAGGGTTCGTTGATGATGATGACCCATTCACCGCGCTCATCGATATCGGTTTCGGCAATGCTTTCACCGTCGCCCAGGATCGATAATGTCCATCCCGGAACGCCGCGACCGGCGATAACCGCAGTTCCAGCGGGATCGATTCGGACAATATCGAAAGTCGGAGCCGGTGTGGTGGGCAAAACGTCCGCCTCGTCAATCGACGTAGCCGGTGCGGCGTTTTGTGTTTCCTGCAAGGGAGCGGGCGTTCTCGTCAAAACGAAAACGGTGGCAGCGCCAATTGCGAGAGCGCCCAGAATGGCGGCGAGAATGAGGGACCGCATGGCGGTCATGCCAAAACTCCTTTTTTACTGGTGTATCACGGCCTTCGATGGTCGCAACATGGGCAATCGCGGCTTATGATGCATTTGTCATCCAGAAGGACAAAGAGAAATGGCGAAAGTGCGGTCGATTGGTGTTTTTTGCGGCTCTGCAGCGGGCCGAAATGAGGCGTATGCAGATGCGGCACACGCCACCGGCAATGCGATCGCCAATAGCGGCACCCGACTGGTCTATGGCGGCGGTGATGTCGGTCTGATGGGCATAGCCGCCCACACGGCCCTGAAGGCCGGCGGGAAAGTGCTGGGTGTCATTCCGGAATTCATGATCGAGACTGAAGGTCTTTATGAAGAGGCGGAAACCCGCATCGTTACGACCATGTCCATTCGCAAGAATATGCTGATTGACGAGAGCGATGCCTTTCTGATTTTGCCGGGCGGTGTCGGCACGCTGGAAGAAGTGTTCGACGTGCTTTCGCGCCAACGCCTGTCCCAGCACGACAAGCCGGTCGCTTTCCTGAATGTCCGGAATTTCTGGGATCCGTTCTTCAAACTGCTTTATCAAACGGAAAAAGAAGGTTTCACGCCCGACGGTTTCCACGATCATGTCAGCATTCACGACACTGCCGATGATGCGGTCGCGCGCCTGTTGAAAGCGATCAAGGTCTAGGCGGAGAGGCGTTCCAGAACACGGGCGCGGCCAATCAGCGGAAGCAGCTCGGACATGTCCGGGCCGTGTTTTTCACCGGTCAGGGCCAGGCGCAATGGCATGAAAAGGTCCTTACCCTTGCGGCCGGTCTGTTCTTTCAGCGCGCCTGTCCATTTCCCCCAGCTTTCGCCGGTCAGATCACCGTCCGGCAGATGGGTGGCGGCCTGTGCGATATAGTCCGCATCTTCGATGACCGGTGTTACCGGGCCTTCGATCAGCTGATACCAGCTGGTGGCATCGGACAGCTTTTCCAGATTGGGCGCGACGGCATGCCAGAAGGCTTCGCCGCCATCAATATCCATGGCCGCAAGGCGCTCCCGGACGTCGGCATAGGAAAGCTGGTGGAGGAGGCGGGCATTGAGACGTTTCAGATCTTCCGGATCAAACCGGGCCGGGGCGCGGGAGAATTTTTCGAACGAGAATTCCTCGATCAGGGTTTCGATCTTCGGGTGGGCGTCGATCTGATCGGACGTACCCATCTTGGCCAGCAAGGACAGGATGGCCATGGGCTCGATGCCCTCGGCCTCCCGCAGATCCTCGATTGCCAGAGTCCCCAGGCGTTTGGATAACTTGCCGCCATCGGCACCGACCAGCAAAGCCTGGTGGCCGAATTCGGGGGCTTTGCCGCCGATGGCTTCAAAAATCTCGATCTGTGCGCCGGAATTGGTGGTGTGATCCTCGCCGCGAATAATCGTGGTGATTTCGGCGTCGATGTCATCGACGACGCTCGGCAGGGTATAGAGATAGGAGCCGTCCTCGCGGATCAGAATCGGATCGGAGAGCGAAGAGGTTTCTATCGTGGTTTCGCCGCGAATGAGGTCATTCC
>BQJI01000203.1 GCA_021604625.1 Hyphobacterium sp. | reverse complement strand
CAGAATTTTTCGTGCGGCTTCGGCAGGAGCGGGTGCAGCATTGACCGGGCGTCCGACCACAAGGTGGGTCGAGCCATTGCGAATGGCATCGGCCGGCGTGGCGGCCCGGGCCTGATCATCCCTGCTGGACCATGAAGGTCGAATGCCCGGCGTCACGATAAGAAAACCATCTCCGAATCTCGAACGAATCTCGGAAGCTTCCAGTGGGCTGGCGACCACGCCATCCATACCCGCTTCCAGCGCCTGTTCGACCCGGCGCATCACCAGATCCCGCGCGCTCATTGCATAACCCATTTCGACGAGCATTGCATCGTCATAGGATGTCAGCACCGTCACTCCGAGCAATTTCAGGTCCGGATCATCGCCTCTGCCAGCAACGGCGGCGCGCATGACGGGAGGTTCGGCGTGGACCGTCAGTAAATCGCCACCGCGTGTTGCAATCGACCGCGTAGCCTTTTCCACCGTCGCCGGAATATCGTGCAGCTTGAAATCCAGAAACACTTTCTTGCCGCCGGCGCGCAGCTTTTCGCTCAACTCCATGCCGCCGACGGGCAAAAGCTGAAGGCCGATCTTGTAGAAGGACACGGTATCTCCGCACTGGCGGGTCATGGCCTCGGCCTCGACAGTTGACGGCAGGTCCAGGGCGACGATCAGGCGGTCTTTCATGCGTTCTACTCCGCTGCTTGGTTGGCTTGCGCGCGGTTCATAGCGCGCTTTGCCTGTTGGGCAATCAGCCATTCGCCGACCGGGTCGGGCAGAATGCGCATCGTTCCGACCATAAACTTATACCAGGCTCCCGGCACGCAGACCGCCTTGTTGCGCTCGACGGCATCATAGGCCGTTGCGGCGACGTCGGTCGCTTTCAGCATCCAGTAGGACGGCAGTTGCGAGATCGAGTTTCGCGCGCCGTTGACGTCATGAAATTCTGACCACGTATAACCCGGGCAAACGGCAGTAGCATGAACATTCTTGCCGGACATTTCCGCTTTCAGCGCTTGGGAAAGCTTGATCAGTAATCCCTTTGCGCCCGGATAGACCGTTCCGGAATAACGGGTATGGCCTGGCGAAACCGGCAACAGCGCCGAGACGGAAGAGACATTGATGATGCGGCCGAATTTGCGATTTTCCATACCCGGTAGGATCAAATGGATCAGTTTCAGATAGCTGGTCACCATCAATTCGAGAAAGCGCGCCTGATCATTCCAGTCGGTTTCGGTGAAATAGCCCGGCTGGCCGGCTCCGGCATTATTGACCAGACCGTCGATTTGCCGTCCGGCCTTTTCGATTTCGCCGACAATCCGGTCGGGCTCACCGGGTTTGGCAAGGTCGGCGGGAATAATCAGGCTGTCGACGCCAAACTGCGCTTTCATTTCCTCGGCGAGATCGCGCAGCCGGTCTTCGCGGCGCGCCACCAGAGCCAGATCCCAGCCCCTTTTTGCAAATTCGCGGGCCATGGAATCGCCGATTCCTGATGAAGCGCCTGTAATCAATACCAGTTTTCGAGCCATATTCTTTCCTGAAATCGAGGTCAGCGTGGATAAAATCTCCAGTTTTTCGATTTCGTCTCCTACGACTACGACTACTACTACTACTACGATTGGTTTCCGGTCAGCGACCCGCAATGCAGATCGCGGCAACACTATAGCGTGACCCGCCCGGTCGTGGAGAGACGATGCGACAGCGTGTCGGCTTGGCATCGGTCACCGCAACGCTAGGATGGTAGCCTGAAGGAAATCAGCAATGAATATGCTCTGGATCTGGACCTGTTTTATCCGCCCTGCGCTTGCCTTTCTGGTGGCCAGCACGGCGGCGGCTTTCACCATCACGCTCAGCTTTTATGTCACCTCCGTCTTTGGAGAGGGGGCCGACCCGATCACCGGTGAAGGCCTCGCCGCCATGCTCGCTGTGACCCTTCTAACCGGCGCCTATGTAGCGGCTTTTGCCGCTTTTCCGGTGTTTATCCTGATCTGGATACTCCGTGGCCTGACTCTGCGCCGGGGCTGGACTGACGCCATCACCGGCGCGATTCTCGGGGCGCTCCTCATTCATCTGATGGCGTTTGGCCTGTCGGGCCTGACCACCCTGCCCAGCCTGCTATCGCTGCTTTTTGGCGCGGCGGGCCTCATTGCAGGCTTCGCCTACTGGTTCCTCGCCGGACGCCCGAGACCACCCTACGCCGCAAAACAGGCCTGAGTTTTTTGACGCCTTGCCCCGGCCGCGTCACCGGGTCAGACTTCCACCCATCAGGGGGTGAATCATGCGCACAATTCTTAAATGGCCCGGACTCGCGGTCGGGGTGATTGTTTTGTTTGCCGCCGGATTTTTCTTTATCGTCCTGCCGCCGCGGGTCGACAATGCGTTGAATGCCGTCACCCCGCATGACCCTTACGAGATTTCTGCAGAAGCTCAGGCCTTGCATGACACGCTGCGCGTCGCGGATCTGCATTCCGACCTGCTTCTGTGGTCGCGCAATCCGGTGAATCGTTATGATCGCGGCCACACCGATCTGCCGCGTCTGAGGGAAGGCGGTGTGGTGCTTCAGGTCTTTACCTCGGTCACCAAAACGCCGTCGAATATGAATTACGAAACCAATGATGCCTCCAGCGATGACATCACCCTGCTGGCCATCGCCCAGCTCTGGCCGGTCGACACCTGGGGCTCGCTCTTCAATCGCGCCCGCCATCACGCCCGTCGCCTGCATCGCGCAGAGCGGCAATCGGATGGAAATTTCATTGTTGTCGAAAACCGTAGCGATTTGAGTGCCGCGCTGGCCGCTCACGCGGACAATCCCGACATGATTGCGGGCATTCTCGGCACCGAAGGCGGGCACCCGCTGGAAGGTGATCTCGCCAATATTCCGCGTCTTTTTGAGGAAGGTTACCGCGTCGTCGGCTTGCAGCATTTCTTTGATAATGAACTCGGTGGATCCCTGCACGGCATGTCCAATTCCGGGCTGACCGATTTTGGCCGCGAAGCAGTGCGCGACCTTCTGGATCAGGGCTTTATCATTGACGTCGCCCATTCTTCGCAGGCCGTGGTTCGCGATGTGCTCGACATGACGGACGCGCCACTGATTGTCTCCCATACCGGCGTGCGTTCGCTCTGCGAGACCCAGCGCAATATCCCCGATGCGCTGATGGGTGAAATTGCTGCACGCGGCAGTCTCATCGGCATTGGCTTCTGGGCCGATGTGACATGTGATGACAGCCCGGCGGGTGTCGCCCGCGTCATTGCGTATGCGGCTGAACAATTCGGCGTCGAGGCCATCGCGCTGGGGTCAGACTATGACGGCTCCATCACCGCCACGTTTGATGCCTCGGAACTCGCCGCGCTGACCGATGCCCTGTTCTCTGGCGGAATGAGCGAAGCCGATATTCGCGCCGTCATGGGCGAAAACCAGATCCGCTTCTTCCTGGAGAATTTGCCGGAGCAATAACCTATTCACATACCTGAGCGATCAGGCCGTCGGCTGCATCGGCAATCAGATCCAGCGCGTCCGGTGACATGGCATGCGGGGCGGTCGCGTATTCCTGTGGAAGTCCCGTAGCCGCATCCTGAAACAGATGGTTCACGCCGGGCACGACCGTAATCTGGGTCGGCAAGCCTTCGCGCGCCGCCAGTAATCGCGTCGATTGCGGCCCGGCCAACACTTGTAAATCGCGTTCTCCGAAAAATCCGTGTACCGGTCCGGAATAATTCCGCATGGCGTGGGCCGGGTCCAGATCCAGCGCCGCAATCGCATAATCCTGCCCCCAGATCGCGCCTTGTTGGGCGGCCGCGTCCTCCGGGAAGCCGAGTGCCACCAATGCCTCGGCAAGAGCCGCTGGATAATCTTCCACTGCCGCATCGCGCATCACGGCAAACATGGCATCCTGCAAGGCCCGGTTCTGATCCGCCGCCGCCTGTCCGGCGCCCGAGGCAAGAAAAATCGCTTCGGATTGCTCATAGAGCGTTTCCGCCATCGTGCCGTGCATCCCGGCCAGCGAGACGATGAAGGCGGGGTCCGCCGCATCCGCGGCCAGAAACGCAATCATGCCGCCTTCAGAATGGCCCAGCAGGCCCACGCAATGCGCGTTGATGCCGTCGGCTTCGCGCAAATTTGCCATGGCTGCTATGGCATCTTCGGCCAGATCATG
>BQJI01000202.1 GCA_021604625.1 Hyphobacterium sp. | reverse complement strand
AAAATGTTTATGAAAATCGAAGCCGATACACCATGGATGGAGAGCGCCTGGAAGCGGCTCAGAAAAAATACGGATGGGAAGCGCAAGGGGCGAAGCTGCGCCGGCTCTATGATGCTGTGCTGGCCGGCGAAAAGCCCGCTTATCGCGGGCTTGATCAATTGAAATATCCGGCACGCCCTGAGGCCTCTGCGCCGCGAAGCATGGGCGCGGTTATTCAGGCGGCTGAATGATGTATATTGTAGCAGTAGCGTGTTGATGATGGGGGACGCGGTGACATGATCCAGTCAGCAGATGGCATTACGATTTCGTTGGATGCGCCCCTGCTTGAGGCGCTCGGCAAACTTGAAAAGTCGGCAATTAAAATCCTCTTTGTCGTGGACGAAGATGGCCGCCTTGTTGGCGCCTGCACCGATGGTGATGTTCGCCGGGGCATTCTGAAAGCGGGCGATTTGTCCGCGAAGGCCCGCGAGATTATGAACCGTTCGCCGATCGCCATCGACGAGGGCATGAACCCGGGCGACGTTCGCGACCTTCTTCGTCGGCACGAAATTGGTGTTGTGCCGGTTGTCGACGCGGCCCGTCGAATAAAAGGCGTCATCACTCATGACACTGCGGCGCGCGGCGTTGCGCTGGAAACACCGGTCGTCCTTATGGCGGGTGGTCTCGGCGAGCGTCTGCGCCCGCTTACCGAAGATTGCCCGAAGCCACTATTGGCCCTCGGCAAAAAACCGATCCTCAGCCACATCATCGATCAATTCGTCGATCAGGGCTTTCGCCGCTTTTTTATCTCGGTAAATTATCTCGGTCACATGATAGAGGAATATTTCGGGTCGGGTCACGACCGCGGAATCGAGATTTCCTATCTGCGCGAGGACAAGCGACTGGGTACCGGCGGCGCGCTACAGCTATTGCCACAGAATATGAACTACCCATTCCTGGTCATGAACGGTGATCTCGTCACCGAGACAGATTTCCGCGCGCTCGTAAACAGTCATCGCGAAAGCGGGGCAGTGGCGACGATGTGTGTGCGCGAGCACAGAACATCGATCCCGTTCGGTGTCGTTCGGTTCGATGGGGCGGCTTATCAATTAACTGAAGAAAAGCCGACAATCCGTAACCACATCAATGCTGGCATCTATTGTTTGTCGAAGGAAGCGCGCGATGCTGTGCCGCAAGATTCCTATTATGATATGCCGTCGCTATTCGATGATTTAGCGCGGGAAAGCCAGCCATGTTCCGTGCACGTCATTCATGATGCATGGCTTGATATCGGCTCAATCGATGAATATGAGCGAGCGCAACAGCGTTTTGAGGAATGAATTCTGTTTAGTCTGTAAGGCGCTCTAAGACTTCTTCGTGGTTTGTGATAAAGCTGGCGATACATTCGAATTTTTTCATTTCCATTTTAGCAACAGGGTCTTCGCGCGCGAGGTTTTGAGCTATAAGCTGCACTGCCATGCCAATATGCCAACGAAGGGCGCTTGCGCCGTCGGGGCCACTGGGCAGTTGAGCGTTGCGCTGATAGCCGGTTTTTAGGGCGTCCGTTGCTGTCATGGCCCAAATTTGACCGCGCTGCGCCGCCTCAGGCAAAACAATACGCTCGATGATTTTCGCAAGATCAAACCCCCGCCACTGGTCAGAGTGAAGAGCGTCCTCCAAATCAAGGAAGACAAATTGGCCCTGTTCGTCAATAAGGAGATTGCCGGGGTTTAAATCGCCATGGCAGGGCCCGTCCGCTGCGATCATTTGCGGTGTGAATTCTAGGAACCACGCTGTCGCTTTCTCCGCGAAAACCTGCAAAGGATCGCCGGCCCATCGTTTTTGAATGGCGTCACTTTGTGCAAATGCCAACAATGTGTTCAGACGATCTTCGGTTTTTGCCGCAACAGAGAAATCGCTGCTCAACGAATCCAATTCATTTTGAAATTTCGCGACGCTGGCGCCTAGTTGTTCGAAATCTGTGTTGTCCGCAGACGGATGATCGCCGTTAATCCAGCTCTGAATAACCGCAATCGTTCCGTCTTCAAGTGGCGTTAGATTGATTTGCTGCGGGACGCGCACTGATCGTTCGGACAAACGCTGCGCCAACTCTCCGTCACGAATAAATGAGGCCCTGCAATCTGCCGATGCAATCTTGATGAATGCGAGCGGTGCGCCATTTTCGTCGACTTGGCGAAGATACGCAGGCGTTTCGTCGGATGCGGACGTCTCGGCTACTTCGAGCACGGCGCCTGCAGGCCTTCCAATCTGGGCGTAGTTCGCACGTTCGGCGGCGCGTAACGGGCGCCATTGAAAACGTGTTGGCGTTATTCCTGAACGCGCGGGCGCTCTCATTTGTGTGCTTTTCTGTTTAGTACGTTGTCAGCAATGGGACGACCGGCGTTGATATTGGTTTTGATGCTCGCGCCGATAATTTCATCGATCATTTCAGCGCCGAGACCGTGCGCGGGAAAAGCAAAAGTAATATCGTCGCGAGATAGAATTTCGCCGGCGGTGAGATCGCGAGCGGCGATGCATCCCATGCGATCCATGCCGCCATTTGCCTCACGTGGTGTGTCGCCGATCGCCGCCCATGTGTCGCGAGCGAGGGACAAGACATCGCGTGCATCATCGATATGAAATGCATGGGCAATATCAATATCGGCACGTGTCTTCGATCCGGCGACGCCCTTTTCAATAACGCATGCACCGAGAGCAACGCCGACGGCGATCATGTCGAGTCCCGGGTGATGATCCGATAGGCCGACCGGGCAGCTATAGCGTGCGGCAAATTTTGGTAGATAGCCCATCCTGAAATCACTCGGCGGCGCCGGTGGTCCGGCGGGCGAATGCTGAACAAGCAGTTTCCCCTTAGCACCGGCAGCTTTCGCCCATGCAACGGCGCGATCAATTTCTTCAAGGGAACTGCGGCCAGTATCGAGCACGAGTGCTGCCGCGTTCTTGCTGGCCGCTTCAATCAAGACTTTATGGGTGATGTTGGAGGAGGGAATTTTGATCGCAACTGCCCCTTCGTTGACCGCGAAATCGAGGCCTTCAAGGTCATAAACGCTGAGAACAATTTCCAACTTGCGCGATCGGGCGTGTTCGAGGAGCCGGGTCATCATCGGAAGGGGTGTATGCTGCGCATCGATTATGTCGCGATAGGATCGAGCGACGGTCTTCTGGGCGATGTGGTCGAAGTACTCGATCTCGCCGGCATCCGGTAAGCACAGGTCAGGTGATTGTAGTACAGCGGCTTTGAGAAAATCGCATCCGGCGTCCGCAAGTTTGTCAATCAGTGACAGAGCGAGCGCCTCGTCACGCCGAAAATAGATGTCGATGTCCGGCCAGAACAACGGTTCGTGGCGGCGTCCCACAGCGCGCCCGGCAATGGTGATTTCAGGGTCGTTGATATTGGTCACGCAATGCTCATCAACTTTTATCCGGGATCGTCAGTTCCAACAGGGTTTCCGGCAGTAACAGGCACAAGCCATTTATCGTTCGGCGCGTTCCGTCGGCAAAGTCAACTGTGTGGGCGCGATGCGGCAGCGCCGGGCGTTTCGGTAATTCACTGGTCATTCGAAAATCATGGAATGCGATTTCAATACCCCGTTCATGCGCCCAATTCGCGACCTGTTTTCGCGAAAAGATATTGAACCCACGCATCCAGTCAAGATTGTTGCCGTTGTCGCGATACAGTATGTGAACATCAATGTCGTCGGGGTTCAATAGAGCCTGTACATAAACCTGCCCACCCGGTTTGCTGTTTGCGACTAGATTGTTCAAGAGCGGCGCGAAATCGTCAAAAATGCCGAGCACTCCAAAACACGTCACCAGATCAAACTGACCCGCCGAAACGCTTAGCGCATCGTCGATAAGAAATTTCGCGTGTTGCAATGTTGGTTCCGCTTTTGCGCTTTCTATCAAGGTCGGTTCAATGTCGACGCCGACAAGATCAGCATCCGGAAAAACCTGACCCAAAAAGGCAAGAAGATCGCCGGTCGCGCATCCGATGTCGCAGATAGAACGGGGTGTGGCGAGGTCGGCGTCCTCCATCCGGTCTTGCAGAAAGCGGTAAACATCTTTGATCGTTTCAGCTTTGTTTGTGCCGATATAGGTTTCCAGCCGCTGGCGGAATTTCTGCCCGGTAATTTTGCCGTCGTTAGCC
>BQJI01000201.1 GCA_021604625.1 Hyphobacterium sp. | reverse complement strand
AGTGGATGTGCCGGTGCGGATCGCACCGGGTTCAAGCGAGCCCGTACAGCGCGTGATCGCCGGCCGCAATCCATTGGCCGGGGCGGAATTGGTTGAATTGTCTCCGGCCTTCAATCAGGAGGCGGGCATTGATCCCTTCGCAGGCGGCGTTGTGGTGTTGACGGTTCAGCGTGGATCTGCGGCGGAGTATTTCGGCTTTCTACCGGGCGACCGGGTCATCGAATTGCTGGGCGCGCGCGTTGAAGCCATTGATGACATCGAAAGCCTGGTTGACGGACAGGACGATCTGAAATCCTGGCCCATTGCCATTGAGCGCCGCGGTCGGTTGATGGAACGGACACTCGGTCTCTAGGCGTCCCGATCCGCCTTCAGCGTCACAAAGCTCCATACGTGACCGAACGGGTCGCGGATTTTACCATGGCGGCCGTAAAATTCGTCCGACGGTGGGCGAATGGAGCTTGCTCCGGCATTGATGGCTTTTTCAAACCAGGCATCTGCGTTGTCCACCGAAAGATTGATGGTGCAGGTTGTGCGGTTCCCAAGCGTTGGCGGTGCGACACATCCCGTCATGTCTTCCATTTCCGGAAATTCATCAGCCAGCATGACAATACCGCCATTGATGCGAAGGGCGGCATGACCCAGCTTGCCTTCGTATTCGTATCGCTCCAGCTCTTCGGCGCCGAAAGCTGATTTGTAGAAGTCGATTGCCGCGGCGCCATCGCGAACACTTAAATACGGCGCAACCGCATCCATCATGGTGCGTCTCTCCCTGTTTGGCCCTAGACTACACCCATGAGTTCACTGTTTGAAGCCGCCGGATTGGAAGACGAAGCGCCGCGCCCTTTGGCCGACCGTCTGCGCCCGCGAAATCTGGATGAAGTGGTCGGGCAGGACCATTTGTTGAAAGGCGAGGGTCCGATTGCGAGAATGCGAGCGCAGAAGCGTTTTGCCTCGATCATTCTCTGGGGTCCGCCGGGCGTTGGCAAAACCACGATTGCACGCCTTCTGGCCGAAGAATCCGGCCTCGAATTCGAACCCATGTCGGCGGTTTTCTCCGGCGTGGCGGATCTGAAGAAAGCTTTCGACCGGGCACGGGCACGGCGTCAGGCGGGGCGCGGCACCTTGTTATTTGTGGACGAAATCCATCGCTTCAACCGGGCGCAGCAGGACGGTTTTCTCCCGGTTGTTGAAGAAGGTGTGATTACACTGGTCGGGGCGACGACCGAAAACCCGAGCTTCGAGTTGAATGCGGCCTTGTTGTCGCGGGCGCAGGTATTGGTCCTGAAACGGCTGGAGGCTGACAGTCTCGACTTGCTGGTGAAGCGGGCCGAAGCGGAGACAGGACGCGCCCTGCCGGTTACGCCCGATGCGCGCCGCGCTGTTCTCGAACTCGCCAATGGCGATGGCCGTTATCTTCTGAATCTCGTGGAGGAATTATTCTCGCTCGACCGGACCGAATCTCTGGGTCCGGAAGACCTCTCGACCTATTTGCAACGCCGCGCACCGGTCTATGACCGCGACCGTGACGAGCATTACAATCTGATCTCCGCCCTGCACAAATCCATTCGCGGATCGGACCCGGATGCCGCGTTGTACTGGCTGTCGCGCATGCTGGAAGGCGGTGAAGACCCACTATTTCTGGCCCGGCGCTTGGTGCGGATGGCGAATGAGGATATCGGCCTTGCCGACCCGACCGCCATACACGCCGCACTGGCAGCGAAAGAGACCTATGACTTTCTGGGATCGCCCGAGGGCGAGCTGGCGCTGGCGCAAGCTGTGGTCCATCTCGCCTGCGCACCGAAGTCAAATGCGGTCTATACCGCCTACAAAGCCGCCAGAAAGGCCGCGAGCGATACGGGCAGCCTTCCACCGCCCAAACACATATTGAACGCGCCCACGAAGCTGATGAAGGCAGAAGGCTATGGGGATGGCTATGCCTACGACCATAATGTTGAGGGCGGCGTGTCCGGGCAGGATTATTTCCCGGAGACGATGAAGGACCGCCCGGTTTTCTATGCGCCGACCGAACGCGGGCGCGAAGCCGCGATTGGCGAGCGTCTGGCGAGGTGGCGGACATTGCGGTCGAAGCGGAAGGGGCGGCAATAATGCGGCGTTTGGTGATCAGTCTGACCGTTGTGGGGCTTGTTCTGCTGGTCCTCGCGCAGGCCGTGCTCTGGCATGGGCGGAGCCTGTTCGCTGAACCCGATGTGGAAGTCGTCACCAGCGTCACCGAGGCGTTGAATGCGCAACGTATCGTGTTAGTGTTTGCGCATCCGGATGACGAGATCACGGCGACCGAGCTGATCAGTCGTGCGGTGGAAGAGGGCGCGTTTGTGGCAACGATCACTGCCACGCGCGGTGAGGCCGGAACCCAGTTTCCCGAGATCGTCGCGCAGGAACATCTTGGCGTCGTACGCGAAGGTGAATTGAGACGGCATGGTTATGTGCTGGGCCTTGATGAGCAGGTCGTGCTGGGGCTGCCTGATGGCGGTGTGCCGGAATCGATGAGCGAGGACGCTCTGGCCAATCGTGTGCTTGAGGAATTGGTGCGGCTGGAGGCCGATGCAGTGGTGACTTTTCATCCGCCGAGCGGCGTGTCCCTGCATGAAGACCATATGGCGATAGGGCGCGCGGCATTGGCCGCCACGCAGGACTATGCCCGCCAGCGCGGCGAGCCGGTGACTTTGGCTTATACGCTGGTTTCCCGGCCCGGCACGCGGCGCTTTGGCGGCGAGCGTTATGCGCGCGTGGCCGACCTTCAACCTGATCCGACATTTGCGCTGGATATCGACACGTCATTGAAGACGCGGGCCTGGCGCATTCATGCCTCGCAAGCAGCCTATTTGCGCGCGACGACCGGTGTTCCAGCCTGGCTGCTCTATCAGCTCTGGACTCAGGAATATTATGCGGTGCGGACCATCGAACCCTAGATATTGATTTACGGGCGGCCTCTTCAAACGTAACTTACGCGTGGGAATAGGGGAGAATTCCATGAAAATTGAACGCGTTTATCTGGTGGCCGGTATGTTGTGGTTGCTATGCGGTATGGGACTTGGCCATCATATGGGGATGACTCAAGACCACGGACAATTACCGACCCACACGCATATCATGCTGGCTGGTGGTATATTGTCGATACTGTGGGCGATTATCAATCGGGTGTGGGGGATCGGCTCAGGCATTATGGCCTGGATCCAGTTTCTACTGCATCAGGCCGGTGCTGGCGTGATGGTGTTTGCGCTGTTTCAGCTCTATGGCGGAAATCCGACACCGCAAGCCGGTATTCTCGCTGGCATTGGCGGCACGATCATCATGGTTGCAACCGTGTTGAAACTGGTTCTGACGTTTCGTGGGAAGGCCGCACCATAAACGGATGCAAAACGGGGAGCCTTGGCTCCCCGTTTCAAATTCTCATCATGCGAGTGTCGGTGCGACAGCGACGACAACACCGCCAAAAACAGCGATGACGAAGCCGATTTGCATGACGGCGGCGAGAGTTGCGCTCAATCGATCCATGGTCTTTTCCTTTTTTATTATTGGCCGGACGGTGTGTCCGTCAGACATGTGATGACATAAGCCCTTTATTCGGATGCACAATTGCGCAGCCGCCATGGCAGATATGCAAAAGTGCATGGATAAGTCACGCTTGCGCGATTGCGTGATCTCCCATATCTCCCCGCCCTATGAACAACATCCTCCTCATCGCAGCTGGTGGCGCGCTGGGCGCGGTCAGTCGGCATCTGACCGGCCAGTTTTTGCTGCGTGCAGTTGGTCCGGACTGGCCCTATGGCACATTTGCGGTGAATGTTATTGGCGGACTGCTGATGGGCGGTTTCATTGGCTGGCTGGCGCAGGCCGGGCGGATGGATGCCAATGAGTTGCGCGCTTTTTTTGCGGTTGGCCTGCTCGGCGGATTTACTACATTTTCGGCCTTCTCTCTGGACGTGGTGGTGATGATCGAGCGCCGTGCCTATGGCGATGCGGCGGGCTATGTTACGGCATCGGTTCTTCTTTCCATTCTGGCCCTTTTTGTGGGGCTGTTGATTGCGCGGCGGGTATTTGCATGAGCGGTGTTCAGACGATTGTAGTCGAGCAGGCAGAGGCCGGTGCGCGGCTGGACCGCTGGTTTCGGCGGCGGTTTCCGCAT
>BQJI01000200.1 GCA_021604625.1 Hyphobacterium sp. | reverse complement strand
GACGCGGCTCGGTAAACTTCACCCAGAGCGCATTGCGCGTTGATGTCGCGTTGAAAATATCGGTGTTCAGGCACGGCCGTATGGAAATGTGTTCAGCCCAGGGGCGTGGCGGCACGAAGGCGTCACAGTCCTCCGGTAGCGGAGCGTCAGGCATTTCGCCTTCTGTCCATGGCACCGTATTGCGTCGTTCGCCAAATATGCCAGTGGCACGCAGGGCCGGGCTGGAGGCGCCCTCCTGCTGGATATGGCCGGCCCAGAATTCTGTCGATCGCCCGGCGCGGTGACAAACCGTTGAAAGATCATAAGGCCCGGGCTTCATACCGGACATGAAATCGGTGGTGATCGAGATCAGCTTCAGATCATCGCGGGCCGAGGATTTCATACCCTTCGCCAGCAAGGCCGCGCTGACCCCGCCAAACGGTCCGATCATGTTCTGATAGGCGTCAGGCGTTGTGCCGGAATATCGCACACGCCCCGCGGTTATCTGTTGCGGATCGAGCGTCAGCGCGGCGTCGAAGCTGTGTATTGCATCAGCCAAGAGAGACACCGAAATGTTTCGCCGCCGCCGCCACGAATTTCAGCGTCTGGCCCGACCCGTCTGTCAGCATGTCCTGATCGACCGGATCAAGGATGCGATCAAAATTGTCGGCAATCGCTTCCGGCGTCTGTTCGTCTGGCGGCAGATAGATGCCGGGCGTTTCGTAGATACGCGTTGCGGCATACCCGCCAGCGCCTGCACACAGAATTGTTCGTTCCGGCGCGTCTTCAGACACCAGATAGGCCAGCCCTGCCGAAACGCTATCAACCGTCATCAGATCGAGCGCGGCTTGCGGCAACAGGCCCTCCGTCATGCGCGTTGCGGCAGTCGGCGATAGCGTATTGACCCGAATACCGTTTTTCTTGCCCTCGATGCTGAGGACATTCATCAAGCCAACAAGGCCCATTTTTGCCGCGCCATAATTAGCCTGGCCGAAATTGCCGTAAATACCGGAAGACGAGCTGGTCATGGCGATTCGGCCATAATTTCGCTCTTTCATGTGATCCCAGACCGCTTTTGTACATGTCACAGAGCCCATCAAATGCACGTTCAGGACCAGCGCAAAATCGGCGATGTCCATTTTGGCGAAGGATTTGTCGCGTAAAATCCCGGCATTATTGACCAGAATATCGACCGATCCGAAGGCCTTGATGGTCTGATCAACCATGTCCGCTACCTGGTCGGCATCGGTCACGTCGGCGCCGTGCGCCATGGCATGGCCGCCCTTGTCATTGATTTCCTCGACGACGCTTTGTGCGGCGGAAAGCGAGGCGCCTGCGCCGGCAACGCTGCCGCCGAGATCATTGACCACGACATTGGCCCCGCGTTCGGCAAGCAGCAATGCATGACTGCGCCCCAGCCCGTTTCCGGCGCCTGTGACAATGGCGGTTCGTCCGTCAAATCGGATCATGTCTGGTTCCTCGCATCTTTCGCGAGGACGTTACCGTTCAGCTGAACAGGGATCAGCCCCGAATATCAGCGAAAGCCGAAATTAATCAGAGCGCCGGGGGCGGTCTTCAACGCTGAAGATCGCGCACACCGATGCCGTTACGCGCTGGGGTTCACGGTCGGCGGCTAACGCATAGCGATCCAAGTCTACCAGCAATTGCTCGGCGGTCATTTCCGATCCCGGCGGCGGTGGTGGTGGCGGCGGAGGCGGCGGTGGAGGTGGGGGCGGCGCGCTTGCATATCGCGCATACTCATCATAGCCGGTTTGCGTTGACGGCGCGCCCATGCAGGGGCCATTGCCTTCCTGCAACGTGGCGATTTCGCCTAGAATTGACCCGGCCGCTTCGGCAACAATGCGCGCGCGCTCGGTTGCGTCATTGACGGCAGCGGCAAAGGCGAGACGCTGGTTTTCAGCAGTAGGCTCAAGAAAAAAATCGATATTTCCGGAATTGACCGGACCAGCGGCCAGAGCCGCGCCTCTTGCCGCGCTGGTGCGTTCAGGATCAAGCACGACCACGTTCATCGTCACGGTCGCGACATAGCCGAGGAGGGCATCAGGGTGGCGGTTCTCGACGAGACGCTCATTATTCTCGCCATAGCGCTGAACAATTTGCTCGTAATAGGGGCTCACTGACAGATTGGATGTGATCCGGACATTGCCGTCCGTGGCCAGGCGAACAGCTTCGGCGGCGAGGTTGGCACGTACCACGGCTTGTTGTGAGGCATCCGGACTATTGTCGGCCCGCCCCTCGAACGTCACCTGAAAGCGCGCCCGGTTGGCCGGGACTTCCACATAGGCCCGCCCTTGTGCCTCGATAACAGGGCCACGTGCCCAGACGGGTACGGGGTTGCCCTGTTCGCAGGATGTCAGTGCCAACGCACCAACGCCAATCAGAACCGCAACATATGACTTCATGATTTCCCCCTTGAAATCCGACCCCGTGATCACGATACACCATCCTGAAGACATAAACATGAGGCTATACGATGACCGGCGAAGAAAAACGCGTCCGCTACGAGGGGTTGCGCAAGGAAATCGCGGCGGTCGTCAAGGGTGAAACCAGCCGCACGGCCCGCTTTGCCACCGCCAGCTGTCTGTTGGCAGAAGCCTTCAGGCCACGCTTTTTCTGGACCGGTTTTTATGAAGTGGATCCGAATAAACCTACCGAACTGGTCGTCGGGCCATATCAGGGCACATTGGGGTGCTTACGAATTCCGGTCGGCAAGGGCGTGTGTGGAACGGCGGCTGCGACGCTGGAAACCCAGATCGTCAGCGATGTCCACGCTTTTCCTGGCCACATTGCCTGCGATAGTCGAACCAATTCGGAGATCGTCGTGCCCGTTCTGAACGCCTCCGGCACGTTGGTGGCTGTGCTTGATATTGATAGCGAAAGCCCGGCGGCCTTCGATGAGGTTGATCAGGCCGGTCTCGAACGTATCTGTCAGGATTTGCTAGTCGTCTGAGCCGATTTCGCAATATTCCATACCGACGAACACGCGTTCCGGCGCTTGGTAGCAATGGACGATGCGATTATCGCCTTCGGCGGCCTCGGGTACGGCATGGGTAAAATCCAGAACGGCTTCGACGAGCACATATTCATAAAAATCCGGGTCGTTTTCGCCGCCATCCCATTGGTTGGCCCACTGACCAATCTCCACATCCCCGACAGGCCATAGATTGCCGCTCTGGCTTACGGCGGAACTGCCATTTGCGGGTATGTCTGGAATACGGGCAGAGTAGGGGATTGACCAACCGTCATCGCCGCGTAGCCCTGGCCCTTCATTGAGACGAAAGCGAACACGGGCCTCACACCGCGAATTCCGGACGAAGTCACGGAACCCGGCATTTTCCACATCAATATGGAAAACAATCCGGTTAAGCGTCATGAAGCCCGCGCCGGCCTCCCGGGTGGAGATGCGGAGTGCCTGGTCAGCACTAAGAGGTCCTGGGGTGACAGGCATCTGACCAAAACGAAATTCCACGCCCTGGGTGAAAGGCGAAAAACGAAGCCCGCAAGGGGCTTCTTCGGCTTGGGGAAGCCGGTTTCCGTTATCCCCATCTCCACTGGCACCATCATCGCCTCCGGAATTACCTCCGGGGCGAAGATCGACCGGAGGTTCCGTCAATCCCCGGATTCTGATGATGCCGCCGACACAGCCGTCATCATCACAAATGATATCGCCCAGCGCCCGTTCGAAAACCGGCGCGGGGCTGGCCGGCCCATGCAGTCCGGACGGGCCCGCAACGGTCTGGCGGTGAACCTCGCGCCATTGGTTATTGGTATCAAAGCTTCGGATCTGGATCCGGAATTCACGGTTTGTCTGGCAGTCCGGATCGAGAAAGGCGATCGCTGACGTGACTGCGAAATGGCCGCTGGAATTGGTACGTGTCGAGGGCCAGTTGGGCGTGTTCCACAGACCTCCGACGTGCCGGGCTTGCACGCGAACGTCTATGCCTGATAACGGCCAGACACGCCCGGCCGACAGCGCATTCGCGGCGCGCTCGCCTTCCAGCGTTGAGGAAACCCGCCATTTGCAAATCGCATCGGCTGAGCCTGCCGAGATCAAAGCAGCAATCAATAGAATCGAGCTAATCAGAAAACGCATTGTTACATCCTGTCCTGCACGTCGCTCGCATGTCCCGGAAACGACCATTAACTTGATTGAAA
>BQJI01000199.1 GCA_021604625.1 Hyphobacterium sp. | reverse complement strand
CGGGACGGCGATCGAGGTATATTGAATACCAAGCTGCGACATTGAAACCCGGCGTTCCAGATAGCGAAGCCGCGAAGTCGCGCTTTCGATATCGCCCTGGACGCGGGCCAGTTCGCGCTCGACATTCACCAATTCCTCAACGCTCGCGCCTTCATTTTCCAACAAACTTTGTAGGCGGTCACGCAGCGATATTTGCGCAGACAGACGGGCCCGAACGTCAAGAATAGGCGATGAAAGGTCCTCGGCAGAGGTGTTTTCTGACAATATTCGGCCACCCGCTTCTGCCGTGTCATTCTCGATACCGCTCCGGAACTCCACCAGCCAATCCGGCAATGCACGAATTTCAAGACGCCCTGTCACTCGGTCTGCACGTTGATTGGCGAGACTGGCCGACATGATCTGGCAGGTGTCAGGGCCGGCCGCCTCGCAGGCTGCCTGATGAATTTCAAACAAGCCACCAACCTGCTCGGCTGGCGCCTCCAGCGCCATCTGATAGCTGTAGGCCATGAAGTTTTCAGAGCTGCTCGTCTGGCCGTTTTCTGTTTGAACAGGTGCGCGGTCATACTGGGCTTCGCCGATATCAGCGAAATCGGCCAAGTCGCGTTGCGTGCCGTCAAATATGCCAAATGTGGTGTGCTCATTTGTCGATGGTGCCGAAGTGGTGTCCTGTTCACATGCCACAAGAGCCAGCGGCAATGCCAATAGCCAGAGTTTCGAAATCGTCATCGCATCGCTCCTTGTCCCGTGATCTACATCCCGCAACACAAACGCGGCGAGATCAAGGCTCGGCTTTGAATCCCGGCTTCAGCCAGGGCTTCAATTCGTCCAGCCAGCCATAGGCTTGGGCGACCTTCGCCCGGTGTTTTAAATCGTATTCTGCGCTCAGAATTGTTTCCGTATCGCCGGCCTCGGCCAGCAAAGCACCATCTGGCCCCGTAATCACCGAATGCCCGCCATAGACCGTTTCACCCTCCGTCCCGCAGCGATTGGCGAGAATGGAGTAAACCGAATTCTGGAACGCCAAAGTCCGCATCTCGGCAGCGAACAGATCCAGTGGCTCCCCGGCCAGATTGCAGGTTGGCGTCGCGATGATCTCCGCGCCTTGCAGGGCACAGGCGCGATAGCTTTCGGGGAAATGCCGGTCATAACAGATCACAATGCCAAGCCGCCCGGCGGCGGTGTCATAGACATCAAAGCCGGAACCGGAGGCATAATAATCCTTCTCCCAGAAATTCTCGAACTGCGCGATATGCACCATTTTTGAAATACCCAGCAGCGCGCCATCCGCATCAAATACCGGCGAGGCATCAAACCGCGTGCCGTCATCGTCCTCGAAATAGATATTTGCGACGACCACAATCCCGTTCGTCTTCGCCATCTCGCTTATTGCGGCAAGCGCCGGGTGATCGCGTGTCATGGCATAGGCGCTGGCGTCATTTCCGCGCCTGACCGGGAAGAAGGGCGAGAGCTGAACTTCGGGAAACACGGCGAGTTTGACGCCCGAATCAAATGCCTCCACCAGCATCCGCCGCGCCGTATCCAGATTGACGCCGATATCCGGTGACATGGCATGTTGGAGGGCAGCAAGTCTGGTCATACGCATTCCCCGTTGCAGATTTCACGTTGCGCACTATATCCACGCCCTGTGATAGGTTATACGCGCCGCCACATCCTGAACGAACAGAGTCTGTCATGCGTTTGAAAATGATGAAGTCCAAACTTCACCGTGCCACGGTGACCGAAGCCGACCTCAACTATGAAGGCTCGATTTCCGTGGATCGTGATTTTCTGGAAGCGTCCGGCATCCTGCCCTACGAGCAGGTCGATGTACTGAATATCAATAATGGCGCGCGCTTTACCACCTATACGATTCCGGCTCCACGCGGCTCGCGCAAATTCGGCATTAACGGTGCCGCCGCGCGTCTGGCGCAGGTTGGCGACCGCATTATCGTTGTCGCTTATGCTGAAATGGACGCGGCAGAGGCCGAGCGCCACCAGCCGGGCGTCATCGTTTTCGACGAACACAATCGGCCAGTGGAAACGCCCGAAGCGGCCTAGTCCTCGATGGCGTAAACGCCGTTGATCGTCACGGAAATCGTCAATTGCCCAGCGGAAACAGGCGTGGAGGCATCCATGCTTTCCATACGCGCGCGCATCATGACGGGTTGGGGCGAGTATCCGCCGCTTTCAGAAAATTCGAGCAAGCCACCCAGTTCGATACCCAGCGCTCCGGCATAGAGATCTGCCGTTTCGCGCAATTCGGCGACGGCATTCAGCCGCGCCTGACGACGTGCCGAGCTGTCATCTTCGACACCAAAGGTCACGCCCTGGATATTGTTGGCACCGGCGGTGACCAGCGCATCAATCGTAGCACCGAGGCTGTCCAGTTCGTCGACCCGGGCCGTCACGGTATTGTTGGCCTGATAGCCGGTGATACGGCGATCCTCGCCGCTGGAGTAATTGGACCAGACCGGGTTGATCTGGAGATTGGATGTCTGGATATCGCGACGGTCAATGCCGGCACGCGAAAGCGCGGCAAAGACGCCGTTCATCCGCTGTGAATTGGCATTCAGTGCTTCCGATGCCGTGCGCCCTTCACTGACAACGCCGGATTGAACCGTCGCCATGTCCGGGACGACGTTCACTTCGCCGGTGGCTGAAAGCGACAGGCGGCCGGGCGCATCGTCGTCGGCGAAAGCGGGGGCGGCTGGCAAGGCGATCACGGAAGCAAGTAATAGAGCGCGAAACATGAAACTCTCCTTTTTCTACAGGTTCATTCTGAATGAACGTTCTAAGGACCGATTTGGCTCCATTATGACATCACTGTTCATCCTACCGTCATCCCCGCTTGGCGGATCGGCTTTCGCCAAGTATTCCTCTCATCGCTCCTCGTATCGGGGGCCTGTAGCTCAACTGGTTAGAGCTGGCGGCTCATAACCGCTAGGTTGGGGGTTCGAGTCCCTCCGGGCCCACCATTACTCACCTGCGGCAAATGTTTTAGCGAAGGCAACTTCGGCAATACGGAGCGTATATTGCTGATACCACTTTTCGCGACCGGCTTTTTTCGCGGCAAGGTGCACGACGTGCCGTCGCCAGGCATCGACCGCATCCATATCCCGCCAATAGGAAACGGTCAGGCCGCGACCATTGTCGAGACGCACGCCTTCTTCACCCAGAAATCCATCCTGCTGGATGGCGAGGGCATTCATCTCGGCGAGGCGGGCTTCGTAGCCTTCGCGATCATCCGGCCGGAGCTCGAAGGTGAAAATGACCGCGATATAGGGCGGTTCGGGCGTTTCAACAAAATGGTTGTTCATGAAAATCGATCCTGACAATCAGCCGAGCCAGGGCGCAGTCTTGCAGAAAAATCACGTCACGAGAATGCTGTCTTTGGCTGGGTTGCCGAGCACTATTTCTTGCCGCACCGACTCGCAATCGGATTGTATCGCGCTAGTCTCTCGCACAAATAGAGGTGGAGAAATTGATATGCGTATTGTCCTGAGTTCGGCACTGGCCGTGATGTTCGTACCCATGGCATCCGCCCAGACGATACCCCCGTCGGAAGTGCTGGCCATTCATGACATTGTTGCGGAAGTCTCGGCCGAGCGCATCGGAGCGGATATCCAGACGCTGGTCGATTTCGGCACCCGGCACACCCTGTCCGAAACCGAAAGGGAAACGCGCGGAATCGGCGCGGCGCGGCGCTGGATATTTGAAGAATTCGAGCGCATTTCTGCTGATTGCGGCGGCTGCCTTGAGGTCATCTATGTCTCCGATACGATTTCCGGCGAAACCCGCATCCCCGAACCGACCGAAGTCGTGTCCGTTCTGGCGATCCAGCGCGGAACGATCGACCCGGATCGCTATGTGATGATGGCAGGCGACATCGACAGCCGTGTTACCGACCCGCTGGACGGTACATCCGAAAGCCCCGGTGCCAATGATAATGCGTCGGGCGTGGCCGGTGTGATGGAAGCGGCGCGCGTCCTCTCGCAACGCGAATTTGCAGGTTCGATTATCTATGCCGCCTTGTCGGGCGAGGAGCAGGGCTTGTTCGGCGGCCAGATCGTGGCCGCGCATGCACTGGAACAGGGCTGGCGGATCAAGGCGGTTCTGAACAATGACATGATCGGCAATATTACTGGCATTGACGGCGTGACTGACAATGCCACCGCGCGCATTTTTTCCGAAGGCACCCGTGCGCTCGAAACGCCTGAAGAGGCCT
>BQJI01000198.1 GCA_021604625.1 Hyphobacterium sp. | reverse complement strand
CAATGCCCGGCACCATATTCCGGATCGCGCCTTCCATAACGGTCAGCCCGTCGGCCACGTCAATCGCGTGCTCGGTTCCATCGTGCTCGATATAGGTGATTTTTGCCATTTGCAGCCTCCGCAACGAGGGCGAAGTGGCGGCTGGCGGGCGGAAAGTCAAGCTGAGGGTGCTTGCCGGGTGCGGTTGGCTTCAGTAATCGAGAAGCATGACCGCTTCGCCGCTCACCTATTCCCTTCCGGATGCCGTCGCGACCGGTTCCCTCGGGGCACGGCTCGGGCGGGCCCTGATCCCCGGCGATGTGGTTTTGCTTCACGGCGATCTGGGCATGGGAAAAACGACGCTGGCGCGCGGAATGATCGCAACGCTGTGCGGCGTGGACGATGCCCCGAGCCCGACCTACACGCTTGTGCAATCCTACGACACGGATCGCGGCGACTGGCTGTTTCACGCCGACCTCTATCGCATCGAGGCCGAGGCCGAACTGACGGAATTGGGGCTGGATGATGCGTTTGACGACGCCATTTGTCTGATCGAATGGCCGGAGCGGCTGGGGCGCTATCGTCCCGAACGGCGGCTCGACCTTCATTTGACGCAAGACGGTGACGGGCGAATCGCGCAAATTTCGATGATTGGCGACTGGGGAGACCGGCTGGCAAATGTCTGACCGTGAACATGAAACTTCCGGATTCCTGAAAGCCGCCGGCTGGGGCAGCGCCCGGCAGGAAGCGTTTCCGGGCGATGCCTCGACGCGCAGCTATCGTCGGCTGTTCCGCAGCGACGAGACCGCCGTGCTGATGAATGCGCCGGCAGGCGCAGAAGCCCCGGCCTGCCCGCCCGATGCCACGCCGGATGTGCGTCATCAACTCGGGTATAATGCGCTGGCGCGCCTGGCCGGGCCCAATCTCGCCGCCTTTGCCGGACTGACGGAGGAATTGACGGCGCGTGGCTTTTCCGCACCCCGGATACTGGCGGCGGATCTGCCCGGCGGATTATTACTGCTGGAAGATCTTGGTAATGATCTATTCGCACGCGCCATTCCGGCGGGCGCTGACGAGGCCGAGCTTTATTCTCACGGCGTCGATGCGTTGGCGGCGATCTACCGGTCGAGTTTTCCGTCGCAATTGAACCATCATGGCGGGACATGGCGTGTGCTGGACTACGACACACCCGCATTGCTCGCCGAAACAGAATTATTCCTCGACTGGTATGCAGAACAGCATCTGGGCCGCGCGCTGTCGGATACCGACCGCCAAAGCTGGCGCGAAACCTGGAGAGCGGTTTTTCCGGCACTGGACACGCAGGCCAAAGGTCTGGCCCTGCGCGACTATCATGCTGAAAATCTGTTGTGGTTGCCAGACCGGACCGGACCGGCGCGCGCCGGGCTGATCGACTATCAGGACGCGCTTTTCGTTCATCCGGCCTATGATCTGGTGTCGCTGCTGGAAGACGCGCGGCGTGATGTGCCGACAGAGCTGGCGGCCAACATGAAGAAGCGGTTTGTCGCGGCTGCACACATTTCCGATACCGACGCCTTCGATACCGCCTATGCCGTTTTGGGCGGCCAGCGGAATGCCAAAATTCTGGGTATTTTTGTGCGATTGGCCATTCGCGACGGGAAGCCGAAATATCTTGATCTGCTGCCGCGGGTCGCCCGCCACTTTCTCACAGATTTATCTCATCCGGCCCTTTCAGACGTGAAGGCGCTGATCCATGATCTCGCGCCTGAACTGCATGAGATGGCGCGCGGATGATACAGATTGAAACGGGTATGGCGCTGGCAGCGGGTCTGGGAACCCGGCTGCGACCGCTGACCCTGACGCGGCCCAAGGCTCTGGTCGAGGTGGGCGGAAAGCCTTTGCTTGATCATGTATTGGACCGGTTTGTTGCGGCAGATGTTCCGGCTGTCATCGTCAATATCCATCATTTTGCCGATCTGATGCGCGACCACATCTCCGCGCGGAAAGGCGCGCCTGCCATCCGCATTTCCGATGAAAGCGCGCAAGTTCTGGAAACCGGGGGCGGTCTGGTGAAGGCGCGTCCACTTCTGGGCACGCAACCCGTCTTCGTTTCCAATATCGATGCGATCTGGCAGGACGGATCACTGCCTGAGCTCGACCGGTTAAAGCAGGCGTGGGATGGCCAGATAATGGATGCGCTTTTGCTGCTGGCACCGCGGGAAAACACGCTGGGTTATGGCGGGGCCGGGGATTTCTTCCTTGAAGCTGATGGCCGTGTACGTCGCAAAGGCGATGCCGACGCGGCACCACTGGTTTTTGCCGGCACGCAAATCCTCAATCCGGCGGTGTTGTCCGGCTATCCAGAAACGCCCTTTTCGCTGAACCGGGTATGGGACGATTTGCTGGCACGTGGCCGCGTTCATGGCGTGGTGATGGAGGCATTCTGGATGCATGTCGGTGATCCGGACGCCCGGGATGCGGCAGAGGCGAGGCTGGGATGAAATCGATTTTTGAATTCGAATGTCCGCGTGTTTTCACAACCCCGCCGCAAACCGATTTTCTGAAACTGCTGGCTGAAACATTGAAAGCCGAGTTCGGTGCAACGCCTGAATCGCTGGCGCGGGTCACGGTTTTGACGCCCACGCGGCGCGCCGGCCGGGCGCTGGCGGCGGCTTTCGCGGCAATTGGTGACGGAGCCCATGCAACGCTATTACCGCTGATCCGGCCCATTGGCGATGTCGATGCCGACGATCAACCCTTCGAGCCTGGCGAATTGGTAACCATCGCGCCGCCGGCCATCAATCCGGTACGGCGCACCTTTGAACTGGCGCGCCTGATTCTTGCCAAAGATGCGGCACAGGGTGGTACGATGAGTGCCGCAGGGGCCATTTCGCTGGCGGATCCGCTGAGTCAGCTCGTAGATGATCTCTGGACCGAGGAAACTTCTGACGTAACACTCGCGGCTCTTGGTGTAGATATCAGGGCGCTACTGCCCGCTCACCTGAAAGACTCCGCCGACTTTGTCTCCATTGTGATGAAAGCTTGGCCTTTGCGGCTAGCGGAACTGGGAATGAGCGATCCGGCTCAACGACGGTCGGCGCTTCTGTCAGAGCTGGCAGATCGCTGGCGGCAAAACCCGCCGCCGGGCCCGGTGATCGCAGCGGGCTCGACAGGATCAATCCCGGCCGCCGCCGATTTGATGGCCGCGATCGCGCGCCTGCCGCAAGGCGCTGTTGTCCTGCCGGGACTGGATCGGGATATGGATGACAAAGCCTGGGCGGCGCTGGAAAAAGATGATCAGCATCCCCAGCAGGCGATGCAGGCCTTCCTGAAGAAAATCGATCTGCCGCGCAACCAGGTTCAGAACTGGCCGGGCCATGCCGCTGATAATCGCGGCGCCGCGCGCCAGCGTATTCTCGCCGAAGCCTTGCGCCCGGCGGAGGAGACAAGTGACTGGCTCTCGCGCATAGACGAGATTGAGCGAGGCTGGGGCGAAGGTTTTCTGGAGCAGGGCTTTGCCGGTCTGTCTGTGCTGGAAGCTCCTTCGCCGGAGGTTGAAGCCCGCGCCATTGCCCTGGCCTTGCGGGAAACACTGGAAACACCGGGCAAGACCGCCATGGTTGTGACGCCCGATCGCGGCATTGCCGAACGGGTACTGGCCGCCATGCGCGGTTATGGCGTGGCGCTGGACGATTCTGCCGGACGCCCGCTATCGCAAACACCAGCTGGCAGTTTTCTCCGGCTGATCCTCGATGCAGCCGCCGACCCCGGCGCGACACAATCACTTGCGGCCTTATGGGCCTCGCCGCTGTTTACGATGGGTCAGTCGCGCGGCGCCACCAAACGCGCCTTTGACGCCATCGACATTGCCTTGCGAGGCGCACGGCCGGGGCGATCATTCGCTGATGTGTCAGCACGGCTTGAAAACGCTTCCGACAAAATCCTGATCGAGACCCTGACCGGGAGTTTGTATGCACTTTCTGGCGAGGCGAGGCCGGTTGCGGTGTGGGCGCGTCTGCAAGCCGAGATCGGTGAAAAGCTGGCGGCCGATGATACCCGCAGCGGCGCAGCGCGCCTGTGGATCCATGAGGATGGCGAGGTGGCGGCCATGCTGATCCGGGAGCTGATCACCGAATCCGAAATCCTTCCTGACCTCTCTCTGCGCGATTATGCGGAATTGTTTGACACGATGGCCCGCAGCCGACCGGTACGTCCGCGCGGCGAGGTTCATCCCCGCCTGCGCCTGCTGGGCCCGATTGAAGCGCGGCTGTTATCGGCAGATCGCGTGATACTGGCCGGATTGAATGAAGGC
>BQJI01000197.1 GCA_021604625.1 Hyphobacterium sp. | reverse complement strand
CCGGAACCAGTGGATCCGGGAGAGGCGCACAGGGCACGCCTTCATCTTTCAGGTCGGAGGCTTCCCCGCTTGTGGTTTCGCCGTAAATGGCGCGCTCCGGCTTGTCGCCGGAATGCATGGCGCGGGCTTCGGTGGCGAATTTGTCGCCAACATAATCGAAATTCTCGGCGATATGGCTGCGAATCCTGCCCGCCATTTCCATCATCATTTTTTGCGAATTGGCTGAAGACTTGCTACCACTTTTTGCGACTGCCGGGGCCATAATGGCTTTTTTTACACCGGTGGAAGCGCAATGCGGGCATTCGACCAGACCGGCGTCGGCCTGGATGTCGAAGTCCGCAGAATTGCGGAACCAGGCTTCAAACTCATGCGAGCCTTCACATATGAGCGCGTAGCGGATCATGATCCATATATGGGGAAAATTGCGTCAGTCGCCAAGGCCCGCACTATCACGGACCTGAAATTTCACGATCATGGTGCAGCGCCGGGATACGGGTGCGCGCGGTTTCAACTTTCCCCGGGTCAATATCCGCCACAAGGATACCCGGTTCGTCATGGTCCAGACGGGCAATGATTTCGCCCCACGGCCCGATGATCATGGAATGCCCCCATGTTTTTCGACCGTCCTCATGCAAGCCGCCCTGCGCAGGTGCCAGAATATAGCTGCCGGTTTCGATCGCACGCGCCCGAAGGAGAATTTCCCAATGCGCCTTTCCGGTGGGCCGGGTGAAGGCCGCCGGCACCGCGATTATTTGCACGCCCGCTTGCGCCAATCGTCTGTAAAGATAAGCGAAACGGACATCGTAACAGATCGTCAGGCCCAATCTGGCCCCGGGAATATCCGCCAGCACCGCGCGATCACCCGCCTGATAATGGGTCGATTCCGAGTAGACCTCGCCTTGCCCCAGTCCGACATCGAACATGTGGGCCTTGTCATAGGCGGCGAGCAATTGCCCGTCTGTGCCGAACAGATGCGAGCGATTGACCGCGCGGCGTTCGCCGTCGCGCAAAGCCAGCGACCCGATGAGCAGGGTGATGCCCAATTCCCTGGCGAGTTTTGCAAAGGCGGGAATGGCCGGATCATCATCGGGGTGGCGAATGGTCTCGAACAGTTTGTCGGCGTCTTTTTGGACCAGATGCGTGGTTTCCGGTGTGGCGATAAATTGCGCGCCATCAGCGGCCGCCTGACGGATATACCGTTCTGCATCCGCTATATTTTCCGACATCTGTGTGCCGGATCGCATCTGGACAAGGGCTACACGCATGGCGCTAGAGACCCAGCATGGCATCAAGCTTGCCGCCACGTTCGAGGCGCATCAGATCATCGCAACCGCCAATGTGGATATCGTCTATGAATATCTGCGGAAAGGTTTTCGCACCATTGGCTTTCCGGGTCATTTCGGCGCGTTTCCCGGCGTCAAACCCGGCATCAATTTCTTCAAATCCAACACCTTTTTTCTTCAAAAGCGTTGTTGCACGCCCGCAATATCCGCACATGGGGCGCGTATAGATGGTGATGTTCGCCATTCTCGGTCTCTCCGCTTGATCTCTGTTATTCCCTATGTAGTGGGATCGGTGGGTTTCACAACGCGCGCCAGCGCCAAAGCATTCACAAATACCGTTCCGGCGCGGAGCAATGGCTTGGCACAGGCTTCGAATGTCGCGCCCGTGGTCATGACGTCATCGATCACCACAACGGTTTTTCCGATCAGATGGTCGCGTCCCGTTTTTGTGACCGCGAACGCGCCGGACACGTTGCGGCGGCGCGACCGACCCGATTGCCCGGCCTGGCTTTGCGTATTGCGATGGCGGATCAGCCAGCCGGTTTCAACCGGAATGCCGGTCAGGCGCGATACAGAATCTGCCAACAGCATGGACTGGTTATAACGTCGGGAAAACAGGCGTGACGGGTGGAGCGGCACAGGGATCAGGGCCTGAGCGCCTGCGAGGACGTCCGGACCGGCTCTGACCATCCATTGCCCCAATTGGTCCAACGCATCGAGCCGACCGCCATGCTTGAAATCAAGCACCAGTCGACGCGATGTATCACCATAGGCGAGTGCTGCACGGGCCTTGTGGACAGCCGGTGTCCGCGCAGCGCAGGCTCCGCACTCCGCGCCGGATCCCACCCAGAAAGAAAATGGCAGACCGCAGGTGTCGCACCAGGGCGCATCGAGAAAATGAATATCGCTCCAACGCTCGGCCTCAAGCTGGCCTGTGGCCTTCACCAGTCGCCCTGTCAGCGGCGATACGGGCGGCCAGACGAGATCGCCAACCGCATTCGCGGCTTTTCTCAAGCCGTTCAACACGCCATATCGGACCCATGACCTCATCGCCGCCCGCCCTGTTCGATCGCGCCCTTCTGCGCCAGCGCCGTAATCGCGCCGCAGACAGCCTGCCCGAATATGACTTCCTGTTGCAACGTGCGGTCGATGATTTGCTGGACCGAGTGGAGAGCATCAGCCGGGACTTCCCGCGGGTTCTGGTGTTGGGCGGTGGCGGCATAGTCGGTCGCATGCTGCAGGCCCGGCCCGAAGCCGCTGCCAAAATCGGCCAGCTGGTCGAGACCGATCTCGCCGACCGACTCGCGCCGGATATTTGCCTGGACGAGGAATGCCTGCCCTTTGCCGATGAAGCTTTTGATCTCGTGCTCTCACCATTATCCCTGCATTGGGCGAATGATTTGCCCGGCGCATTGATCCAGATCAATCGCGCGTTGAAGAGCGACGGATTCTTCGCTTGTGCCGTTATCGGCGGGGCCAGCCTGAAGGAATTGCGCCAGTCACTGATGGCTGCAGAAACCGAACTATGCGGCGGCGCGGCGGCGCGGATTTCACCCTTTGCTGATACGATGGATATGGCGGGTTTGTTACAGCGCGCGGGTTTTGCCATGCCGGTCACCGATGTCGACCGGGTGACGGTCAGATACGCCAATGCGTTCGCGCTGATGCGGGATTTGCGAATGATGGGAGAGACCAGCGTGTTAAGCGATCGTCCTCGCCAGACTCCCGGAAAGGCGCTGTTTGTCCGCATGGCTGAAATTTATGCCGAACAATTCGCTGATCCCGACGGCAAGATACGTGCAGGTTTTGATCTTGTGCATGCAGGTGGCTGGGCACCGCACCCAGATCAACCGCGTCCGAAACGCCCCGGTTCCGCGACGGTACGCCTTGCCGACGCGCTGGGCGCGAAAGAAGTGTCTGCGGGTGAAAAAGCCGGTGGCTAGAAGGCGCCGCCAGCATCAGTGAGCATTTGTAAAACTTGCGGTCCGATCAGGGCCAGTGCCGCAACCGTCAGAAATGCAATCAACGCGATGATAATCGAATATTCTATGGCTGTTGTGCCGCTTTGATCGGCGGTAAACGCGCCTACAAACGATCGCGAAGCTCCGCCGCGAGCGGCTGGTCTGCGGGCGCGAGATCGTAGCTGGCCAGCTTGCCCGGTCTCGACCAGGCAATCGCCTGACCTTCCTGCGGCGAGATGAACCCATCCCAGCGACGACAGAGAAAAAGCGGCATGATGAGATGAAAATCGGCATAGGGATGAGATGCAAAGGCGAAGGGCTGCAAGCAGGTCTCGCATGGCTCAATTCCCAATTCTTCGCGCAATTCCCGAACGATGGTTTGCTCGGGCGTTTCGCCAGTTTCGACCTTGCCGCCGGGAAATTCCCACTTCCCGGCCAATGCCTTTCCTTCCGGACGTTGCGCAATCAGGATGCGGCCATCTGAATCCAACAGCGCGCATGCAGCGACGAGCAATACCGGTCTTTCAGTACTCATATTGGCAAAATGTCCTTAAATCCCGGTGAGGAAACAGAGTTAATTTTGAATTTCCGGGCCCGCCGCTTCGCTTGATTCTTCGTCGCGGCTACTCGCGCTGATTTCGATATCGGGCAATTCGGAATCCGGTATTTCAATTATCTCTATCCGCGCCGTCTCCTGCAGATCGCCAAGCAGGTTTGATATGGTCTCGAATGTCAGAAAGCGGATGATCGAAGGGCGCATTTCCTCAAATGTCGGGCCTTCAGGCGACCGGCGATCCACAATCCGGAGAATATGCCAGCCGGATTCGGTTTCGACGGGCCCGCCAATTTCGCCCTCAAGCGCAGAAAATGCCAAAGCGGCAATTTCTGGCAGAACGTCTTCGCGGGTGAAATATCCAAGATCACCGCCTTGAAGCCGGGTGGCGATATCGGTCGAATATTGCACAGCGAGTTCGGAAAAATCCCGACCATCGGCCAAAAGCCCGATAATGGCGTCGGCCTCTTCGCGG
>BQJI01000196.1 GCA_021604625.1 Hyphobacterium sp. | reverse complement strand
GCACTCGCGGCCCAAATGGGTGATGATGAAAATGAAAACGCCGCCGACTGAGTGTCGACGGCGGCTTCAGATAAAATTGTGATTACGAACTAGCTGGAGCTCTTGGCCTTCGGCAGGTCCAGGGATGGATTGCTGGACGACGCACCTGATTTCGGCGGCGCAGACGGTGCGCTGCTGGATGAAGAACTCACCGATGCCGTGCTTGTCGACGTTGATGCGTTGGCAGCTGGAGCAGGGCTGGTGGCTGCTGCCCTGTTCGCCGCAGGCTGGCCAGCATCGGCAACCGGATCAGACGAATTGCGGCAATGGCCGTCAAAGAAGGCCCCGCTTTCCATTGACAGCGCCGAGTGCACGATATCGCCTTCTATGCGCGCGGTCGCAGCCAGTTGAACCTGACGCGCCCGGATCGAGCCTTTGACCTTGCCGCGGACAATTACGGTTTCAGCGACAACATGACCTTCTACCGAGGCGTCTTCGCCAATGGTTAGCGAATCTGCGCGGATATCGCCTTCGACGGATCCATCGAGTTGAACTTCGCCCTCGGAATTGAGAGAGCCTTGAAGCACCATGTCGGCGCTGATGATCGAGGGGGCTTTGGATTTCATGGCGGACCTTTTGGAGGGGGAAGGTTGGGGAGCGCTAACAGCGCTGTCGGCAGAATTGTCTTTAGTTCTGTTGAACATATTGTCCGGCTCTCAAGAAGCGTTCAGGGTTTAGCGTTTGGCGATTGTTCCAGACTTCAAAGTGCAGGTGCGTACTGGTGCTTCTGCCGGTTGAGCCCATGCCGCCGATCTGTTGGCCGGCACGAACTGTATCACCACGTCTGACGTCAATCGAGTTGAGGTGACCATAACGGGTCATGAAACCGTAGCCATGGTCGATCTCAACGGTCCGACCATAACCGGAACGCCATCCGGCGTAAACGACTCGGCCGGGTCCAGCTGCTTGAATAGGTGCATTTCGATAGGCCACGAAATCCTGACCCGAGTGATAGGCCGAGCGTCCGGTAAACGGATCAATCCGGGCGCCATAATCGCTGGTTTCGCGATAATCAGCGCCGATCGGGATGCTCAGAGGCAGGGCATTGACCGCAGCCTCGATTTCGCGCGCTTCGATCAATCGTGTGGCGATGCGAGTCACGCGAGCTGAAAACGCATCATCCATATCGAGCTCCGAGCCAAAGGCCGTGCTGGCGATAGAAAGAAAGGGGCCGCCGCTTTCTTCGCTTTCGCGATTTTCGGCGAGGACATCATCCACGCGAAGCCCGGTCAGCCGAAGCACAGCGCGCAGGTTTTCCAGTCGCGCTTCTGCGGCATCCTCTGCTTCCGCCAGCACGACATCCTGTTGCTCGATCAGCGAACTGACACGGTCTTCCGGCGCATTCGGATCGGCGAGCGAAAGGACAACATCGTCGCGTGCTCGTCGCGGTGTCGGATCTGCTGTTGTTGCGGCCATCAGCAATCGGCCGCCATCCAGCGCCGGTGAGGGATCATAATCTTCGCCATCAATGTCCTCGACCAGCTGAATGAGCTGGCTGAGTGTCTCATGGCGGGACTGGAATTCATTGGCGGTCGAGCGAAATTCCTCAACGCGGGATTCAAACAGGGCCTGCGTCGCGGCTTCATTCGCCATGGCTTCGTTGACGATACGGCTTGATTCAACACGTACGCGTTCCATCGCGTCGGTTTGCCGGGACATCTGGTAGCCGTGGAATGCGACTGAAATCGTGGTGAAGCAAAGCCACCCCGTCAACAATACGGCACCCGCCAGGCCACCAACCTGCATTGAACTTGTCAGTTCGAAATACCGAACCTGACCTTCACTGCGATGGTAAATCTGCCTGCCAGGAAACCATTGCTCGGCTATGTCCCAAACTTTCTGGAATACTCCGGAAATCATATTTCTGGTCCACACCTGTCTAGTCGCCACCCGAACCGCCGGGCATAGGACACGAAACAGTCCGACTTATCAACATTTCGTTATGCAATCGGCACGCCAAATATCACACATGTTTTCAGTCGGAAAGCGAGCGAGCCGCATCAAGAACCTCGACGGCATGGCCCTTCACTTTTACTTTTGGCCAGATTTTTTGAATTAATCCTGCCGAATCAATCAGAAACGTGGCGCGCTGAATGCCCATATACTTGCGACCATACATGCTCTTCTCGATCCAGACGCCATAATCTTCTGTAACCATGCCATCAAGATCGGCTCCAAGCATGACTTTCAAATCATGTTTGGCCTTGAAATTGTCATGTTTTTTGACGCTATCTCGCGACACACCGATGACAATTGCACCGGCCTTATCGAAATCATTCGCGAGCCCGGAGAAGTCGATGGCTTCGTTTGTGCATCCCGGTGTCGAGTCTTTTGGATAAAAATAGAGAATGACTGTTTTGCCAGCTAATCCGGACAAACTGACTTCGCCATTGCCATCCGTTGGCATATTGAATTCCGGCGCTTTCTGGCCTTCGCTTAATATTGTCATTTCTGGTCTCCCTGCGTCGTTCAGGTGCAATGCGGTTGCGACTGTCTTACAAGATTTTCCTTCGCCGACAGCCCCGCTGACTGCACGAGAAAATTCCGCATGATCAAACGGTCCATCCGTGTCGTGGTTGTTTACGCACTGGAAGCGGTCGCTGTCCTGTCAGCGCTGCTCCTGTTTGCGGGTGGTGCGCTGGTCTGGCGCTTGTCGCAAGGCCCGATGGAGCTGGATTTTCTCCTGGCGGATGCACAGGCGCGTTTCGCTGAAGCGTTTGAAGGCGATCTGGTTTCGCTGTCGACGCTGGAGGCTCGTTTTGATACAGAGAGCGGCCTGCTATTCATCTCTGCGCGCGACGTCGCGGTGGCCGAAACCGGCGGAAACATCATTACCCGCGCACCCTTGATTGAAGCTGGATTCCGGCTGGATGCCTTGCTGCTCGGGCAGACAGCCCCCTCCAGCATTGTTATTGAGGGCGGCGCGATTTCGATTGTTCGCCGCGCTGATGGCGCGGTTGGTGCCGGGTTGGGGTCTCCGGACCGGGTGGCACAGGAAGCCCGGCCACCGGGCTCGGGCCGCAATGTTGATGCGTTGCTGGAATTGTTGCGCCGCCCTGAAGACAGCACCTTGCTGGGGCGTTTGACCAGCGTGTCCATACGCTCTGCGTCGGTTCGCGTCGTGGATGACGTCAATAACCTCGACTGGTATATTGACCGTGCCGAAGTTGGGCTGGATCGCAATGAAGACCGTTTGCTGGCCGAACTGGCGGGACGATTTGCAACCACAGCCGGATTTGCACCGGTTGCCATGCGTGTGGAAGCGGGCGCGGACCTCAACACTTTCCTGTTTGAAGCGCGGGCTGAAAACCTGTCGCCTCGCGCCATCGCGCCGCTGTCCGGTCCGTTCGCAGCGGCCGGCGAGATCAACGCGCCGGTCAGTCTTGAGGTGTTTGCGGCAGCGTCCCGTCAGGAGGGTGTACGCGCGGCCAGCCTGAACTTGCAGGTCGGTGAAGGTGAATTGGGACGCGGCGAAGCCGCTCAGGCGATCCGCGACGTGACGATTCGCGTTGATTATGAGCCGGTTGATGGCGCTGTCCTGATCAATGAGATGCGAATTGATACCGACCGCGTGTTGACCCGGTTGTCAGGCAGAGTATTCAATCTTCGGGAATTCGACGATGCCTTTCCGAGGCGTTGGGAGTTTGAACTGGATGTTGGCGCCGGGCGACTGGATCTGGGCGGTGTATTTGAGGTGCCGCCAGAATGGGGCGGGCTCAGACTTGCAGGTCAGGTGAATGCGCGGGAACTTGAAGCCAGGTTTGACCAATTGGTCGCCGAAATTGGCCCGATAACGGCAAATCTGGTCGGGACGGCGCGCCTGCGTCAGGTTGAAGATGGCCGCTGGTTGCCGGATATCAGGCTGGTGGGACCGGTTGACGGCGATGTGCCGCCGGCGCTGGTCCTGCAATACTGGCCGATCGAGCTGGCGGAAGGCGCGCGAAGCTGGATTGAAGACGCCATAATTTCCGCTCACGTTTTTGATGCCCATCTGGATCTTGATCTGAATGCTGAAGCGCTCGTCGCGCAGCGGCTGGCCAATGAACGCATGACGCTCAGTTTTGCCTTCGAGGACGCCGCGTTTCGATATATTTCCACGATGACGCCGGTGACGGGCGGTAGTGGTCGCGCCACGCTTTTCGGCAATTCCTTTGTATTGAATATGGATCACGGCTGGATTGGCGAAACGCCGGTTCGCAATGGTTATGTCGACATTCCGCGCCTGAATCCGCGAGGTGCATTGGCCCGGTTCGGCGGTGAGGCAACGGCCCGCGCAC
>BQJI01000195.1 GCA_021604625.1 Hyphobacterium sp. | reverse complement strand
CATGGCTCAGCGGTATGGATGTTTCGACGCCCGCCGGCTTCATCAACGCCAGCCAGATCGCACCGATCACCTTCATGACGTCGGCGCGCTTCGATGACCGTTTCGGCACGGCCTATCACGCGAACAGAAATGCGGCATTTGCCAGCCATGCTGAACTCGCCAGCATGCCAAATGGCAGTGGCGATTTCCTGACCGCAGAATTGCTGGCCGAGCTGGTCAGCGGCACTGATCCCGGCACGGCTTTTGAGACCGCCATCCGCAACACGCTGGATGTCGCGCTGAAGGCCCGCGACTGGGAGGCATTCGAATTACCCGACATTTCCGCCCGCCAGCACCCACTCCACCCGGAGGCGGCAATTGATTTGCAACCGTTGAAGGCTTAGCTCTCCCCCATGACAGACACACCGCAGATACATGGCCTCACCGCCGCCGGCTTCGAACCGGTGCGCGACGTATTCGCCTCGCTCTGGGAGGGCACGGATGAAATCGGCGCGGCCTTTGCCGTCGAGATCGAGGGAAAGACCGTCATCGATTTGCATGCGGGCTGGACCACACCCAAGCGCGAGACCCAATGGACGGCGGAGACCATCGTACCGGTTTTCTCCACCGGAAAAGCGATCACCGCGCTGGTCATGGGCTGGCTCAAGGATCAGGGGAATTTTGCCTTCACCGACAAGGTCGCCGATCACTGGCCGGCCTTTGCGCAAGGCGGAAAAGGCGAGATCACCATCGCCCAGGCCCTGTCCCACCAGGCGGGACTGTCCGGGATTGCCGAGGAAATGCAGGCCTCCGACTGGTTTGATCGCGAGCTGATCGAGGAGAAACTCGCTGCGCAAGCGCCGCTCTGGCCGCCTGGAAAAGGGACGGGTTATCATCCGATCACCTTCGGATTTATCGCCGATGCCATTGCCCGCCGCACCGATGGCCGCACCATTGGCGAAATCCTGAAAGACGAGATCGCCGGGCCGCGCCATCTCGACTTCTTCGTCGGCACACCGGACAGCGAACACCACCGTGTTGCCGAACACAAACTGCCTCCCAAACCACCCTTCCTTGGCGATATGAACGAAATCAAGAAAATCGCCTTTCTGAAACCCTGGTCCAGCCCGGGTCGGCGCGGCGCCGCCGAATGGCGCAAAGCTGAATTTCCCGCCGCCAATGGGCATGGCAGCGCCGCCGCGATTGCCGCACTGATGGGCGTCTTCGCCAATGAAGGGCGGTTGGGCAATGACGCGCTTTTGACGCGAAAAACCGTCGACGACATCATGACCGAGCAAGTGTCAGGTGAAGACCGCGTCCTGCCGTTTGATCTCTCCTTCGGGATTGGCGTCATGCGCAATGGTTCAAGCGGTCATTATGGACCGGAACCCCTCGCAATTGGTCATTACGGGCTGGGCGGCTCCTGCGGATTTGCCGATCCGGTGCGGCACATCTCCGGCAGTTTCACCCCCAACCGGCTGCGCGAAGTCCTCGCCGGCGATCCCCGCGCGGTAAAACTGATCAACGCCGTTTACGGGTGTTTGTAAGTGACGCACCGCTTGGGACGTCGCTGACGCGCGTAATTCGGGATCAGGCAGAATAAACGCCCCATCGTCATCCCGGACAGGCATTCGCCTGATCCGGGACCCATGCCGGAAAGAGGCCGCCACGGAATGGGTCCCGGGTTCGCGCTATCGCGCGCCCCGGGATGACGCGGAACGCTTTTCTTCATGGCGAGGTGTCAGCTATAGGCTGGCTCAGAACCACGTACGTTCAACCGAACCGCCTTGCCACCCATTCCTCGATGAAGGCGGCCAGCTCGTCCGGTTTTTCCCACATCGTCCAGTGACCACAGCCCTCCAGAACATGGGTTTCCAGATCGGAACACAGAGCCGGCATCCATTGCATCAACATCGGCGGCAGCATAAAATCGGCATCCGCGCCAATCATCAGGCACGGCATGGACAGACGATGATCCACCCCGCCCATCCGCTCCCAGTTGCGGTCGAAATTGCGATAGATATGGGTCGGCGTCACAGCCCCGGTCCTGGCATAGGTTTCGACATAGACGGCGCGGTCTTCCGGCCCGACCACCAGCTCGGCACCGCTCCGGCCCGGATGTTTCGCAAAATTTTTGATGATATGGGTGACGCCGGGAAACAGCTTGTCGAGCATGTCCGCCGGGGGCGGGGGCGCAAAGATATAGTCAAAGAAATCCGCTTCCCTGCCCTCAAAGGCCTCGCGCACGGTTTCGGTATTCTGGAATTGCAGGATGTAATGATCCTCGCCGCCCATGGCGAGAAACGCTTCTGATGGCGGTGCGGAGGGGCGCGGCAGGTGCGGCGTGTTGACGCCAATTGCGCCCAGAAACCGCTCCGGCACCAGACAGGCGGCCTGCCACATGATGATCCCGCCCCAGTCATGCCCGCACCAGACCGCTTTTTCGATGCCCAGCGTATCCAGCAGACCGGTCAGATCCGCCGTCATTTCATCAATACCGTACAGGTTTACATCGTCGGGGGCATCCGAGCCGCCAAAGCCCTTGAGATCCGGCGCAATCACCCGGAATCCCGCCGCCACCAGATGATCCCAGATCGGCTTCCACGAATAGGACAGCTCCGGCCAGCCATGCACGAGCAATAAGGGTATTCCGTCTTCAGGCCCGCCAAGACGCACGGCCAGTTCGATAGCGTTGGATTTGATCCGGACCGGTTCGGGCAATTCTGTCATGGCAAGGTCGCTTTTCGTCTGCGCAACATGGAGACGGCAAAACAGGCGAGCCCGGCCCAGATAAAGGCGAAGGTCAGCGCATGCGCCGCTGTGAAGGGCTCACCATAGGCGACCGCAACGCCGAATTGGAGGGTCGGCGCGATAAATTGCAAGAGCCCGACCGTCGCAAAATGAAGCCGCCTTGCCCCGATGATGAATAACAGCAGCGGCGCCACCGTCATTGGCCCGGCCAGCATCAACAGAACGGCCGGCCTCCAGCCTTCGAAAAAATGCCCGTTCGACGAGGCTTCAATGAAGCCGAGCGCGATCAGCGAAGGCAGAAAGATGATCAGCGTTTCGACAAACAGGCCGACCCGGCCATCGACGGCAATCGTCTTGCGGATATAGGCATAAATCGTGAACGACCCGGCGAGCGCCAGCGCGATCAGCGGCAGGCTGCCCACGGTCAGAATCTGGTTGATCACGCCAATCGTCGCCAGAGTGACAGCCGCCGCTCGCCATTTCCCGAACGATTCCCGGAACACGATGATGCCGACCGCCACATTCACCAGCGGATTTATGTAATAGCCGAGCGAGACTTCCAGCACGCGGTCAGTGTTTACTGCAAAGATAAACAGCCACCAGTTTCCCGCAATCAGGATGCTGGAAAGCACCAGCAATCCCAGCGTTTTCGGCTGATTGAAAACCGCCCGAACCGTCGACCAGCTGCGTGCCATCCAGATTACAATTGCCAGTGTTGGAACGGCCCACACCGCGCGGTGCAGCACAATCTCCGCCGCCCCGGCAAAGCCGAGCAATTTGTAGAAAATCGGGGACAATCCCCAGATCATATAGCTGGCAATGGCCGTCGCGGCCGCACGCGCCGGCGTATTTTCCTGGGTCGTCATAGGCCGCCGCTCCGGAGTTGAAACGACTGTCTAGAGCGGCCCTGTTGCGGATGCGACCCGAAACCTGCGGTCAGAACATCACAACAAGACATTGATCGTGTCCGAGCAGGCGGAAAACGCGGTCACCACCTACTGTTGAACCAGACTCGCAGCCTCGACATCGGGCAGGACCACCAATGCATCGAAAGCAAAAATCGCCTCGAATTCTGCCGTATCGAGGCTCGATCGCGCCGCGATTGCCGCCGGACGTATTGCGCGTAAATCCACGACAACAGGTCCGTCCGGCAGCAATTCAGCCAACCGTGAATCTGCGCCGATCATATAGGACTGGCAGGGTGTCACCGCACCGGTTTGGGAGTTGGACATTTCACCACCCTGGCACTCGACCATGAAGTTGAAAAAGTTGAGCCCCTCGATCCGGCCCCACTCCTCTATGAAGCCGCCAAAGCCAATGACATGGGTCGGCGTTCGCCCGCGCATCGCATGATTTCCGCCGAACTTGAAAAACAGCCGTTCGGGCATGTCGTCCTCGGCCAGGGCGCGTTCTACATGGGCCAGAAACCGGTCGCGCAACCACAATTCGCGAGCCTGATTTGCCGCGTAAATCGAGCCGCCTCGCCCTGTGAACGGCGCGTAAATGGCATTCGAATGCCGCATTGCAGTCAGCAATTCCGACACATCTGTCTGATCCGCGAAGGCCAAGTCAAGGTCATTCAGAATATCCCCCGG
>BQJI01000194.1 GCA_021604625.1 Hyphobacterium sp. | reverse complement strand
GGGGTCGTCATTGCCGCCCAGCATGTAGGTGTTGGTCATGCGCGGCATGGGCGCATGGGCATAGGATTCGCGGCGTCCGTTTCCTGTTGCCTGCATGCCCATCAGACGCGCATTCTGTCGATCCTGCATATAGCCGACCAGAACGCCGTCTTCGATCAGCACGGTCTTTTCCGTGGGCGTGCCTTCATCATCAATGGTGAGCGAACCGCGCCGCTTCTCCATGGTACCGTCATCCACAACTGTCACCCCCCTGGATGCAACCTGTTGGCCGAGCCTCCCGGAAAATGCGGATGTGCCCTTGCGATTGAAATCGCCTTCAAGCCCATGCCCCACCGCTTCATGCAGCAGGACGGCGGGCCATCCCGGTCCCAGCACGACGTCCATGGAGCCGGCCTTGATATCCACCGCGTCCAGATTGACCCGGGCGATGCGCAGCGCCTCGTCGGCGAGCGACTTCCAACTTGATGGCGCAATCCAGGCTTCAAACGCGTCACGGCCACCGGCCCCGGCAGATCCTGATTCGCGGCGGCCATCCTTTTCGACGGTGACGGACACATTCAGGCGAACGAGAGGGCGGTCATCTGTGCGCAGATCGCCGTCAGGCCTCAGAATACCAATAATTCGTTTCGAGCCGGCGATCGAAGCAGAGACCTGAACCACGGACGAATCGCGGTCGCGCAGATAGGCGTCGATTTCCTGAAGCAATGCGGACTTGGCCTCAAAACCCGGCTCGTTTACCGGGTCGATGGAATCATAAAGATGGCGATTGGTTCGCTGCGGTGCGTCCGCAAACGTCCCGGAACGCCCTTCCTTTGCGGCGCTGACCGTCCCGGCTGACCTTTTCAGCGCGTCCAGCGTCGGGTCACTTGAATGGGCATATCCAGTGGCCTCACCGGAAACGCGGCGAATTCCGAAACCGCGTAACGCATCGAAAGAGGCTGTTTTCAGACGCCCGTCATCAAAGACCAGAGTTTCCGACGTTCCGTGTTCGAGAAACAATTCCCCGTCGTCCGCACCCTTCAACGGGTCTGCGATGGCAGACCGTGCAGCGTCCGGGTCGAATTGAAAAGGCGCAAACGGATCGCTCGACATGAAACCCTACTCCCAAGATTCTTGCCAAGACATAGCGGTGCCGGGCCGCTGTTGCGAGCCTTCAACCCTGTATCGCTGTAATTTTGAGGTCAGGTGCCGCTTGAAACGCGAAACCGCTCCAATTGCCGAACCGGTTGTTGCCAATGTGGTGCAGCAGCGGCGGCGGCAGAAAAATCATCATAGGCCTCGGCAATGCGGCCCAGGCGCTCATAGGCGACGGCGCGATTGTAATAGGCTTTTTCGACATCTCTTAGCCCGGCATCAAGCGCGCGAGTGGCGGCATCGATTGCGTCCTGATAGCGGGCGAGTCTGATGTAGGCGGCGGAACGGTTCATGTCGATTTCAGCAGACTCAAATCCCAGATCAACGGCTTGCTGCAAATCGAGCAATGCCGTTTCAGGTTCGCCCAGGTGCAGGTTTATGACAGCCCGGTTCACCCAGGTCCGCTGTCTTTCGCGATACGTCAGCTGTGCGACCTGAAGCGCCGAATCACAGGGGCGCAATGCCGAAGCGTGAGTGCGGCCCCAGATGGCGTTCTGATAACATCGGGCAGCCGGGCTCTGGCCAATGACAATTGTTGCCTGACCGTGAGCTGCAGCAGCCATTACAAGCGCAAACAGAACCCCAATCGAGAACTTCGCCATTTTCCGTATCCCTCGCTTACGAAACCACATGGTAGAGGCCACGCCAGTCTAGCAGACCTGCGCCATTTTGAAAAATACAGAATTATGCAGATGTTTTTCATCGACATTTCCGGTGCTTGCACGTATGCGACAAAAAGGCGCTGAAACCGGCCTGACAGGTGCGGTCGAGCGCTCTATATTCCGCCACTCGCCGTGAAAGGGCTATTCGCGGTCAAGCAATTATCTGGGGAAGCCATGCGATTCTTAACCGCGCTACTCGCCATCTGGACCGGATTTTCCGCGTCTGTCGCTGCTGAAATCGGTGTGCCAACGCCCAATGCGATCGGCACCCGCGAAGCCGTCACACCGGTGATGGAATCCGTGACCGATTTCCATACGCTCGTCATGTACATCATTTCCGCCATCGTTATTCTGGTGATGGCATTGTTGTTGTTCGTGATTATCCGTTTCAACCGGCGGGCCAACCCGGTTCCCTCGAAAAACAGCCACAACACGCTGATCGAGATTGTCTGGACAGCTGTGCCGGTCCTGTTGCTCGTCGTAATCGCGATCCCGTCCTTCCGCCTGCTTTACATGCAGGATGTGGTTCCCGAGGCAGACCTGACGATCAAGGCGACCGGCTATCAGTGGTATTGGGGTTATGAATACGCCGATCTCGATATCGGTGAATTCTACGCGAACATGATTCCCGATGAGGAGATCGACGCGGACGCCGGTCAGTATCGTTTGCTATCGACCGATTACCCGCTTGTCGTTCCTGTGGATGCAACGGTACGTCTGAACGTGACTGCCGCAGATGTCATCCATGCCTGGGCGATGCCGAATTTTGGTGTGAAGATTGACGCTATTCCCGGCCGTTTGAACGAAACCTGGTTCCGGGTTGAGCAACCCGGCGTATATTTCGGCCAGTGCTCGGAAGTTTGCGGGCTTCGCCACGCTTACATGCCAATTGAAATTCATGCTGTTCCGCAAGACGTGTTTGACGATTGGGCGGTACTGACCGCTGAAGATGTTGATGCGGGACGCACAATGATTGCCGAATACCAAGCCGGAGTCCGCGCGACCCGGATGGCCTCGCGCTGAGGAGAAGAGATATGTCCGATACTGAAGCAACACACGACGATCACGATCATTCGCCCAGTCTCTGGGATCCGCGTCGCTGGCTCTTCTCGACGAACCACAAGGACATCGGTACGATGTACCTCGTGTTCGCGATTATTGCGGGCATCATTGGCTTTTTGATGTCGGGGGTAATCCGTCTGGAACTGGCCGAGCCCGGCATCCAGATTTTCGATGGCACATCCTTCCTCGGTGCCCTAGCTGCCAATGAGCACTCCTTCAATGTGTTCACCACTGGCCATGGTCTTGTCATGGTCTTCTTCGTGGTTATGCCGGCGATGATCGGTGGGTTCGGGAACTGGTTTGTGCCACTCCAGATCGGCGCTCCGGATATGGCGTTTCCGCGCATGAACAATATTTCGTTCTGGTTGTTGCCGTTCGCCTTCACCCTGTTGATCATCTCACTCTTCATGCCGGGATCGGGCGCAGGAAACGGAACCGGAACGGGTTGGGTTATTTATCCGCCGCTATCGACCAGCGGCCACCCCGGCGCGTCGATGGATCTGGTAATCTTCTCACTGCACCTGGCCGGGGCATCCTCCATTCTCGGCGCGATCAATTTCATCACGACGATCTTCAACATGCGTGCGCCGGGCATGACCATGCACAAGATGCCGCTGTTTGCCTGGTCGATGCTGATTACCGCCTTCCTGCTGCTGCTGTCTCTGCCAGTCCTGGCCGGAGCGATCACCATGCTGCTGACGGATCGCAATTTCGGCACCACCTTCTTTGACCCGGCCGGCGGTGGTGATCCGGTGATGTATCAGCACCTGTTCTGGTTCTTCGGCCACCCGGAAGTCTACATCATGATCCTGCCTGGTTTCGGCATGATCTCTCACATTGTCTCGACCTTCTCCCGCAAGCCGATTTTCGGTTATCTCGGCATGGCCTACGCCATGGTGTCGATCGGCTTTATCGGCTTCATCGTGTGGGCACACCACATGTACACCGTTGGTATGGAAGTGGATTTGAAGGCCTATTTCGTAGCGGCGACCATGATCATCGCGGTGCCGACCGGCATCAAGATATTCTCCTGGATCGCGACCATGTGGGGCGGGTCCATTGATTTCAAGACACCCATGGTCTGGGCCATTGGCTTCATCTTCCTGTTTACCGTCGGCGGTGTAACCGGCGTCGTGCTCGCCAATGCCGGCCTCGATGCCTATTTGCACGACACCTATTACGTTGTTGCGCACTTCCACTATGTGCTGTCGCTCGGCGCGGTATTCGCGATTTTCGCCGGTTTCTACTACTGGATCGAGAAAATGAGCGGGTATAAATACTCCGAATTCCTCGGACAGCTGCATTTCTGGGTCACTTTTATCGGCGTGAATCTGATCTTCTTCCCGCAGCACTTCCTCGGCCTGCAAGGCATGCAGCGTCGCGTGCCGGATTATGCGGATGGTTTTGCGCTTTGGAACAAGGTGTCGTCGATCGGCTATCTCGTGACCATGCTGGGTACGATCATCTTCTTCATCAT
>BQJI01000193.1 GCA_021604625.1 Hyphobacterium sp. | reverse complement strand
CTCGGCGGAAAAATCAATCAGGCGAAGCAGAGCCCGGGCTTGCGCGGCATCATAATTGGCGCGGGCCGCGGCTCGCCTTTGTGGCCACCCAAGTATCGCTGCGACGGGCGCGCGAATATCGACATCCAGGACCGCTCCTCGGCCTTCCGGATTGAACCAGGTCAGTTCGGCGATCAGGTTTGGCGGCAAGACAGCTTGCGCCCATTCGGCGCGTGCCAGACCTGCCTCTGCCAAATCTGCGGCAAGGCCGGGGTTTTGCGAAATGGCAAGAGCGACGGCGTCGTTCTCTGTGATCTCGCCTTCGATACTGGCGGGTGACGAAACCGGAATGGCGAGCGCTGCGGCGCGGCCCTCGATTGTCGCGCGTTCGACCGCTGGATCGACCGTGACACATCCTGCGAGTAGCAGGGCGGATGCGGATAGCATGATCAATGCGCGATTTGACATGGTGTCGGCTCTAGCATACCCCTAGGGGGTATACAAGAAAGGCCTTCAAGCCATGACAGCTATTTGCCAGCACGCTGATTCTGCCGCCGATCATACCGCGCTTCTGGGGCGGTTGAAGCGCGTCGAGGGTCAGGTACGCGGCGTCGCCGGCATGATCGAAAATGAACGCTATTGTCTGGACATTCTGACCCAGATATCGGCGATCAAATCCGCCCTCACGGCTGTCGAGCGTGAAGTGCTGAAATCGCATGCCGGTCATTGCGTCGAGAACGCACTGGCGTCGGGTGATATCGCAGTTCAGCGGCAGAAATTTTCCGAGCTGATAGATGTTGCGCTTCGCCGCCCTGTCTGACTTGCATTTGACTCATTTTCCACTTATGACGCGCGCTCTTTGAAACACCGGCCACCCGGGCCAGATCGACATGCCCGGCAGCCGACGAACGCAAGGCGGAAACCATCCCGCCGGAAATGGAGCGAAAATGTCGAAGTTGAAGACCAAGAGCGGCGCCAAAAAGCGCTTCAAGCTTACGGCCACGGGCAAGGTGAAAGCCGGCCAGGCTGGAAAACGTCACGGCATGATCAAGCGGACGAATAAGCAAATCCGCAATAAGCGCGGCACCACCGTCATGGCGGATGCTGACCAGAAGATCGTGAAAAAGAATTATATTCCCTACGGCCTTTAAGGCGCGTTGGAATCACCCGTTACGGAGCTTGAACAATGGCACGAGTTAAACGCGGCACCGTCTCCCGCGCCCGCCACAAAAAAGTAATTTCGCAGGCCAAAGGTTATTATGGCCGCCGGAAAAATGTTTACCGCGTTGCGGTACAGGCCGTCGAAAAAGCCGGTCAGTACGCCTATCGCGACCGCCGCGCCAAAAAGCGCTCATTCCGCGCTTTGTGGATTCAGCGGATCAATGCCGGTGCACGCCTTCACGGTGTGACCTATTCCCAGTTTATGTGCGGCCTTTCGAAAGCTGGTATCGAAGTGGACCGTAAAGTCCTCTCCGATCTGGCCATTCGTGAACCCGAGGCCTTCAAAGCCCTGGTCGACCAGGCACAAGCCGCACTGAACTAGGCTTAACGATGGCCCTTGAGATGAAGCCCGCTTGCCAGACGTGCGAGCGGGCGATTCTCCCCGATGGCCCGGCCTATATCTGCAGCTTTGAATGCACTTTCTGTGCGCCCTGCACGGAAAATGATCACAATCATGTCTGCCCGAATTGCGGCGGCGAGCTTGTGGCCCGGCCCAAACGCACAAAGCGGTCCTGATCCTCTCGCCATTTCCGTTTCCGGGCGGTAGACCAGCGCAGACGCGCTGTTCAATGCGAGGACGACAAAGATGGCCGGACCTGCCGATATCGAAACCCTGAAAACCGAACTCCTGTCGGCGGTGGATGCTGCCGGTGATGAAGCGGCGCTGGAAGCCTTGCGCGTCGAGGCGCTCGGCAAGAAGGGCAAAATCTCGCTGATGATGCGCGGCATGGGGCAGATGACCCCGGACGAGCGCCAGGTGATGGGCCCGGCCCTGAACGGTCTCAAGACCACAATCGGCGAGGCGATCAGCGCCAAGAAAGCCGGTCTGGCCGATGCGGCGCTGGATGCGCGTCTCGCCACCGAGCGCGCCGATGTCTCTCTGCCCATCCGCCCGGAACGCCAGGGCAAGCTGCACCCGGTGACGCAGGTGATGGAAGAGCTGGCGGTGATCTTCTCGGATATGGGCTTTACCGTCGCGGAAGGGCCGGACGTCGAGGATGATTTCCATAATTTCACGGCACTGAACTTCCCGGAAGGCCATCCGGCGCGCGATACGCACGATACTTTCTTCATGAAGCCGCGTAGCGATGGCTCGCAACAGGTTCTGCGCACGCATACCTCGCCGGTACAGATTCGCACGATGATGAATGAAAAACCGCCGATCCGCATTATCGCGCCGGGCCGGGTCTATCGCTGTGACTGGGATCAGACCCATACGCCGATGTTTCATCAGGTTGAAGGTCTGGTGATCGACAAGGGCGCGCATATGGGCCATCTCAAGGGCATCCTCATGGATTTCCTCGCGGCGTTTTTCGAGACCGATATGGTCGAGGCGCAATTTCGCCCGCACCATTTTCCTTTCACCGAGCCGTCTGCCGAAATGGACGTCAAATATTCCCGCGTCGGCGATGCGGTGAAGATTGGCGAGGGCGATAAATGGATGGAGATTCTCGGATGCGGCATGGTGCATCCGAATGTGATCAAGTCCTGCGGGCTCGATCCGGACGAATATCAGGGCTTTGCCTGGGGGATGGGCGTGGACCGCCTCGCCATGCTGAAATACGGCGCGCCGGACCTGCGCGATTATTTCGCCAATGATACGCGCTGGCTGGCGCATTATGGTTTCTCGCCGCTTCTGCAAGCCAATCTGGCAACAGGGCTGAGCTGATGGCGCATTCTTATCGATCCAGCGCATCATTTGGAAAACGACAAGAATTTATCGCTTTCGGCGAGTTATTGCGGCGTGGTTATGATGTTTACATGACACTGGTTGATGATCAGCAGATCGACTGCATTGTTCGCCTGCCTTCATCGCCGCTCAAATATCTAGATATTCAAATCAAAGCTCGATCGAGGAGTGCAAAACAAGCTTCGACTTTTGCTGCAATGGAGATTCGTGATCCGCGACCGGATTTTTACTTTATGTTTTATTCGGAAGCCTGCGATACGTATTGGATTATGCCGTCAAAAGATGTGGTTGAGAAATCGAACACAAACAAAAGCGGCAAGAATGCAGGTAAACATTCGCTCACTTTGGCCAACCAGAAACGCGATGGTGAATGGGTGCCACGCCCTAAATGGCAAGAGTATCAAAATCGGTTTGAGCTTCTTGGTGACCCGAAGGGGTGCGCCTGATGCTCAGCTGGTTCAAATCCAATCATCAGGCGCTGACCGCCATCGGTGCGATGGTCGTCGGTCTGGCGGCGCTGTTTGTGGCCTGGGATCAGGCGCGGGTGATGCGCGCCCAGCAACATGGCGCGGTTGTGCCCGCTTTGCAGATTGATGCCTTCACGCGAACGGCATCAGAGCGCCTGTCAATTGGCCTGCGCGTGGCCAATAATGGTGTCGGCCCGGCCATGATCCGCAATGTTCGCGTGCTGCGGGACGGGGAAACCGCCGACGACGTCGCCGCGATGTTTTCCGCTCTCCCGGCCGATCAGCTCGATCGGTCATGGGTGACGTTGACAGGCCGTGTGATCGCGCCGGGTGAACTGGTGACGCCGATTTCCGTTGACTGGCACGCTGCGGATGTTGGACCGACCGCCATTCGCGATCTGTTCGTGGAATGGGAGCGCTGGGATATCGAGATTTGTTATTGCTCCGTCTTCGACCGCTGCTGGATCGCGACGGTGCAACAATCGGATCGCCGTGTCGTGAATACCTGCCCTGAACCCGGCGTGGATGTGTTCGAGCAATATGGCTCGGAAACCTTCATGACACCGATTCCGCAAGACGAAGAAACACCTCAACCGGCGGGAGCCGATCAATGAAATTTACCCTCTCCTGGCTGAAAGAGCATCTGGAAACCGATGCCTCAATCGATGAAATCGTCGAGGCAATGACCATGGCCGGTCTGGAAGTCGAGCATGTCGACAATCCGGCCGAAGCCCTTTCCGCCTTTACCGTGGCGCATGTCACTTCGGCGGAAAAACATCCCGATGCCGACAAGCTGAAAGTCTGCACGGTCGAGACGTTTGAAGGCACAAAGCAGATCGTCTGTGGCGCGCCGAACGCCCATGCCGGAATGAAGGCGATCTACGCGCCGCTCGGCACCTATATTCCGGGCGCGGATTTCGCGCTGGATAAAAAACCGCGCAAGATTCGTGGAATTGAGTCCTTTGGCATGCTGTGTTCCGCCA
>BQJI01000192.1 GCA_021604625.1 Hyphobacterium sp. | reverse complement strand
TGAATCTGGATAACCCGTCAGTCGAGACACCGATCAATCTGGCCCCGCACAAAGCGGTCAAAAAGCCCGTACGGGCAGCGCTGTCCAATTCCTTTGGATTTGGCGGCACCAATGCCTCTCTGATTTTCCGGGCCGTGGATTAACCCCGGATCATGACCGAGAAAAAACCGAACAAAAAGAAATCCGGCCTTGTAGGCAAAATCCTGATCGGGGTGATCTCTACCGTGTTTTTGATCGCCATTATCGGGGCCGCAGCGCTCTGGTTTTCATGGCAATGGCTGCAGTCCGAAGTGGCGTCGGATGGCCCGGCTCAATCCGAGACGATCATAACCTTGCCGCGCGGCGCGAGTCTGATTGCCATCTCCAGCCAGCTCGAACGCGAGGGCGTCGTTGAAAACGGTGACCTCTTTCGCGCCTGGGTGACGATCGATGGCGGGGATCGCGATTTGCGGGCCGGCGAATACGCCATTCCGGCGCGTGCCAGTATTCTCGATATTTATGATCAATTGCGTGACGGTCAGACCCTGTCCTATCCGGTGACCGTTCCGGAAGGCCGGACCAGCGCCATGATTGTGCGCATTCTGGATGTCTCGGATGCTCTGACAGGCATTATCGAAGACACGCCAGCTGAAGGCTCGCTTCTTCCCGAAACCTATTTCGTGCAACGCGGCACGACTCGCCAGGAAGTCCTGGACCGGATGCGCGCCGATCAACAGGCGCTCATCGATCAGCTCTGGCCAGGGCGTGCCGACAATCTGCCCTTCGATACACCGGAAGAGGCGATCATTCTGGCGTCTGTCGTTGAAAAAGAAACGGGCGTTGCGTCCGAACGCCCCCTGGTCGCATCGGTCTTCGTCAATCGCCTGCGGCGCGGCATGCGCCTGGAAAGCGACCCGACCATTATTTACGGCATTTCCGGCGGCGAGCCGCTGGGACGCGGGATTCGACGGTCCGAGCTGGACAACGACCAGAACCCTTACAACACCTATTTTGTTAATGGTTTGCCGCCGACGCCCATTGCCAATCCGGGTCGGGATGCGATTGCCGCTGTGCTCAACCCGCCCGATACTGATTATCTTTTCTTTGTGGCAGATGGGTCGGGCGGCCACGCGTTCGCCGAAACCTATCGCGAGCATCAGCGAAATGTCGCAAACTGGCGCCGGATTGAACGCCAGGGAGGAAATCGCTGATGGCCCAATTGTCCGGCATGACCGGATTTGCTCGTGCCGACGGGCAGTGGAAAAACTGGACCTTTGTCTGGGAGCTGAAAAGCGTGAATGGCAAGGGGCTGGAAATCCGGTTTCGCACCCCACACGGTTATGACGCCCTTGAACAGGCCGCGCGGGAACGCGCCAAGGCCGTATTCGGGCGAGGAAATATTCAAGCCAGCCTGACCCTTTCCCGCGATGAATCGACGGCCGGTATCGCCATTGATACCGACCGCCTTTCCGCCCTGATTGCGGCCAGTCGGGACTATGTTGCGACAGGCGATGTGAGCCCGCCGACTTTCGACGGCTTGCTGGCGGTCAAAGGTGTGCTCAAGGCTGACGATGAAGTCGGAGATGAAAATCTTGGCGCGCTACAGGCGGTCATTCTCGACACGTATGGAGTTGCGTTGGCTGCATTGAAGTCGGCGCGTGAGGAGGAAGGCACCGCCTTGGCGGGCATTCTGCGCACGGTGCTGGAAGAAATCATTGCCTTGCGCACACAGGCAGCCGATCTGGCCTCGGCACGTCCCGAGCAGATCCGGGACAAATTGCGCGCCAAACTACAGGATTTGCTGGAAGGCGATTTGCCGGAAGACCGGCTGGCGCAGGAAGCGGCCATTCTGGCCACCAAGGCCGATATTCGCGAAGAGCTGGATCGTTTGACAGCCCATATCGAGAGCGCGCGCGATCTGTTGAATCAGGGCTCGCCGGTCGGGCGCAAGCTTGATTTTCTTTCGCAGGAGTTCAATCGCGAGGTCAACACGCTATGCTCCAAGTCGGGCGATTCGGACCTGACCCGCATCGGGTTGGCAATGAAAGCCGCCGTCGATCAGTTCCGGGAGCAAATCCAGAATGTCGAATAAACGTCCTTCGGCTCCAAGATTTCGCGGTGGTCGCCGCGGCATGATGCTGGTTCTGTCCAGCCCGTCGGGTGCCGGAAAGACCACGCTGTCAAAACGCCTGATCAACCTCCACCCCGATGTTGTCCTGTCGGTATCTGCCACGACGCGCGCCGCGCGGCCGGGCGAGATCGATGGCGAGGACTATTTTTTCATCAGCAAGGACGAATTCGAAACCCGGATCGCCGGCGACGGATATTACGAGCACGCGAAAGTCTTCGATCACTATTACGGCACGCCGGTTGGCCCGGTCGAGGATGCACTCTCGGATGGCCGCGATGTCGTCTTCGATATCGACTGGCAGGGCGCACAGCAATTGGCAAAGCGCGCGCCGCGCGATGTCGTGCGGATTTTTATTCTGCCGCCGTCAATGAAATTGCTGGAAGACCGTTTGCGCAAACGCGGTCAGGATTCCGAAGACGTCATCAACAGCCGGATGGCGCGCGCAGAAGCTGAAATTTCTCATTGGGAAGAATATGACTATGTCATTGTCAATGAAGATTTTTCCGGGGCATTGGAAGAGCTTGAAGAAATTCTCCGTGCAGAACGATTACGCCGCACAAGGCGGCCCTGGTTGCGCCGCTTCGTCAAGGATTTGATGAGCGAACGCGGTTAGCCTCTCGCCGCTCGCCACGCTTTTGCCAATCTGAAAAACCCGTCTGGTGGAATGGTTTCAGCCCGCGCACCCGGATCGATACCGGCCGTTTTCAGCAACGCGTCTGCATTCGTATTTGCGCGACCGGCCGCAACGCCCAAGCTTTTTCGCAAAGTTTTGCGTCTTTGCCCGAAAGCGCTTTCCGTCACAATTTCCAGTGCCGCCAGATCGGTGAAGCGCTTCTCCGCGGGCAGAAGGTCAACCATCACCACCGCGCTCTCGACCTTGGGCGGCGGCGTGAAAGCGCGGGCAGGGGCTTTCAGGACGATCTGGGCTGAGGCCACCGCCGCCGTCAGAATGGCGAGGCGGCCATAGGACTTGGCACCCACAGGCGCGACAATGCGTTCGGCGACCTCTTTCTGGAACATCAAAACCAGCCGCCGCCAGTATATCGGATCGGCTTTCAGCCATTTGATCAAAAGCGGCGTCCCGACATTATAGGGCAGGTTGGAGGCAATCACCGCCGGACCAGCACCGATCAGGCTCGCTTCGTCGGCTTTCAAGGCATCGCCGTGGATGATGTCGAACGGAACCTCATAATACCCACCGGTCGCTTCCAGCGCCGGAATGAAACGCTCATCCATCTCGATCGCGATCAGACGTTTCGGCGCGAGATCCAGCAGGGGCCGCGTCAGGCCGCCGGGACCTGGGCCGACCTCGATCACTGTTGCATCAGACACATCACCGCAAAGACTGGCGATTTTCGCCGTCAGATTCAGATCGAGCAGGAAATGCTGACCGAAGGACTTGTCGGCCCGCAGCCCGAAATCGGCAATCATGTCGCGAAGCGGTGGTAGCGTTGTCATGCGGCACGCCGTGTGGCCATGTCACTCGCCATGCGTATGGCGGCAATCAGACTGTCGGCGCGGGCTTTTCCGGTTCCGGCAATATCGAATCCGGTACCGTGATCAGGTGAAGTGCGAATGACCGGCAGGCCGAGCGTCACATTCACGCCGCCCCAGAAATCCAGCGCCTTGAACGGGATCAGGCCCTGATCATGGTAGAGGCAGATTGCGGCGTCATACCCCGCCCGCGCTTCTTCATGGAACATCGCATCGGGTGGCAATGGTCCGGCGATATCAAGGCCTTCCGCGCGCAGCCGTTCAATGGCGGGCGAGACAATGGTGATTTCCTCGCGGCCCAGGGACCCGCCTTCACCGGCATGCGGGTTCAGCCCGGCAATAGCAAGGCGCGGCTTTTCGATCCCGAAATCCCGCCGCAATGCCTGATAAGTGACACGCGCCGTATGAATGATGGCGTCCGCTTTCAGGCTGGAGATGGCTTCCTTCAGCGAGGTATGAATGCTGACCAGTGATACCCGCAATTTTGCCCCGGCGAGCATCATCACCGGCCCGCGAACGCCCTCCAGCGGTATTTCAGCGGTCAGGTCGGCAACAAATTCGGTGTGACCCGGATGATCAAACCCGGCGGCATAAAGCACGGATTTGGCGATCGGGTTGGTGACGAGCCCCGAGGCTTGTCGGTCGGACGCAAACGCCACGGCTTTCCGGATTGATTCGATGATTGCGGCGGCATTGTCCGTCTCCGGCGCACCGGCTGTGACATCTCTGGCCAATGCGAGTGGCAG
>BQJI01000191.1 GCA_021604625.1 Hyphobacterium sp. | reverse complement strand
CATCCGAACCCGGGCACGTATTTCGTCCTTGAAATCGTCTGTCAGACGCATGGGTGATCCGGCCGCTCGCGAAAGCGACAGACTACGGCAAGACGCACAGAATGGCGACGGCTCAGGCTGCGTTGGTCAGAAGGGATTTTATCCTGGCCCCGGCCTGGGAAAAATCCATACGGCCTGTATAGCGCTCCTTCAGAGCGCCCATGCATTTACCCATATCTTTCAGACCCGTCGCGCCGAGCTCTTCAACAACGTCGCGTGCGGCCGCTTCGATTTCCTCGGCCTCCATCGGTTTTGGCAGGTATTCACGAACGATTTCGGCTTCCGCGCGTTCTTTTTCTGCCAAATCCAGACGGCCGGCATTCTCGTACATTTCGGCACTTTCATCGCGCTGCTTGGCGAGCTTTTGCAGGATCGCCAGGATTTCACCCGAGTCGCAACCCTGACAGCGATCTTCAGCGCGCGCAGCGATGTCACGATCCTTGATTGCGGTCGACACAAGGCGGAGCGTCGAGAGGCGCACAACATCCTTGTTTTTCATCGCAGATTTAAGATCGGAAAGAATTTTGTCACGTATGGACATGTCACCCATAACCTCAATGCTTGCCGGACATTCCGTAAGCCTTTTGTTTTTCAGCCGTTTTTCAGCTCAACTCACTTCTTGACGCTTTGCGGTGCGTCTCCTAGCTTCGCCCGCCACCAAGATATAAAAGATAGCGATCCCCGCCCTCTTCTTGCAAGGAGCGCGCTCGTATGACGACGACGCCAAAAAATCAAGCCCCAAAGCCAATCACTTATGCCCGACTGGTCCTTGCGGACGGTACCGTTTTCAGCGGGCAAGGCATTGGCGCGACAGGCGAATCAGTCGGCGAATTGTGCTTCAATACGGCGATGACGGGCCAACAGGAAATTTTGGCTGACCCCTCTTATGCCGGGCAAATCGTCTGTTTCACCTTCCCCCATGTCGGGAATGTCGGCACAAATGACGAAGATGAAGAAGCCAGCAGTCCGCCGGCCGGCAAAGCCGCTGTCGGGATGGTCATGCGCGCCGATATGACGCCGCCCGCGAATTACCGTTCCGCTTCACATTTTGCTGACTGGATGGCCGCACGCGGCATTATCGGAATTTCCGGTGTTGATACCCGCGCCATAACGCGGCGGATTCGCGAAAGCGGCATGCCGATGTCTGTTATCGCGCACTCGGCAACAGATAAATTCGATCTGGAGGCCTTGAAAGCGGCAGCTCGCTCCGCACAGACGATGGAGGGCCGAGAGCTGGCGACCGATGTGATGGCCGAATCCAATAGCGACTGGACGGAAGGCGATTGGGCCTGGGAGGGCGATCAGGGTGTTGGACCGCTTGACGGCCCGCTCGTGGTCGTCCTCGATTATGGCGTGAAAGCAAATATACTTCGCCGCCTGGTGTCCGCCGGAGCGCAAGTCAAAGTTATGCCGGGCAAATCGTCAGCGAAAGACGTTCTGGCGCAAAATCCGAACGGTGTTGTTGTCTCGAACGGACCGGGTGACCCGGCGGCGACCGGTCAATATGCGTTGAACACCATCCGCGGCATCATAGATGCCGACGTACCGGTTCTGTGCATCTGCCTGGGTCATCAGATGCTGGCGCTCGCTTTGGGCGGCCGCACCATTAAAATGACCCAGGGCCATCATGGTGCCAATCATCCGGTCAAGAATCATGAAACCGGACAGGTGGAAATCGTCTCCATGAATCATGGTTTTGCAGTGGACGCAGATAGTCTGCCTGACGATGCCATCGAAACCCATGTGTCACTGTTTGACGAATCAAATTGCGGCTTCCGTCTCAAGAGCCGCCCGGTCATGTCGGTTCAACACCACCCTGAAGCCAGTCCAGGTCCGCAGGACAGTTTTGCAGTCTTTGACGACTTTGTTGGCGGCCTGAAACAGCCTCAGGTGTCCGTTGAAACCTGATCCTGAAATGTTGTCATGAAAGCGGCAACGCCGATCGCGGCGCGTCCGCCCTCCACATGGATGGATTCGCTGAAGCGCACGCTGGTTCCAGCCCAATGGACGCTCGCCCGCATTACCGCGCGCGAGTTGCGTTCGGGTGAACCGGAATTGCGTCTTGTGCCACAGCTTGTGGATCCGAAACGCGCGGCTTTTGATATCGGAGCCAATCGCGGCATCTGGGCCAATGTCATGGCGCGATATTGCGAGACTGTCTGGGCGTTCGAGCCCAATCCCAAAATGTTCGATCTGCTGTCGCGCGGATCGCGGTCGTATGTGCTTTGCCGGACCGAAGCCCTATCGGATGCCGATGGCGAAATTGAATTTTTGATCCCGGGCAAAGGTCAACATTTTTCCAGCCAGGGCGGTTCCTTATCGCCCGTCAAGATCGGCGACCGCCCGCACATGCGTGTTCCAGTCGAACGTGCGCGGCTGGACGATCTTAACCCGCCAGCGGTCGGTTTCATGAAAATCGACGTTGAAGGGCATGAGGCGGCCGTTCTTGAGGGCGCGCGACAAACGATTGCGCGCGACAAGCCGGTCATGATTATCGAGATTGAGGAACGCCACACCGGTCAACGCATTGAAAACGCACTCGATCATGTCGAAAGTTTCGGCTATCGCGCCATGATCCTAAAAAATGGGCAATTGGTGGGCCGGTCTGAATTCGACCCACAATCCAATCATCGCGATGCGGTTGGATCATCCGCCTACATCAACAATTTTGTTTTTCTGCCATTGGACTAAGCTGACTTCATGAATGGACTTCAGACAAATTCTAACTGCCCGGCCTGCGACGGTGTTTTTGACATTACCTATCCGCCATTCGACCTGCCGCTCGATCAAAAAGCCGGAATCAATGCCTGCACCGGCTGCGGCCTTGCCCAGCGCGATCCCGGTGTCGCGTTTGATTTTACGCATCTGGGCGCGAAACACTACATGGATGACTGGAAGGTGCTCGACCTGTCCGGGTCCAGCTTCAAATTTGAACGGATGCTGGAAGCGGCGCGCGAATTGACGCCCTGGGTCGTCAAGACAGGCCCCTGGGACAAACACGTTCTCGATGTGGGCTCGGGGCCGGGGTATTTTCTGTTCCACTGTCGGGCCCATGGCTGGAAGGTGAGCGGCGTTGACCCCTGGCTGGAAATCGCTGCGTGGGGAACCAAGCACCTCAACCTCGATATCGAGGCCGCCCGGATTGAAGACAGTGAGATCGCCGAAAAATCCCAGGAAGTGGTAACGGCGCTCGATGTCATCAGTTTTACCGAGGATCCGGTTGCCTTCCTGAAGGCCTGCCGCGCCAAACTGAAGCCCGGCGGTTTAATGATGGTTTCAACGCCCAATTACGATTCTGCGGCGCGCCATGAACATGGCCCTGGCTGGCCGGGGCTGTCCGCAAATGTCCGTCGTTGGTTCTTCTCCCCCCAGAGCCTCGAACGCGCTGCCCAAACGGCCGGTTTCGGTGCCTGTCGTGTTCAGCTAGCGGGCGGAGCGAATGGCGATGAGGAATTGCTGTTTTACGCGCAAAGCCCCTTCAAGGCCGCGATCAGCTGGGACGATATCGCCGAACAGGTGCCGTCGGACAATATGTTGCCGCCACTGGATCGAAAGTCGGTCAATGAAGACCTCCTGAATGACCAACAGAGACATTGGCGAGATAACGGTTATCTCATCCTGCGAAATTTCATTCCGCCTGATGTTGTCGATGCTTATTGCCGCGTCAGAGAGAAAATTTCCGCACCGGGCGGCTGGGACGATGAAACGCCTTATATGGAAATCAAGGAGATTCGTGATCTTTGCCTCTTCCAGCCACTGGTCAAAACGCTCGCTTCGCTGATTGGCGAAGAAATGGTGATGAACCTCAATCTGACCGGTTGGAAAACCACGCAACGCGACTGGCACCAGGATGACTATCTAAACCCGGATGAAGTGCGCGGGCGCTACGTGGCCTGCTGGTTTGCGCTGGACACGATCACACCCGATTCCGGGCCTTTCCAGTTTGTGCCCGGGTCGCACAAATGGCCTCATATCAAGAAAAGCAAAATTCTGAATTTCGTACCCGATGAAGTGCGCGAAACCCGCGCCTGGCCGATTCACTCGGAACGCGTTCTAACGCCGTTTTTTGAAGAAAAGATCGCCGCCGAAAATCTGGAAAAAGTCGAGTTCACGGCTGAAAAAGGCGATGTTCTGATCTGGCATGCGCGACTACTGCACCGCGGAACCGTGGCCAAAAACCCCGACCGGCTTCGCAAAGCCATCATCTCCCACTACACGGCGCTGGATGCCATGAAGCATTATGGCGCCGTCGAACGATGGGATACGGGCGGGCTCTATTTTGTCGAAGGAAAAAAGCGCGACGCCGACCCGGCGCGTGTCGTCGAAACCCTTTAGGCGAGGTCAG
>BQJI01000190.1 GCA_021604625.1 Hyphobacterium sp. | reverse complement strand
CGACGAGAGCCCCAATGAGGTCGGACGCACGATCTGGGAAGGCACAATGGACACGTCCGGTGAGCCCAATGCGCCGGTCATCACCGTCATGCCGCTCGCTGAAACCATCGGCGTTCTGCAACCCGGCGCCTATTTCATTCGCCTGAAAGACGCCACGGCCGACGAGACCGAAAACCGCCCGGCGCGCTCGGAACGCTGGTTCATCATCACCGACCTTGCCCTGACATCCTATGTCGGCCTCGACGGTATGGATGTCACCGTTCGGTCATTGCAAAGCGGTCGTCCTGTCGAAAACGTCGACATCCAGTTGATCGCCGGCACCAATGAAATTCTGGCATCCGCCGAAAGTGACGACGATGGCCATGTCCGGTTTGACGATCCGCTGACAAATGGCGGCGGCAATAACGCGCCGCGCCTCCTGGCGGCCTACAGCCCGCAGGGCGATTTCGCCATTCTCGACCTGTACCGGTCACCGGTTGATCTGTCCGAACACAATATCAATGGACGTCGCGCGCCCGATGGGGCCGACGCTTTTGTCTATCTTGATCGCGGCATTTACCGGCCCGGCGAGACCGTGCGCGCGACCGCGCTTATCCGGGATCGCGAAGCCCATGCTATCGACGACCGTCCCGGCGGTTTCATTCTCTATGCCCCGAATGGAATTGAATCGACCCGTCTGCGTTTTGATGACGCCGGCATGGCGGGCGGTCTCCAGCACGATTTCGAACTGTCGCAGGCTGCAGCCCGAGGCATCTGGCGATTATCGCTTGAGCTTGACGGGATAGGCGTGGTCGGTCGATCCAGTTTTTCAGTCGAGGATTTCGTCCCTCAACGCATTGAACTGGACATCGATACTGATGATACCACCCCGCTCAAAGCCAATGAAAGTCGCGGTATAGAGGCCAATGTCCGCTTCCTTTATGGTGCGCCCGGCGCAGGATTGCCGGTTGAGGGTGAAGTTCGAATAGAGGTCGACCCCTCGCCGTTCGCCGAATTTTCAGGCTACCGTTTTGGCCTGCACGACCAGTCCTTCCAGCAAATCGCCTACGACTTGCCGGATGCCGTCACCGACGGGGCCGGACGCGCCGTACTCGGGCTTGATGCCCGCAATCGCGGTGCCGACGCCAGCCAGCCGTTGAGGGCGCGCGTAGTCGTATCCGCTATCGAACCCGGCGGCCGGCCGGTGCGCGATGATGTGCGCATTCCCTATCGTCCGCGCGACCTCTATGTCGGCGTGCAACCGGATTTTGAAGGTCGACCCGAACGCGAAGCCGAATCCCGCTTCAATGTGGTCGCACTCGATTCCAGTGGCGCGCAGCAGGATGCCAGACTGGAATGGCAATTGACCCGCCGTGATTATCGCTATGACTGGTATCGCACCAGCGGCGGTGCCTGGCGCTGGCGCCGGACCAGCTTCACAGTGCCGATTGAATCCGGTGTCATCGAGACCGGCAGCAATGTCGCCGAGATCAACACGCCGCCGCTCGACTGGGGAAATTACCGGCTTGAAATCACCGCACCCGACGGAGCGGCAGCCAGCTATGGCTTCTGGGTCGGATGGGGCCGTGTGGCGCAGGACGGCGTTGAAGCGCCCGATCGCGTGCGCATTGCCACGCCCGAAAACGCCCCCGCCATTGGCGCAACGGCACAGATCAGCCTGCAGGCACCTTATGCCGGTGAAGCCGAAATCGTGGTCGCCACAGACCGCGTCATTGCCAGCTATTCCATCAGCCTGCCTGAAGGCGGGACCGGCTTCACCCTGCCTGTCACCGAAGATTGGGGAACCGGCGCCTATGTGATGGCAACGGTTTACACGCCGCGCGACGCGGCTGATCAGCCGCGTCCGCGTCGGGCCGTTGGCGTTGCCTATATTCCGGTCAACGCCGAGGATCGCACCATTGATCTGGCCTTCGACATGCCGGAACTCGTACGGCCACGCCAGACAGTCAGCATTGATCTTGAAGCGAGCCGGAACACACGAAACGCCTACGTCACGGTCGCGGCTGTGGATGAAGGCATATTACTGCTGACCCGCTTTGAATCACCTGATCCGATTGACTGGTATTTTGGCCAGCGGGCGCTCGATGTCTCGCTCTATGATGACTATGGACGCCTTCTGGACCCCAATCAGGGAGCCTCGGCACCAGTTCGCTCCGGTGGCGACCAGATCGGCGGTGCCGGTCTGACGGTCGTGCCGACACGCACTGTCGCCCTGTTCTCCGGCCCGGTTGAATTTGATCGCAATGGCAATGCGTCTCTGGATATTGAGATCCCCGATTTCAATGGCGAGTTGCGCCTGATGGCGGTCGCATGGTCTGACACTGCGCTGGGGTCCGCCTCGCAGGCCCTCACCGTGCGTGATCCGGTTCCGGCCGAATTGATCCTGCCGCGCTTCCTGTCGCCGGGAGATGATGCCGAAGCGACGCTGACAATGGATAATGTTGAAGGCGAAGCCGGCGATTATGTCGCGATTTTCTCCAGCACCGGTCCGGTCACCTTCGACACGCCGCGCAATGGTGCAGCAATGGAAACCGGCGAACGCCGTGATGCCGCTATCGGTATCAATGCGTCCGACATCGGGATTGCCCGCCTGTCGATGCAAGTTGAAGGCCCGGATATCGCGCTGGATTCGTCCTATCCGATTCAGGTCAGATCCGCTTTCATGCCACAATCCGATTACGAGCGGATCGCGCTCGCAGCAGGTGAAAACTGGTCGCCGGACCCGGCCCTCCTGTCGGAATTCAACGCCGGTGATGCCGAGCTTCAGCTGAGCTTCTCGGCCATACCGATGGATGCGGCCGCGATCTATGAACATCTCAGTCGCTACCCCTTCGGATGCACCGAACAACAAACCAGCCGGGCCATGCCCCTGCTTTATGCCGGACAAATGGCGGCGCTGGCGGGACTGGATGCGGATGCGGAGATTCATCAACGTATTCGCGACACCGTAGAAACCCTGCTCAACCGCCAAAGTGCGGATGGCGCAATCGGCCAGTGGCGCATGGGGGATCGCTATGCAAACGGCTGGCTGGGGGCCTACGCCACAGACTTCCTGGCGCGCGCCGATGCCGCCGGATATGATGTGCCCGATGCCGCTCTGGAACGCGCCTATACGGTGCTTGGCCACATCGCCCGCGGCGATTTCTACCGGGCTGGAGGATACGACACGGATATTCGCCGCGGCCCGTGGCAACGCGACACCCAGCAACGTCTGAATGACCGCAGCCAGGCCTATGCCTTCTACGTTCTGGCGCGGGCCGGAGAGGCAGATGTCGGGCGATTGCGCTATTTCCACGATCAGCGAATTGGCGAAATTTCAAGTCCGCTGGCTCGCGCCCATATTGCTGCCGCTCTTGCCCTTGTCGGTGATCGCTCTCGCAGCCAGAACGCCTTTGATCTGGCTGAGGAAGCCTTGGGATACAATAATCCCGGTGATTATTACCAGACTCCGCGCCGCGATCTGGCTGGTCTGCTCGCGCTTGCAGCAGAAGCGGGAGATACCGAACGCGTCCAGCGTCTGGGCGACCGCGTTGCGGTCGAACTGCCGGCCGTCGACAGCCTGACGACCCAAGAAATGGCACATCTTCTGTTGGCCGCGAATGCGCTGACCACGGATGGGCAGGACGTTGACATTGCCGCCAGCGGAGCGGTGACAATTCGCACCGAAGGCCGCAGTTTCTCCATGAATGCCGACGATCTGACGCAAGGTGCGGGCTTTACCAATACCGCATCCAATCCGGTCTGGCTGACCCGCGTCGCGCGCGGCACGCCATCCCGACCACCCGAGCCGGCAACGTCGCGTCTGGTTGTGATGAAGGAAATCCTGAACACAGATGGCTCAACCGCTGACCTTGCCAATATATCCCAAGGTGACCGGCTGATCATTTCCATCGAGATCGTCAATCCGGAACAGCGGCGCGCACCAATGATTGTTGCCGATCTGCTACCGGCAGGGTTTGAGATCGAAGCGATTGTTCAGGGCAGCGAAGGTGGACCCAATGGCGTTTACAGTTTCCTCGGGCCCATCGATTCCGCCCGTATCCAGGAAGCCCGCGATGATCGTTACATTGCCGCCGTGGAAGTCTATGGCCGACGCCGCGAACAATATGCCTATACCGTTCGAGCTGTGACGCCGGGACGCTTCACCCTGCCCGGTGTCGTCGTCGAGGATATGTATCGCACCGATGTCTTCGCCCGCACCGAGGCCGGCGAGGTCGTGATCCACACACGCTGATGCGGCGCGCGCAATCAGCCTGGCTCTGGAGCGGCATGGCAGCGCTAACCCTTGCGCTGGGCGGGTTGCTGGCGGACCGGCTTTTGCCGCCGCCCGCGCTGGGCGAACGATCAGTGGTGATTGCGGATGCCAGAGGCCAGATGTTTCGTGCCTTCCCGGTCGAG
>BQJI01000189.1 GCA_021604625.1 Hyphobacterium sp. | reverse complement strand
TGCACGATCGGACAGTCGGAGACGTGGATGCACAGGCGCACTTTTTTGCAGGGAGTAACGGCGGGCACGATTGCAGCGCTATCACCTGCGGCTATGGCCGACGGTTCGCTGACACTTCGCCAGAAAGCCGCCCGAATGCTGTTAATGGGCTTTATCGGTGATAATACCGCGACGGATGGTGCTGCGGCCATTGCCGGTCATTTGCAGAATGGTCGGATTGGTGGAGTGCTTTTCCTTCGGCACAATGTTCGCTCGCGTGAGGGTGTTGAAGGGCTGACCCGGCAATTCGGCGAGATAGCGCCCAATGCCTGGATGGCGGTGGATCAGGAAGGCGGTGCGGTTCAACGTCTGTCCAGTGATCTGGGATATTCACCGATTCCGCGGGCCTATGTGATCTCGGAAGAGCAAAGCGTTGACGAGGCGCGCACCCTGTATAGCGGAGCCGCGGTCGAATTTCGTCAAGCCGGGTTCAATCTTAACCTTGCACCCGTTGCCGATGTCCAGGATGATGAGAATGGCGTGATTGGACGCTGGGGCCGTGGCTATGGCGCAGATGGCGAACGCATCGCCGAGTATGCAGGCGCCTTCATCGAGGCTTTTGAGCGCGAAGGCGCGGCTTGCGCCATCAAGCACTTTCCGGGGCATGGTCGGTCGTCTGGCGATAGCCATCATGGATTTGTTGATATTTCCGAGAGCTGGAGCGATGCCGAGCTGGACCCCTTCCGCCGCCTGATCGATGCAGGACAAGCACATCTCATCATGGGCGGGCATCTGACCCATACCGGTCTCGACCCGGCCGGCAATCCGGTGACGTTCTCGCGCCCGATCCTGACCGATTTATTGCGTGGCCAGATGGGATATCAGGGTGCGTTGGTGACCGATGATCTGGATATGGGTGCGATCCGCGAAAATTATAATCAGCGCGAGGCGGTGATTCGTTCCATTCAGGCCGGAAATGACATGATCATGATGTCCAATTCGGCCGCGCCCGATCCGGAATTGCCGCAGCGATTTGCAGACTGGATTGAGGCGGCGGTTGCTGCCGGCGAGTTAACCGAGACGCGGATTGACGAATCCGTCGCGCGACTGACCATCTTGCGTCAGCGCGCGCTCTAGACTTTTTCAAAAAGAAAAAGGGCGGCTCGATTGAGCCGCCCTTTCCAATACAACCGGGGTGCCGGTCGGCGTGATTACATCATGCCGCCCATTCCACCCATGCCGCCCATTCCGCCCATGTCACCCATGTCAGGTGCACCGCCAGAATCTTTCTTAGGTTTTTCAGCAACAGCCGCTTCCGTCGTGATCATCAGGGCCGCGATGGAGGCTGCATCCTGAAGCGCATGACGTACGACTTTCGCCGGGTCGATCACACCGAAAGCGAGCATGTCGCCATATTCTTCGGTCTGAGCGTTATACCCGAAGGTCGCGCTATCATTTTCCAGAACCTTGCCGACAACGATCGAACCCTCAACACCTGCATTGTTGGCGATCTGGCGGATCGGAGCCTGCACGGCGCGGGCAATGATGCCGATGCCTTGCGTCTGGTCGGTATTGTCGCCTTTCAGGCCATCCAGTGCTTTGGAGGCTTTCAGCAGGGCAACGCCGCCGCCTGCAACAATGCCTTCTTCGACGGCAGCGCGTGTCGCGTTGAGGGCGTCATCGACGCGATCCTTACGCTCTTTCACTTCCATCTCGGTTGCGCCACCGACCTTGATTACGGCAACACCGCCAGCGAGTTTCGCCAGACGTTCTTGCAGTTTTTCCTTGTCGTATTCCGAAGACGAATCTTCGATCTGACGGCGGATCTGACCCACGCGAGCTTCGATGTCGGCCTTATCGCCTGCACCGTCGACGATAGTGGTGTCGTCTTTGGTGATGGTGACGCGCTTGGCTGTGCCAAGCATGTCGAGGGTGACGTTTTCCAGCTTGATGCCGATGTCTTCGGAAATGACCGTGCCGCCCGAGAGGATGGCAATGTCTTCCAGCATGGCTTTGCGGCGATCGCCGAAGCCCGGGGCTTTGACGGCCGCAATCTTCAGGCCACCACGCAGCTTGTTGACCACCAGGGTCGCCAGGGCTTCGCCTTCAATGTCTTCTGCGATGATAAGCAGCGGACGAGAGGATTGAACGACGGCTTCAAGAATCGGCAGCATGGCTTGCAGCGACGACAATTTCTTGTCGAAGAGCAGGATATACGGGTCTTCCAGCTCGGCCTGCATCTTGTCAGCGTCGGTGATGAAGTACGGCGACAGATAACCACGGTCGAACTGCATGCCTTCAACAACGTCCAGCTCGGTTTCGAGCGATTTCGCTTCTTCAACCGTGATCACGCCTTCATTGCCGACCTTTTCCATGGCCTTGGCAATCATGTCGCCGATTTCTTTTTCGCCATTGGCGGAAATCGTACCGACCTGGGCGATTTCTTCAGAACCCTTGATCGGGGTCGATGCGTCTTTGACGTGCGCCACAACGGCGGTCACAGCTTTTTCAATGCCGCGCTTGAGATCCATCGGGTTCATGCCGGCCGCAACCGACTTCATGCCTTCGCGAACGATGGCCTGAGCCAGAACCGTAGCGGTGGTGGTGCCGTCACCCGCAGCATCGTTTGTTTTCGATGCCACTTCACGGACCATCTGGGCGCCCATGTTTTCGAACCTGTCAGACAGTTCGATTTCCTTGGCGACAGAGACACCGTCCTTCGTGGTGCGCGGTGCGCCGAAAGATTTTTCGATGACGACGTTGCGACCCTTCGGGCCGAGCGTGACTTTTACAGCGTTTGCCAGCGTATCGACGCCCTTGAGCATCTTTTCGCGAGCTTCGACGCCAAACTTGACTTCTTTAGCAGCCATTTTTCAAATTCCGTTTTCTTGATCTTGAATTTCGATTGAAGGCGGGAAAACCGGCGGGGCGTTAGCCCATCACGCCGAGGATGTCCGACTCTTTCATGATGATCAGCTCGTCACCTTCGAGGGTGACTTCGGTGCCAGACCATTTGCCGAACAAAATTCGGTCACCGGCTTTGACGTCGAGCGGACGAACCGAACCATCATCCTTGATGGCGCCGCCGCCGATGGCGACGACTTCGCCTTCCTGCGGCTTTTCTTTTGCGGTGTCGGGAATGATAATCCCGCCCTTGGTCTTGGATTCTTCTTCCACGCGTTTCACGAGCACACGATCGTGCAGCGGACGAAATGCCATGTTCATACCCCTGTTTGGTATCTGTTGTTGGTTTGAAGAGCCGATTAGCACTCTCATGCATCGGCTGCTAACGGAGAGGCAGATAGGCATGAGCAGGGATGGCGTCAAGAGTGAACGCAGCAGATTTTCAACATCCATGGCAACTTAATTCATCTGCCGTTCATGCGCCCGGCACTCAACTATTATTCGCCCTGACGGAACGATCCGGCTATATATACGTTAATGGCCAAAGGGTGTGTTCTGCATCCGGCTAGCTGTATGGAGTGTTTTTATGAAAGTGCGCGCCGTTCTTATTCCCATTCTGGCCCTGTCTTTTGCCACGGCCTGTACGACCACCGACCCCTATACCGGTGAAACCCGGCCGAATAATACGGCTCGCGGTGCGCTGATCGGCGCCGGGCTTGGCGCAGCGCTGGGGTATTTGACCAATACCAATGATTCCCAGGAAGGCCGCACCAATGCGCTGATTGGCGCCGGCATCGGTGCGCTTGCGGGCGCAGGCGTCGGGAATTACATGGACCGTCAGGAAGCCGAAATGCGCGAGCAATTGCGTGATTCCGGCGTTGGCGTACGCCGCCAGGGCAATGATCTGTTGTTGATCATGCCGGGTGATGTCACGTTTGCGACCAATTCCTCGGATATCGAACCGCGCTTCTATACCGTGCTGAATGATGTATCCGATGTCCTCAACACCTATCCTGCAACCTATGTCGATGTGATCGGCCACGCCGATTCCACCGGCGCGGCGGATTATAACCAACAATTGTCCGAGCGTCGGGCCCAATCTGTGGCCGGATATCTGATATCTCAACGCGTCCTGCGGGATCGTTTCTATGTCGGCGGACTGGGTGAAACCTCACCTATCGCCTCGAACAATACACCGAGCGGACGCTCGCAGAATCGCCGGGTTGAAATCCGCATTCGTCCGCACGTGGCCAGCTAGACCAGGCCGAAAACGTTAACGGTCTGACAATACGGCGCGATCCAACGTAGTCTGCGGCCAATCGTACTGATTCGCCCGGAACAGCTTTGGATCGCCCATGCCTCGCGCCAGCGACATTCTGATCGTCCTGACCTACGCCATGATTGCGGTGGTGTCGGCGCTCGTGTTCGAGCGGCTCGGGCTGATGTCGTCCAGTTTTGCCTGGATGATGGGCGCTGTCGTGTTTCTGATCGCCGGGCAAGCCCATTCTGCCGCGGCCCGTTCAA
>BQJI01000188.1 GCA_021604625.1 Hyphobacterium sp. | reverse complement strand
CGCGGACCGGTGAAGCAACAGCGCCGGCTATTTTCAAGGGCAGGGCGATCAATTCGTAATGCCCTTCATTGATGTCATCGAGCACCAGCCCTTCGAGTATTGCCATGCCGGCCATTCGGACGGCGTGGTGCGCATCCAGTGTTTTGGACGTTTCGGGATCGAGGGAAGGCCCATCCATTCCGATGAGCCGAATATTGTGGTCGGCGAGCAGGCGGATCGTGTCGGGTGCGATGGCCGCGTAATCCGACACCCATTTGTCATGCGGAAATTTCTCGAAAGTGCGAAACAGAATGCGTTCACAACCGCTCGCACGCTGGATGTCGAAATGGTCAGGCGTTACAAGGCTTGTCGCATGCCGGACGTCAAAAACGTGGCAATTGCCGATATAGGTTTCTGCATCGACGTCGGCGATGGGTATGCCTGCATTATCATAATGGAGCGGCGCATCGGCATGGGTGCCGGAATGGGTGGACAGGTTCAGTTTTGATACATTCACCGGGCAGCCTGGCTCGATGCTCCATTTTGGCTGTAGCGAGAATTCCGTGTCGCCGGGCCAGACAGGAAGATCGGGGCTCAACGTCTGCGAAATATCGTAAAGCCGTCCCGCCATATCAAAGGCTTGTCCTGACCGTCCACAGTTCGGGGAAAAAGCGCAAATCGAGCGCCTTTACGAGATAGGATACGCCGCCCGTGCCGCCGGTACCACGTCGATAGCCGATAATCCGTTCGACGGTTTTCATATGGTTGAATCGCCAAAGCTGGAATTTGTGCTCAACGTCGACGAGTTTCTCGGCAATTTCATAGAGTTGCCAATGGGTTTCAACGTCGGTGTAAACCGCTTTCCACGCGACTTCGACAGCTGCGGATGGTTCATATGGCTTCGTCCAGTCCCGGTCCAACCGATCAGCAGGAATATCGAATCCGGCATTGGCGAGCTGTCTGAGAGCTTCGTCATAAATGCTTGGCATGGCGAGATATTTGCGAACGGCGTCGGCTGCCGGACTATCACCGTGCACCCGCGCCATGGCCGCATTTTTATTGCCGAGGCGATATTCCAGCATACGGTATTGATGGCTTTGAAAGCCTGAGCTCTGCCCCAGCTTGTCACGGAATTTCAGATAATCCGCCGGGGTCAGTGTCGACAGGATCGCCCAGGACTGGGTCAGTTGTTCCTGAATTCGGGCAATCCTCGACAGCATTTTGGATGCCGGGCCGTATTCGCCCCCCTGCAGGCAATCGATCGCCGCATCCAGTTCGTGCAGGCAGAGTTTTAGCCATAATTCAGAGGCCTGATGGATGACGATAAACATCATCTCGTCGTGCTCTGTTGTTATGGGTGTTTGCGCCTTGAGGATGTCGTCGAGTTTCAGATAGGAGCCGTAAGACAGTCCGTCCTTGGGCGTCCAGTGAACGTCTTCGCCGGCAAGGTCGACGGAGGTGCTGATCGAGTCTGTCATGGCTCCGGTGTATCCGCCTTTGCCGTTAAAAAGAAGCCCTGATGGTGCGGCGATATTGCGTTTGGGGCAATGCAAACTGAACACTCTTCAGGAGAATTGAACGAATAAACGCAACGCCTTTGGTAATAGCGTGAAAAAAAAGGGGGCGGTATGGCTACCGCCCCTTGAATTGGTGTCTATCTCACCTTTACCAGCCGCAATCGCGGTCGGCGTTTTCCTCTTCCAGATAGGTCATCAAGGGTTGGAAATACGCAATGATCGCCGATCCATCCATTTCCCGCGTGCCGGTAAAGGCTTCCAGCGCATCCGGCCAGGGTTGGGATGCTCCCATTTCCATCATTTCGTTGAAACGGGCGCCCACTTCTTCATTGCCATAAACCGTACAGCGGTGAAGCGGCCCTTCCCAGCCGGCCATCTCGCAAGCGGTCTGCTGAAACTGGAATTGCAGAATGTAGCTCAGGAAATAGCGCAGATAAGGAACGTTGTTGGCAATGTGGTATTTCGCACCAGGGTCAAAAGCGTCGGCTGGACGATCAACCGGCGGATAAACGCCCTGATACTGATTACGCAATTCCCACCAGGCCGTGTTGTAATCTTCCGGTGCAATTTCGCCGCGGAACACCCGCCAGCGCCATTGATCCATCATCACCGCGAAGGGAAGGAAGGCAATCTTGTCGAGGGCCAGATCCATCAGGAGGCCGAGATCAGCAGATTCGTCCGGGACGGCATTCGCGTCCAGCAAGTCGATTTGAACCAGGTATTCAGGTGTCACTGAAAGCGCGACGAAATCGCCAATGGCTTCGTGGAAACCGTCATGCGCGCCGTTCTGGAACAATGTGTCCTGATCCTGATAGGCGCGTTGATAATAATTATGGCCCAGTTCGTGGTGGACTGTCCGGAAATCCTCGGCATTCACATTGGTGCACATTTTGATGCGGATGTCGTCGCGTGCATCGATATCCCACGCTGACGCATGGCATACGACCGTGCGGTCACGGGGGCGTGTGATCAGGGAACGTTCCCAGAAAGTTTCCGGCAGGGGAGCCAGACCGAGCGAGGTGTAGAAACGTTCGCCTGCTTCCACCATGTCGTGTGCGTCAAAACCGGCTTCGACCAGTAATTCGGTCAGATCGTAGCTTTCGCCGCCGGACTCCACACCGGCAATATCTCGGATCGGCGCCCAGCCCTGGGCCCACATATTGCCGAGCAAATCGGCCCGGATCATGCCGGTTTCGGCCTGAACATCGGCGCCGTAGGTTGCGCTGAGATCCCCGCGAACGCTGCAATGGAGTTGCTCGTAAAGTGGCGCAACCTGGCCCCACAAACGTTCGACTTCCGCTTCCATTTCATCGGCCGGCATGTCGTAGTTCGACAGCCACATTTCTGCGAGATCGGAGAAACCCAGCTCGCGAGCGCCGGCATTGGCGATGTCCACCATGGCGGCATAATCCTGCGACATCTGGGCGGGTTGTATGGCCGCGCGCCAGTCATTCCACATGGTCGTCAAGATTTCAGGGTCGCGCACAGTGCCCATCAACACTTCGAGTTCGTTCAATGTCGTTTCTGTGTCATCGACTTCGATTGTACCGGTTGAATAGGCCGATGACATGCGCGTGGTAATCTCTGCGAGATCCTGAGCATAAGTTCCGCCGGTCGGCGCGGGAAGAGTGATGCCCGCAGTCAGATTGGTCATTTTCCGGCGCATGTCCTGTGGCAATTCAAGGTCAGCAAATGGCGCTGTGCCGACCGCCATTCTCACCGCCATTTCAGTGCCGTCCGCACTGACGCGGCTGACGAGTGCTTCGGTGTCCGTCGTAATAAAATTGGAATAGACCCAGAAAATCCGGCTGGCATACTCGTTGAACTCGGCAAGTTCGGTTTCGGTGTTGGTCAGAAATGTCTGCGCATCAGCAACAGTTACATCCGCGCCTGTTGCTGGTTCGGATGTGCTGGCCACCGGCTCATTCATTGCAGGTGCAGGAGCTTGATCATTAGCCGCGGCATCAGTGTTTTCTGCGCCCCCTGAACAACCCGCGACGGCCAGAGCAATTGCGGCGACTCCGTACTTCCATTTCGACATTTCGTTTCCCCTGAGGTTTACCAACAAACGGTTCAATCGAGTATGACGCCAAATCGTCCAGTTGTAACCACCCGGCTTCTGGGCAGGTTTTGTTGGCCAAAAGGGTAAATTCCCGCTATCGTTGCGCAGATGGGCAAACTCGCGCCTTCTCGTTGGCGCTTGCCCCCAAAACATTTGTCGGGGAGAGACACATGAAACGGCTGATTTTTGTCTGCGCTGGATTGGTGTTAGCAACTGGGTCGGCCCTTGCCGATGACATGTTCCGGGGATTAAACGTTGTCGCTGAATCAGATGGCGAAACCCAAATTCTGTTTGAGAATATTAATCCGAATATCATGCGGATGGATGTCGGCGAGCGTGTCACGCTCAATTTTGGCCAAGGATATGAGGCCGAACTCGACCGGATTACCACCCAGGAATTGGGGGCTCAGGTCTGGGTGGGACGACTGGCCGAACATTCGATCCATAATCGCGTTCTTATCACTCAGACGAATGGCTCGACCTTCGGGCGTATCCAGACCGATGAAGGCCTGTGGCTCATCGTACCTGAGGGCAGTGGTCACCGGATCATGCAAATGCCAGAGGGCGGTGAAGCACTTCAAAACCGTGACGACGTTCTGATCCCGAATTATGATCTTATCGTTCAGGAAGGTCGGGGATCCATTGCCGCCTCCGAAGACGGAATTCAGGAAGCCGTGGCAGTTGGCTCGAACGGTACAATCGATATTGCCGTCTTCTATTCCCAGAGCTTTGCGGCGCGTTGGGGCCTGGCTTCAGGCGGCAGGGTTCAATACCTCATTGCGGTGCTTGATCAGGCATTGGTTGATTCTGACACCGGGCTGCGCGCAAGACTGGTCCATATGGATTCCGTCACGCTGACTAC
>BQJI01000187.1 GCA_021604625.1 Hyphobacterium sp. | reverse complement strand
GCGAAGCCGAGCGGGCGCAGGAGACCGAGGCATTGCGCGCCGAGATCGGACGGCGCTTTGATCGTCTGCGCGCAGCAAAGGCGGCGCAGGAAGGGGGAGGCTGATCCCATCCCTACGTCATTCCGGGGTGAGCCGCAGGCGAGAACCCGGAACCCATGCTGAAACCGGAAACGATGCGGCATGGGTCCCGGATCGTCGCGATGCTCCGTCCGGGATGACGGTGGAGGAGGGCGCGCTACCAGCTGTCGGCAGGCGGGGTGCCACCGAGAATTTCCGCAAGGCGGCGGCGCGTGGCGGGCGAGGTTTCCGGCGGGAGGTCATCGGCAGGGGTCCAGATCACTTCGGCGATTTCATCGCGATGGTCAGGCTCGCATGCCGTCCAGTCCCGGATCAGATAGAGCGCGATATGGTCGCCGCGAAATTTGGCCTCATTCGAATAGACGGAGACGAGCCTCGGCGCGGCGGTGAGCGCAAGGCCTGCCTCCTCGCGCATTTCCTTGGTGAGGGCCGCGGAGAGGGTTTCGCCGCGCTCCACCCCGCCGCCGGGGAAATGCCAGCCGGGACGATAGGTGTGGCGCACCAGACAGACCTTTCCCTCCGTTGTCATGGCGCAGCCCTGCACGCCCAACGTCATGCCGCGAGTGCGCCGCCAATGGGCCTGCATCAGCGGTCTCAGGACCGGCTCGAAGCGGAGTTTCCAGCTCATGAGGGGGGACGCGATGCCGCGCAGTCCCGCCCTAGCGGGGCGCGCCAAACCCGGTTAGAAAGCAGGCCAATCGGATTGTTTTTTGCGGAGTGTTTCATGTACGCGCTGATCGCCCTTGGCCTCGTTTTTGTTGTTTTCGGCATTCTCAATTTCATCGACTTTGGCCGTATCGACTAGCCTGATTCTGTTGAATGAGAGGCTGACATGATGATGGGTCTGGAGGATTCCCTGCTGCTGGCTGCCGGATTTATTCTGGCGGGGATTGTGGTGCTGCTGTTTGGCGGCGACATGTTGATCCGCGGTGCGGCCTCCGTCGCCAAGCGGGCGAAAATTCCGCCCCTCATTGTCGGCCTGACCATTGTCGCTTTCGGCACCTCCGCGCCCGAACTGGTCGTGTCGGTCGATGCCGCCCTCTCCGGTGCGCCGGGCCTCGCGCTCGGTAATATCGTCGGCTCGAATATCGCCAACGTCCTGTTCGTGCTGGGCCTGCCCGCGCTGGTCGGCGTGATCGGCACGCAGACGCGCGGCGTCAAACGCAATGCCATGTTCGCCCTGCTGGCCGGGTCCGCGCTGATCATCGTCAGCCGCGATGGCGTCATCACGATGATGGAAGGCGCACTGCTACTGGGCGCGCTTCTGGTCTTCATCGCGCTGATGGCGATGTCGGCGATGAAAGCCAAGGACGACCCTTTGCTGGCGGAAGTCGCCGAGCTGGAAGCCGCCGCCGCCAAGGGCTCGATGCTGGGCGTGATCGTGGCGCTGATCGTCGGCCTGATCGCTTTGCCCATCGGCGCGCACATGATCGTCACCGGCGGCACCGCAGCGGCGGGATTGCTGGGCGTGTCGGATGCCGTCATCGGGCTGACCGCGCTGGCGATCGGGACGTCCCTGCCGGAATTTGCCACGGTGGTCGCCGCGGTGATGCGCAAGCAGGGCGATCTCGCCATCGGCAATGTGCTCGGCTCGAACGTGTTCAACGTCTTTGCCGTCGGCGGCGCGACCGGGCTCGCAGCGGGTCTGACCAACACCGCCCTGCCCGTGCCGGAGCAATTCATGGCGTTTGATTTCTGGGTGATGCTGGGCGCGAGCGCGCTCCTCGCCTTGCTGATTCTGGCGGGCCGCAATATCGGCAAGCTGGCCGGCATGCTTTTCTTTGGCGGCTATGTTGCGTATATCGCGGCGCTGGTCTGGATGAATCCCCTCCAGATCCCGTAACGCGCGCAGGCTCATGACCCCATCCCGGCTGGAAATCACGAAGGATTTCACCTTCGAGGCGGCTCACTATTTCGAGCACGAGGCGAAAGACCATCCGTTCGCGCGCCTGCACGGTCATTCCTTTGCCGGATCGGTGACGCTGGCGGGTGAGCCCAATGACAAGGGCTGGATCAAGGATACCTGGAAAATCGAGCAGATCGTCAAGATCGAGGTCGACAAGCTCGACCATCACCTGCTGAACGAGGTCGAGGGCCTGGCCCAGCCGTCGCTGGAGAATATCTGCGCCTGGCTGTTTGACCGCCTCGCGCCGAACCTGCCCGGCCTTGTCGCCGTCGAGATCGGCCGTCCGAGCTGCGGTGAACGCGCGGTGCTGCGGCGGGGCTAAATCCGCCGGAACCCGCGAAAAATCGTCATGACGGCAAGCAAAATCGCGGCTGATCCAGCGGCATACATCACCACGTCATTTCCACCGGCGGCGCTGTTCGCGACGATGATGGCCACCAGCGCCCAGACAACACCGGCGATATAATCGGGCGCGCCGCACCGCCACGCCGTCAGAGCGGCTGTCACTACCACCAGCGACAGGCAGGAGAGCGCAAGGGTGAGATCGCTGACCTCGACAAAGACCCAGCCTTCCCAGTCTAAAGTGATCAGCAGATTGACCGAGGCGGCGGCTGTCCCCCACCCGCCCAGAAGGAAGAGCGGGGCGAGAACCGCCCGCGTCCAGCGCGACATTTTCGTGCGCCGGTTCAGACCATGGATCAGGACCAGCATGGAAACCGGAATGATCAGGATGATGGCCAGAGACGGCCAACCAAATCCATATAGCGGCGTATATATCTGCCAGGCCGTATTGGCGCTGAACGCCAGCACAGCCAGCCACCCGGCGCGCCTGAGATGCGGATTGGTCCGGTTTGAGGGCCAGGCCTGATAGAGGGCGTACACAACACAGCCGAGAAAAATCAGCCCCCAGATGGAGAAGGCATAGGACGCCGGCGTGATCAATGTGGGATTGGCGTTGGAGCGGCTGGCGACTGTTTCTTCCCAGCCCGCCACAAAACCGATCACACCGGCGGCAATTTGCGCCACGGCGAGGATCAACACCAGTCCAATTCGAAGCGCGTCCAGCGCATTGACTTGTGCATGTGGTGTGGAAGGCGTGGTATCAGTCATCGATTCGCATCCTGATGAGGTCTGGCAGATTATACGATGCTAATCGGACGCCGGATCATACAGAGCATTTCGCGCAACTTGGCCGGGTGAAAATGTCCCCTAAACCTGAGGCGCGCCTTCCCAGCGGCCACCGGCATCAGCGTATTCCTGCGTGCCTTTGTGGATGACATCATCGCCCTCTGCAGTGTCGCGCGCGGCGATATCGTCCTGGCCCTTGATGCGATCATAGAGCGGCGCGAAATCGGTATTGACGGTGTGGTTCAGCAATTGCTCGAAACTGTCGATGACGAAATAGGTCTGCTGGAAATCGTCATAGCGATACTGGGCGCGCATGATGCGTTCGATGTCAAAACCGATGCGGTTGGGCGAACGCGCCTCCAGCGAGAAGACGCTTTCGGAATAGGATGAGACAATGCCGGCGCCGTAAATCTTCAACGCATCATCCTGTTTGATCAGGCCAAATTCCACCGTGTACCAGTAGAGGCGCGTAATGTTTTCCAGCGTGCCGAATTTCAGCGCGCGCAAGCCGCCACGGCCATAGGCGGCCATGTAATCGCCAAAGGTTTTCAGCCCCAGAAGCGGCGAATGGCCAAAGACATCGTGGAAGATGTCGGGCTCCTGCAGGTAATCGATCTCGTGCGGCTTGCGAATGAATCGCCCGACCGGGAATTGGCGATTGGCCAGATGGGTGAAGAAGGGCTCGTCCGGGATCAGGCCCGGCACGGTGACCAGCTTCCATCCGGTCATGGCTTCCAGCTTGGGATTCAGCTCACGAAAGTCCGGGATTTTGGTATTGTCGAGGCCGAGCGCATCCAGCCCGTCATAGAATTCCTTCACCGCGCGATTACCGAGCATTCCGGTCTGGCGGTCATAGAGCTTCGCCCACATGGCGTGCTCCTCGTCGGTATATTCATCCCAGCACTGATCGATGGTGTAATCATCGCGTACCTGACCCGCTTCCACCTGACGCTGGACAATCGGATCTGTTGTGGGAACGCGCAGCTCGACCATGACGGCCTCCGGATAGTTTCATTTGAAACTAGTCTAGTCCGAAGCATTGCGTCCGCCAAGGTGCGACTGGCTTGAATCACCGGCTTTTCGCGCTTATGCACGGCCCGTTCACAAGAGTTCAAAGGCGCACGCCATGCCCCAGATTGATATTGAAATCACTGCCTTGCGGGTGCCGGTATCTCTGGGTGTGCATGATTTCGAGCGCAAAGCGCGTCAGGACGTGACCGTCGATCTGGTGATGACGCTGGGACGTGTTCCGCAAAATGATTCCATCGGCGAGACGGCGCATTATGACGAGGTTGCCGAAGCGGTGCAGGAAACGGCGGATCTGAAG